>NZ_JBGUAY010000003.1:0-300000 GCF_041821025.1 Egicoccus sp. AB-alg6-2 | reverse complement strand
CGCGCCCGGCACCATCCGCGCCGATGCGGTGATCGACCTGGCCGAGCAGGGTGACGGCACCACGGCCGTCACCTTCGACGCCGACGCCGTGATCGGCGGCATGATCGGCGGCGTCGGGCAGCGGATGCTGGCCGGCGTCGCGAAGAAGACAGCGGGCGAGTTCTTCGCCGCCGTCGAACGCGAGCTGCTGCACGGCCCGGCGGCGGCCGCGGCTCCCGCCGTCGGGGGGGACGCCCGGGCCGCCACCACCGCCGAGGTCGGCCAGGTCTTCGCCGGCCGTGCCGCGGCGGGCGGGTCCGGCAGCCGGCTGCCGGAGCTGCTGGCCGCGTTCGGGCTCGGCGCGCTCGTCGCGCTCGCCGGCGTGCTGGTCGGCCGGCGCCTGCGGCCGTGACGGCGCCGCTGGGAACCGCCGGGGAGATCCGCGCCCGCGTCGAGGCCGGCGAGACGTCGGTCGTCGAGGTCGTGCAAGGCCACCTCGACGCCATCGCGGCGCGCGAGGACGACCTGCACGCCTGGGCGCACCTCGATCCCGAAGCCGCACTCGTGCAGGCCCGGGCGCTCGACGCCATGCCGGCCGACGAGCGTGGCCCGCTGCACGGCGTGCCGGTCGGGGTCAAGGACATCGTCGACACGGCCGACCAACCGACCGCGCACGGCTCCCCGATCTACGCCGGCCGCCGGCCCGATGCCGACGCCGTCGCGGTCGCCAGGCTGCGCGCCGCCGGTGCCGTCGTCATCGGCAAGACGGTCACCACGGAGTTCGCCCTGTTCCAGCCCGGTCCGACGCGCAATCCCCACGACCAGACCCGCACGCCGGGCGGGTCCTCCAGCGGCTCGGCCGCGGCGGTCGCGGCCGGCACGGTGCCGCTGGCGATCGGAACCCAGACCGCCGGGTCGGTCGTGCGCCCGGCCTCGTTCTGTGGCGTCGTCGGCGCCAAACCGACCTTCGGCGCGTTGCCGCTCGACGGGGTCAAGCTGTGCTCGCCGAGTCTCGACACGGTGGGCCTCCTCGGCAACGACGTCGACGACGTCGCGCTGGGCCTGGGCGTGATGGCCGACGACCACGAGCGGTTCCGGCCCGTCGAACCCGGTCCGCGACCCCGCATCGGCTTCGTGCGCACGCCGTGGTGGCAGGCCGTCGAGCGCAGTGCCCGGGGGCGCATCCTCGGGGCCGTCGAACGTCTCGCCGACGACGTCGAGTTCGTCGAGGTCACCCTGCCCGGCGCCTTCGCCGGGCTGGTCGAGGCACAGCAGGTCGTGATGGGCACCGAGGTGCTCGACGCCCTCGCCGACGAGATCGACCACCACGCCGCCCGGCTGAGCGCCCGGCTGCGCGCCTACCTCGACGACGCCCGGCAGTTGGTCAGCGACTACGACCGGGCGGTCGCACTGCGGGAGCGGTGCCTGGGACAGCTCGGCGACGTCTTCGCCGACGTCGACGTGCTGCTGGCCCCGAGCGTGCTCGGTGAGGCGCCCGACGCCGCGACGACCGGGGACCCGATGCTGTGCCGCCCCTGGACGCTGCTCGGTCTGCCGACCGTCGCGGTCCCGGGGCTGACCGGGGCGGACGGGCTGCCGCTGGGCGTCCAGACCGTCGCCCGCGCGCACGACGACGGCCTGGCCCTGGGGGCGGCACGTCTGCTCGCGTCCCTGTTGCCGGCATGAGCAGGAGTGAGACCACCGTGTCCGAACATCGCGAGACCAGCGGCGGCGTGCGCATCGGCATCGACACCGGTGGCACGTTCACCGACGTGGTCGCCGTGGAGCACGACACCGGCCGGATCATCACCACCAAGACCCCGTCGACCCCGGCCGACCCGTCGATCGGCTTCCTCGACGGCGTCCGCAAGGTCCTCGACATCCTCGGCGCGTCGGGGCAGGACGTCACCGGCGTCTCGCACGGCACCACGGTGGCGACCAACGCGCTGCTCGAGGACGCGGTCGAGCGGGTCGGGCTGATCACCACCGAGGGCTACCGCCACATCCTCGAGATCGCGCGGCAGTCGGTTCCCGACGGCTACGGCAACAGCTACTTCTGGGTCAAGCCGGACCGCATCGTGCCGGTCGACCTGGTCCGCGAGGTCCGCGGACGGCTCGACCACACCG
Organism: Egicoccus sp. AB-alg6-2; assembly: GCF_041821025.1. Lineage (NCBI taxonomy): Bacteria > Bacillati > Actinomycetota > Nitriliruptoria > Egicoccales > Egicoccaceae > Egicoccus > Egicoccus sp. AB-alg6-2. The sequence continues at coordinate 297,894 of NZ_JBGUAY010000003.1, read as the reverse complement.
GCGCCGAGGTGCGCCCCCTCGACGTCGACGGCGCCGTCGAGGTCGCCCGCTGGTTCCGCGACCGCGGGATCGACACCATCGGGGTGTGCCTGCTGCACGCCTACGCCGACGACCGGCACGAACGGCGTCTGCGCGAGGTCCTGGCCGCCGAGCACCCCGACGCCGTCGTGTCGCTGTCGAGCGAGGTGCTGCGCGAGTACCGCGAGTACGAGCGCACCGTCACGACGCTGGTCGACGCGTCGGTCAAGCCGAAGGTCACGCGCTACGTGCGCAACATCGCAGCCCGCCTGGACCAGGCCACCCGTGGTGACGAGCCGGTCTCGGGGGGTCTGCGGGGGGCGGAGCCCCCCGCATCCGTTCCGTTCTACGTCATGAAGTCCAACGGCGGCGTCATCAGTGCCGACGAGGTCGTCCACCAGCCGATCACCACGGTGCTGTCGGGGCCTGCGGCCGGCGCCCTCGGCGCCGCACTGGTGGCCGGCGAGGCCGGCTACGACAAGCTGCTCACGTGCGACGGCGGGGGCACCTCGACCGACGTGTCGGTCGTCCTCGGGGGCGAGCCGACGCTGACCACCGAGGGTTCCGTCGGCCGGTTCCCGTCCAAGATCCCCATGATCGACATCGTCACCGTCGGTGCGGGCGGTGGCTCGATCGCCTGGATCAGCCCCGAGGGCACCCTCAAGGTCGGTCCTCGCTCGGCCGGCGCCGACCCGGGTCCGATCTGTTACGGCCGCGGGGGCACGGAACCGACCGTCACCGACGCGCACGTGTTCCTCGGACGCATCCCGCCGCATCTGCTGGGCGGCGAGATCGGCCTCGACCGCGACGCGGCGCGTGCCGGCATCGAGACCCTGGCCGGCGAGCTCGGCCTGTCGCCCGAGGACGCCGCCCGCGGCATCCTCGAGATCTCGGCGTGGAACCAGGCCAATGCCATCCGCCAGGTCACCGTCAAGCGCGGGCTCGACGTGCGCGACTTCACCATGGCCGCCTTCGGGGGATCGGGGCCGCTGCTGATCTGCCGGCTCATCGACATCCTCGGCCTGCCGGCCGTGATCGTGCCCCGCGATCCCGGCAACCTGTCCGCCTTCGGGCTGCTGACCGTCGACGTCAAGAACGACTACGTCCAGACCCACGTGGTGCGCGACGACGCGCTCGACCGCGACGAACTGGCGGCGGTCTATCGCTCGTTGCAGGCGCGCGCCGCCGATGCACTCGACCGCGAGGGCTTCGACGCGGACGAGCACCGGTTCGTACGCACGGCCGATCTGCGCTACGACGGCCAGGCGTTCGAGGTGCGGGTCCCCGCGCCGGACGGGCCGATCGACGAGGCCTTCCAGCGCTCGGTGGTCGACGCGTTCCACGACGAGCACGAACGCCTCTACGGCTATGCCTATCGCGCCGATTCGGCCGCCAGCGGTGGGGAGCACCGTCACCGCCACCCGGTGGAGTGGGTGAATCTCCGAGTGACGGGCATCGGCCCCATCCCGCGGCCGGTGCTTCCGCGCCTGCCGGAAGGCGACGGCGACGCGACGCGCGCGCGCACGGGCGACCGGCCGGTCGTGTTCGAGGGTGCCGCCGCCGGCGCGCAGGTCTACGCCCGCGAACGGCTGCTCGCCGGCGACGTGATCGTCGGCCCGGCGATCGTCGAGGAGTTCGGCTCCACCGTGCCGATCCACCCCGGCTTCCAGGCCCGCGTGGACGGCCTCGCCAACCTCGTGGTCGAGCGCGACAGGAGCGACCGATGACCACCGCCGAGCTCGCCGCCACCGGCGTCGACCCGATCGTGCTCGAAATCGTGCAGGGCACGCTCGCCTCGATCGAGAAGGAGGTCGAGGACGCCATCGGCCGCACGTCGCGCTCGCCGATGATCCGTGACGCCCACGACTACCGGGCCGGCATCCACGACGCGAAGCTGCGGAAGCTGACCGGCCGGTCCTACTCCGCACTGGTGCATCCGGTCGCGCGCGACTTCCCGCTGGACACGATGCAGCCGGGTGACGTGTTCTTCCACAACGACGTCTACCTCTCCGAGGGCGGCATCGGCCACCTGCCGGACCTGTGTGTCACGGTGCCCGTCTTCCATGCCAGTGCCGGTGAGCAGCCGCGCGTCGTCGCGTTCGTGCAGGCGTTCGGGCACCACGACGACATCGGCGGGTGCGTCCCCGGCTCGATGCCGTCGGGCGCCCGCAGCGTCTTCGAGGAAGGCCTGATGGTCCCGCCGATCAAGCTGTGGGACCGCGGCGTGCCGAACCAGGCGGCGCTGACGATCATGACCCGCAACTCGCGGATGCCCGAGTCGCTGGCCGGCGACCTCGACGCCGAGTGCTCGGCCTGCCTGATGGGCTCGCGACGCCTGTCGGAGCTGTTCGACCGCTACGGGGTCGCCACCGTCGAGGCCTGCTTCGACGCGATCGTGTCCAACAACACCGACACCTACCGCCGCGAGATCCTGCCGAAGATCCCCGACGGGACCTACGTCTGGGAGGACTACGCCGAGCACGACGGCGTCGACGCCCCGAAGCTGCACCGTCAACGGATCACGTTGACCAAGGAGGGCGGCGACACCGACCGGGCGCGCCTGGTGATCGACTTCACCGGCACCTCCCCGCAGGCGAAGGGTCCGATCAACCACTGCGGCGACTACGCCGACGGCAACTTCCTCAAGAAGTGGCTCGCCCCGATCCTGCGCAACCTCGCCGACACGCCCGAACGCATGGCGGAACTCGACGTCAACGAGGGCATCGTCGACCTGATCGAGATGCGGTTCCCCGACAAGGGGACGCTGCTCACCCCGGTCTTTCCCGCACCGACCAACGCCCGGACGTTCGTGATCCTGCGCCTCCTCGGCGTCCTCGCGGGCGTGCTCGCCAAGGCCACGAACGGCCGCATGCCCGCCGACCAGGAGACGATCCGCTACACCGGCGTCTACGGCACCCGCGCCGACGGCAGCTCGTACCTGATGCGCGAGGTCCTCGGCGGCGGCTCCGGTGGTCGCTACTACAGCGACGGCGAGGACACGATCCACGTCGTGCCCGACTCGCGAAACCTGCCGACGGAGTTCACCGAGTCCCGGTTCCCCTTCCGGGTCGAGAAGCTCGGTCTCGCCACCGACTCCGGTGGTCCCGGGCAGTACCGCGGAGGCCTCGGCTACGACAAGTGGATCCGGATGCTCGAGGATGCCTCGTTCATGTCGATCGCGGACCGCTCGATCCTCGCCTGCTGGGGCGTCAACGGGGGGCGGGCCGGAGCCCCGTTCCGCGTGACGATCGATCCCGGAGGCCCAGACGAACGCGAACTCGAGGGACTCGTGGACGACGAGCCGATCCGGGCCGGCCAGGTCGTGCGCATCCGCACGACGGGCGGAGGGGGTTGGGGCGATCCGCTCGAACGCGACCCCGACCTCGTCCGTCGCGACGTGCAGTGGGGCAAGGTCAGCCGGGACGGTGCGCGCGACGACTACGGGGTCGTGGTGACCGGTTCCGACGACGACCCGCAGGTCGACGGCGATGCCACCGACGCCCTCCGCGCCCGCCTGCGCGAGGAGCGGGGTCAGCCGTCGGCGTTCTTCGACCGTGGACCGGGGTACGCCCAACTCGACCCCGATGGTCGTGCCTTCCCCGAGGTCGACGTCCTCTGAGAGGGCCACGCCCGCACCACTAGGCTCGATCTCCATCGGCGGACGAGGACCAGACATGGCGGAGCAGCGAGCGGCGACCGGACCCCTGGCCGGGATCCGCGTGGTCGACCTGTCGCGCGCCCTGTCGGGCCCCTACGCCACGATGATGCTGGCCGACGCCGGCGCCGAGGTGATCAAGGTCGAGCGGCCGGGCGCCGGTGACGACACGCGCGGCTGGGGGCCGCCGTTCGTGGGTGAGGGGGAGTCCGAATCGGCCTACTACCTCTCCATCAACCGCTCCAAGAAGTCGGTCACCCTCGACCTCAAGGACGACGACGACGTCGCTCGCCTGCACACGCTCATCGACGAGGCGGACGTCCTCGTCGAGAACTTCCGGCCCGGCGTCATGGAACGGCTCGGCCTGGGACCCGACGCGCTGGAAGCCCGCAACGAACGCCTCGTGGTGTTGTCGATCACCGGCTTCGGTGAAGGCGGCCCGGACGGCGAGCGCTCGGGATTCGACCAGATCATCCAGGGCGAGGCCGGCCTGATGGGCATCACCGGTCCTGTCGGGGGGCCCCCGACGAAGATGGGCGTCCCCATCACCGACATCCTCTCGGGCATGTTCGGCGCCTACGGCGTGGTGGCCGCGCTCCACGAGCGCGAGCGCACCGGCAAGGGCCAGCGGGTCTCCACCTCGCTGCTGGCATCCGCCGTCGCCGTGCACACCTTCCAGGGCACGCGGTGGACCCTGGCGGGTGAGGTGCCCGAGCCCGGTGGGAACCGCCACCCGACGATCGCCCCGTACGGCGCGTTCACCTGTGCCGACGGCTGGGTGAACGTCGCCGTGGGCTCCGAGGGCCTGTGGCAGCGCTTCGCGCCGGCCGTCGGGATCGCCGTCGACGACCCCCGCTATGCCACCAACCGTGATCGCGTCGCCAACTGGGACGAGCTCGAGGCCGAGATCAACGCCGTGCTCGTGTCCGACGACGTCGACACGTGGATGGCCCGGTTCAACGACGCGGGCGTTCCCGCCGGCCGGATCCGCACCATGGACCAGGTGTACGGCTGGGACCAGCTGGAGCACCTCGGACTCGTCGACCGGGTCACGCACCCGACCGCAGGTGACCTCGAGTTGCCGGGCGCGCCGGTCGACTGGTCCCGCTCCGGCCGTCGGTCGCCGACCCCGCCGCCGATGCTGGGCGAACACGACGCGGAGATCCTCGGCGAGCGCTGAGCGCGGACGGTCGTGTCGTGCTCACCGGCTGTCGTGGCGCACGGCCGACCGCGCGTACTCGTCGACGAGCCAGCCCCCGAGTCTGTCGACGATCTCGACGGCGCGCCCGACGTCCGGCGCGACCGGCATCGGTGCGTCCTCGCCGTAGCGCAGGGCGTCCGCCGCGAGCTCGTACAGCTCAGGTGCGTGCCGACCGACGAGTTCCACCGCCGTCCGCCGATCGGTCGACCAGCCTCCCTCACGGACGCTGAGCAGCGTCGCGGCCGCCATCAGGATCTTGCGGCAGGCTCGGGCGGCGGCCGCGGCGCGCTGGTCCCCGTCGTCTGCCCCCAGCAGCGGTGGCCGTACCTGGTCGAGCACCCTTCGAAGGTCACGGTTGAACCCGCAGGCGAGATCCTCCGTCGCACGACACGTCGGGTGGTCGGCGCGCAGGTCGGGACCGGCCAGATGCACGGCGTAGTGCTTCAGGAAGCACCGCTCGGCGCGGCCGACGCGGTCCTGCCGACGCAGCGTCTCGAGGTCCACGCTCCCGATCGCGACCTCGCGCACGAGGTCTCGGTGCCGGTGGCTCAACCCGGTGGCGGCCGCACGAACGGCTTCGGGCGCCGACGTCTCGACGACGACGATCAGGTCGAGGTCCGAGCGCGGAGGTCTCGCCTGGCCGGTCGCGACGCTGCCGTAGACGTAGACGCTGTGGGCGAGCTCGCCGAGCGTGTCGCGCAACGTCGAAACGGCATCGGCGATCGTCTCGCGGTAGGCGGCCGGGATCCGCCGGGCATCGGCTCCGGTGGTGATCGTGCCGTCCTCGGTGACCCCTTCGCGAGGATCGCGAACCATCGGCCCTCCCAGCGTCGTGGCGACACTTCGCGACGACCGTAGCCCCCGGTGCGCGCACGACTACGGTGCTCGCCTGGCAGGGGAGTGGTATGGGGACCGGACCGTTGCGCGGAGCGCTCCTCGATCGCGCCACACAGCGCTGGGTGATCGCCACGGGCCGTCCGGTCGCATTCGTCGAGCACGCGTGGCTCGATGGACCGGTCGGCGCGCCCGAAGCGATCGGTGACGCCTGGATCGGCGAGCACGCCGCACGGGTGGGGGCGTCACTCGCCGAGGACGGTGACGGCGGGTTACTGCCCGACTTCCGTTCCTGCGACGGTCCGGGCTTCGACGCTGCCCGGCTCCTCGGCGAGGTACGGGACTTCTACGAGTCCACCGCACGGTGGGACCTCGAGGTGTGGTCGCGATGGTCGCGGTGGGCCGAGCCCGGAGGCCGCGTGCTCGACGCACTGTTCGCGCGACGACTTCGGCAGCTCGCACTGCCGCTCGACCCCCTCCACACCGTCTACGGGATGGAGAGTCGCGTCATCACCTTCGCCGACGCCGAGGGGCGGCACCTCGGCACGGCGTGGCAGCGGACCCTGCGGGCGACCGGTGCCACCGTGTTCGGCGGCTTCTACGGCGTCGTGAGGTTGCCGGGGGCGGCGCGCCCGTCGATCCGCGTGGTCTTCCCCCTGCCCAACGGCAGCGCGACCGTGTTCCTGCGTCCCGACGCCACGGACGGGGGCGGCCTCCGACTGGCGTCACCCCGCGGTGACTTCGGGGAGGACGGCGCCTATCTGGTGGTGCGTCCCGCCGGCAGCGACCGCGGGTGGGCCCGGCGTATCCCGCTGCCGGAGCGTTTCGAGGTCTTCGTCGACGCTTCAGGGGTGGTGCGCTGCGACCACCAGCTCCGCCTCCACGGTGCCGAAGTCCTCCGCCTGCACTACCGCCTCCAACGGCGAGCCTCGGCTGGCGTCTCCGGCGGACCTACCGGGCAGCGCTGACTCGCGCGACTACCCGCGCACACGTCGAGCCCACCACGGATCGGCCGCGGGTGCGGCGCGATCGTGGTGGGCTTGGTGCGGTGGGGTGGGTGTTGGCGGGTTCAGAAGGGCAGGGGCGCAGCCGGGTCGTCGGCGTGGTCGGGCGGTCGGTCCAGGGGTGGGGGCCGGCTGCGGGAGCCGCGGGGTCGGTCGTCGAGGGGGCCGGCGCGGGGCTGGTGTCGGTCGGGTCCTGCGCGGGGTTCGTGCCGGTCGGGGGGTCTGGCGGCTGGGAGCCAGGGTGGGCGGGTGCCGGCGGGGATGGTGGTCGTGGTCAGGCCGGTGCGTGGGTGGCGCCAGCGTCTGGTGCCGTCGGCGGTCTGGGTGCAGGTCCAGCCGTCCGCTTCTTTGGTCCGGTTCGCCGAGGTACACAACGGGGCGAGGTTGTCGGCGTCGGTGCGTCCGAGCAGATCGCCGGGCCGGGCGGGATGCCATGCGATGGCGTGGTCGATCTGGCACGACCGTGACGCGGTGGTGCAGCCCGGTTCGGTACAGGTGTCGTGCAGCGCCAGCAGTCCCTCGGCGAGCCAACCGGGTGGGTCCCGGTGTTTGCGTCCGATGCCGACCACCGCGCCGGTGTCGTCGAGGATGGTGGTACGCAGCTCCGCGCCGCGTTGGTCGACCAGCCGGCGTGCCGCGGTGCTGGTGAGGTACATGCGTCCGCCGGCGAGATGGTGCAGCAGACGGGCCGGGGTCTGGTCACGGTCGCACAGGGTGTCGAGATCGGCGACGACCAGCAGGGTCGGCCGCGACCTCCGGTTGTCGCCGTCGGCTTCGGACCCGCCGCCGGGGTCGCAGGTGTGGTCGAGCAGGTCGATCAGGCGGGTCAGCCGCCGCCGTCCGGCCGATTCGGCCAGCTGGCGGGTGGTGTCGCGGTCGGCGTGCTGGCCGAACCGGCGTCCGGTCGCCACCTCGGGCGGGCCGGGGTTGGTGGCGTTCTCCAGGATCGCGAACGAGGCCGGTCCGGCCTCGCCGAAGAACCGGCCGCCGGTGCCGTCCAGGCGGGGCTGCAACGCCAAGAACTCGGCCGGCTCACTCGCCTCACGGTCGTTGTCGCTGACGCCGCGGTCACCGAAGTCGTGGTCGATGAAGCGGGCGAGCTGTCCGAGCTGGTCAGCGTCGCCGCCCTCGGCGCGGTGGATCAACTCTGCGAGGGCGGTGTCGAGCTGTTCGTCGTCGGCGTGGGGCAGCCGGTGCACCTGCAGCACCAGGGTGCGGACCTGGCTCCACGACACCCGACCCTGCACGAACGCTTCCAACAGTGCGGGCAGACGTCGGCACACGTCCGCGGTCGTCATCAGCATGCGGCGGTCGGTGCCGGTACGGCGGGCGACGATCAGCAGCCACTGCTCGAGCGGCACCCGGTGACCGTCTCGGCGACTGAGGCGTCCTGCAACCGGATGATCGACGCGATCGCGGACGCGATCAACCGGTCCACCTGCCGCAACGTCGCCAACAGCCCGGCCGGCTCGGGCACCTCGGCCAACACCGGGAACGTGTCGGCCGGGTCCGCCCACCCAGGCACCGTGGTGGTCCGTGGTCCCGAGATCGCCCCGTCGGGCAACCGCGGGTACGGCACGGGGGCGTGTGGTGCGGTCGTCGTGAGCATGGATCGACCATACGAGACCCAGGGGGCACCACCCGATCGGATCGTCGGCAGCCTGTGGGAAAACACCGGCGCACCTGCGCCGCAGCGTCAGGTGCCGGTGCTGATCCACAGGCAGAAAGGGTGACCGGCCGGATCGATGAGCACGCGGACGTCGTCCTGCGGTTGGAACTCGGCCACGACCGCCCCGGCGTCGACGGCGTACGCGACGGCCGCCTCGAGGTCGTCCACCTCGAGGTCGAGGTGGAGTTGCATCTGCTGCTCGTCGCGGCCGGCCGGCCACGTCGGCGGGGTGTGCTGGTCCTCGACCTGGAACGACAGGCCGGCGCTGCCGTCAGCAGGGCGCAACGTGACCCAGTCCGGCTCGTCGCTACCGAGGTCCCAACCGAGCAACCGCTGGTAGAACCAGGCGAGCCCGCGCGGGTCCGGGGTGCCAAGAACGGTCGAGGTGAGCGAGAACTGCGGCATTCGTCATCGCCTCCGAGGCATGCTTGCCGGAAGGTCATGATGCCGCGTCGCACGACGCGTACACACGAAGCGTGGCACGACTGAGGAGGACACCGGCGTGGACATCGCAACCTGGGTCGAGCGCTACCGCGTCGCGTGGGAGCGCGCCGACGTGGCCCTGGCGTCGTCGCTGTTCGTCGAGGACGGCACCTACCGCAACGACATCTTCGCGGACCCGAACGTGGGGCAGGACGGGGTCGCGGCCTACTGGGAGCGCGTGACCTCGCACCAGAGCGACGTCGAGGTGCGCATGGGCGCCCCGTTCGTCGACGGCAACCGGGCCGCGGTCGAATTCTGGACGAAGATGGCGGTCGACGGCGCCGACGTCACGCTCGCCGGCACCCTGCTGCTGGTCATGGGGGAGGACGGCCGGTGCCGGTCGCTGCGCGAGAACTACAACCTCGCCGAGGGGCGCCTGGACCCGCCACCGGAGTGGGGCAGCTGACACGGCAGGACGTGGGAGGTCGGCACCTCGGTCGGTGGGAACCACGAAGCGCCAGCGACTAGCGTGGCCGGCCGTGCCCGACACCCCCGGACCAAGTGAGCACCGACGTGCCGACGCCCACGCCCCACATCAGCGCCGCCCCCGGCGACTTCGCCGAGGCGGTCCTGCTGCCAGGTGATCCGCTGCGCGCCAAGCACATCGCCGACAACCACCTCGACGACGCCCGTCAGGTCAACGCGGTCCGCAACGCGTTCGCCTACACGGGCAGCTACGAGGGCATGCCCGTCTCGGTGCTCGGCACCGGCATGGGCATCCCGTCCGCGTCGATCTACACCACCGAGCTCGTCAACGAGTACGGCGTGAAGCGGCTGGTGCGCGTGGGCTCGTGCGGGGCGGTCCAGGACCACGTCAAGCTGCGCGACGTCATCCTCGCCGTCGGCGCCTGCACCGATTCGCAGGTGAACCGGGCCCGCTACGGCGGGCTCGACTTCGCGGCCACGGCCGACTTCGGACTGCTGCGCACCGCCGCCGAGGCCGCCGAGCGACATGGCATCGACGTCCACGCCGGCAACGTGCACAGCTCGGACCTGTTCTACGACCCACGTGGCGCGACGGGCTACTTCGACATGATGAACGCCATGGGGGTGCTGGCCGTCGAGATGGAGGCCGCCGGCATCTACGGGGTGGCGGCCGAGCACGGCGCCCGCGCGCTGACCATCCTCACCGTCAGCGACCACATCCGCAGCGGCGAGGCGACCACGTCGGACGAACGGCAGACCACCTTCGACGAGATGGTCCAGATCGCGCTCGAGGGCCTCAAGCTCGACGCCGACCGCAGCAGGCCTGACGCCGACCGCACCCAGGCCTGACACGACCACGCCCCCGGCCTGACGCCTCCGCAACGCGGCCCCGGAACGGAACGTTTCAGCGGTGGTCGAAGAAGCCGCCGTCGCGACCGTTGCGGTCGGCGAGCAGTCCAGCGAGCGTGGACAGGGCGATCTCCGCCGGTGCCTTCGAGCCGATGTCGAGGCCGATGGGGCGGCGGACCGTCGCGATCAGTGCCTCGTCCACGCCCTGGGCACGCAGGGCGTCGCCGTGCGGTCCCTGATGCCGCGGCGAGCCCATGATGCCGATCCAGCGTGGTCGTGCGCGGACCAGGGGTGCCATGACGGCACCGATGTCGTCGCGGTGGTGGTCGGTGACCACCACGTCCGCGCCGGTGACCTCCACGCGGGCCGGGTCGTGCGACACCTCGTCCGCACCGGCGCGGTGTGCCCGGGTGACCCGCGACGGGTCGGGTTCCAGCAGGACCGTCCGGAAGCCCAGCTCGCGGCCCCAGTGCAGCAGGTACGAGGCGACGGCGTTGGCGTACACCGCGACCAGCACCTTTCGCTCGGCGGGCTCCGGGTCGCCGTCGCCGTGGGCGACGTCGCAGGCCGGATCGGACGCGGCCATGTGGGCTCCTTCGTCGGTGGCAGCGTTTCCCGCCCCCGACGACGATACTGCGCGTCCCCCGACCGACGGAGTGGTTCGTGGCACGACCCGAGGGACCGGCCGAGCTCGCCGACGCCCTGGCGCAGCGCGCCTATCTCGCCGACCGAGGGCTCGTCACGGCCCTGCACCTGGCGCACCGGTTGGGTCGTCCCCTGTTGCTCGAGGGTGATGCCGGCGTCGGCAAGACCGAGGCCGCCAAGACCATGGCGGAGGTGCTCGGGGCACGACTGGTGCGGCTGCAGTGCTACGAGGGGATCGACCGGTCGCAGGCGCTGTACGCCTGGGACCACCCGCGCCAGCTGCTCCACGTGCGGACCCTCGAGGCGTCGGGGGAGCGGCCGGACCAGCACGAAAGCGAGTTGTACACGCGCCGGTTCCTGCTGCCGCGGCCGCTGCTGACAGCGCTCGAAGCGGGGGACGGTGCGGTCCTGCTGGTCGACGAGATCGACCGTGCCGACGACGAGTTCGAAGCGTTCCTGCTGGAGATCCTCAGCGACTTCCAGGTCTCGATCCCCGAGTTGGGCACCATCACGGCGGCGCGGCCCCCGATGGTCGTGCTGACGTCGAACCGCACCCGCGAACTCTCCGAGGCGCTGCGACGTCGCTGCCTCTACCACTGGATCGACCACCCCGACGTCGAGCGCGAAGCGGCGATCGTGCGGGCGCGCGTGCCCGACGTGCCGGATGGACTCGCGCAGCGGGTCGCGGGCGTGGTGGCCCGGTTGCGGGCGCTGGACCTGCACAAGCCACCGGGTGTGGCTGAGACGGTCGACTGGGCCCGGGTGGCGGTCGACCTCGGCGGACACCTCGATGCCGAGGTGGCGGCGGACACGCTCGGCGTCGTGATCAAGGACCGCGACGACCTCGCCACGGTGCGCGGTGTGATCGACGAGGTGGTCGGGATCGAGGCGTGAGCGGTCCACGTCGGTTGCTCGACGATGGCGCCGCGCACGTCGCGGCGCTGGCGGCCGGTCTGCGCCGCGAAGGGGTCGCCGTGGGGACGGGCCAGGCGACCGCGTGCGCTGCGGCCCTCGCCGGCATCGACCCCGAGGACCTCGAGGCCCGCTACTGGGCCGGCCGGGTCGCCCTGTGTTCCAGGCGCGACCACGTTCCGGTCTACGACCGTGTTTTCGCCGAGGTGGTGGCTGGTGGGGGTTCGCCGCTGCCGTCGCTGGTGGCCGAGGCGTCGCATCCCGGCATCGATGCCGGCTCGGACCGCTCCGGTGGCGCCGCCCCCGACGACGACCTGGTCGCTGGCGGGTTCGCCATGGTCGAGGAGCGCCTGCGTCACCGCCGCTTCGACCGGCTGGCGGAGCACGAACGCCACCAGGTGGACCGGCTGGTCGACGCCCTGCGGGTGTCGATCCCGGCACGACGCACCCGGCGCCGGATGCCGGGAGCGGGGGAGGAGTTCGACCTGTCACGCACCCTGGAGCGGGCCATGCGGTTCGAGGGTGAGGTGCTGGAGTTCGAACGGCTCACGCGTCGGCCACGTCCGCGGCCGCTGGTGGTGCTCCTCGACGTGTCCGGGTCGATGGCCGCCCACGCCCGCCCGTTGCTGCGGTTCGCCGTCGCGGCCGGTGCCGGGTCGCACGGCCGCCGGGCACGCGTCGAGGTGTTCGCCTTCGGGACGCGGCTGACCCGACTCACCGACGCGCTCCGTACCCGTGACCCCGATGCAGCACTGGCCGAGGCCGCCGCGAGGGTCGTGGACTGGGACGGCGGGACGCGCATCGCCGCCAGCGTCGACCGGCTGGTGCGAACGTGGGGCCGTCGCGGGGTGCTGCGAGGTGCCGTGGTGGTGGTGTGCTCCGACGGACTCGAACGCGGTGACCCGCAGCGACTCGGCCGTTCCGTCGCACGACTGCGCCGCAGCGTCCACCGACTCGTGTGGGTCAACCCGCTGGCGGGTGATCCGCGGTACGCGCCGACGCAACGGGGCATGGCAGCGGCGCTGCCGCACGTCGACGCGTTCCTGCCCGGACACGACCTCGGCAGTCTCGAGGACCTCGTCGACGTGCTCGCCCGCCTGCGCTGAGCGGCGGACCGTCACTCGATCGATGCGAGCTTCCGCAGGCGGTCCGCGAGCGCCCGGTCGCCCTCGACGGTCAGTCCGGACGCGTCGACGCGCCCCCACAACCAACGGTCGAGGTCCCACGCCGAGCCGGTGACGGTGGCCTCGGCGTCCGCGCGATCCTCGACGACGGTCAGCGCGTCGTCGTCGTAGGTGGTGCCCGAGTGGGGCGAGGTCCCACGGAAGCGTCCGAACACCACCGACCAGATGTCCCCGGTGTCCGAGGCGACCAGGCGGGCGGTGCGGTCGTCCGGGTCGAAGGAGCCCCAGCTCGGGACACCGTCGAGGAACACCCGCAGCATCTCGTCGACGCCGTCGGCGGCCAGCGGCGCGGGACATCCGCCGACCTCCGTTCCGGCGACGAGTTCGGCGTCGACCCGGTGGATCAGCGCCTCGTGTGCCTGTCGCCGCGCCACCCAACCGATGGACTCGCCGCGCTCGTCCCAGGACCAGCACCACTCCTCGGGTCGGCGGCTGCGTAGGGCGTGCAGCAGGCTCAGCGTCTGCTCCTCGAGCACGGCCATGAGGTGTTCGTCCGCCGGTCGGGCGAGGTCGGGCACCTGCTCGGGGTCGGCGACCTCGCCGGCGATGCGGGCCCAGAAGTACTGCACCTCGGCGAGGTGCCACAGCAGGTCGGCCGTGGTCCACTCCGGGCACGAAGGCACGGACGCGGACATCGGGGCGGTCGTGGCGATCCGCGCGAAGCGCGCCGTTTCGTCCGCGAGCACGTCGAGGTAGTCGTCGTGGTCCATGCGCCAACGATAGGCAGCCGGCAGCGGGGCCCGCGCCCTGGCAGGACGGATCGCTCAGTCGGTGTGCGCCCACGCCACGCCCAGCGCCAGGAGTTCCTCGGCGATCAGGCGGTGGCCGGCGTTGCTCGGATGGATTCCGTCGACCGAGATCAGGAAGTCGTCCTCCGGATCGCCCTGTCCGTCCTCGCCGTGGAAGGCGGTGTGGACCTGCGCGACCGGGATGTCGCGGGCGTCCGCCGCCGAGGCGATGGTGGCGTTGACGGCATCCAGTGACGGGCGCAGACGCTCCAGGTCGTCGGCAAGTCGCTCGTCGCCGACGAACGGCAGGTACAGGTCGAGGGTCACGATGCCGGTCGCATCGCCGCCGCGCAGGTCGAGCAGTTCGTCGAGGATCTCGCCCCAGCGCTCCTCGAAGCCGTCGGTGGCGTCACGAAAGCACTGCAGCCCGTCATCGCCTCCGCAGCGGTCGGACAGGAACAGCGGCAGCGCGCGCAGCAGGTCGTTGCCGCCGATGTCGAGCGAGACGAGGTCGGCGTCAGCGACCGCCGCGCGCACCCCCTCGTCGTCGTACAGCGAGGTCAGCAGATCCTGGCTGGTCCAGCCGTCGATCGCGAAGTTGGTGAGCTCGACGTCCACGCCGGTCCGGGTGCGCAGGCCCTCGGCGTATTCCTCGACGTACGACGTGGTCGCCCCGGCACCGGTGGCCAGCGAGTCGCCGAGCGCGACATAGGTCATCGCGTCGCCCGAATCAGGGGCGACCTCGGGACCGGCCGTGGGGTCCGGCGCCGGCGTCCCCTCCTGGTCGGGCACATCGTCACCGGCTGGCGCGTCGAGGTCGGCCGGTGCGGCGCCGGGTGCGTCCGGGGCGTCGTCGCGGTCACAGCCCGTGACGAGCAACGCGCCGACGAGCAGGGCGGGCAAGAGCGAGCGGGAGGACACCATGTCGCCACGGTATCCAGGTCCGTGAAGGGCTCAGGCGCCGTAGCGACGCTGCCGCATGGCCAGCCGGTCGGGTGCCGCGTCGAGGTCGGCGATGGTGGCGGCCAGCTCCGCCCGCAGGGCCGTGACCGCGGTGTGCGGGTCGTAGGTGGTCGGGCCGGGCACGACGCGATCGCAGATTTCGAGCCGCCGCAGGTCCGACGCGGTCGGCCGCAGCAGGGGCGCGACCTCCTCGGCGCGGGTCGGATCGCGATGGAGGATCGACGCGGCGCCTTCCGGAGCGATGACCTCGAAGACGGCGTCGTCCTGCATCAGCAGCCGGTCGCAGGCCCCGATGGCCAGCGCGCCGCCGGAGCCACCCTCGCCCGTGACCACGGCGACGGTCGGGGTGCGCACCGCCAGCACGGCCACGAAGGTCTCGGCGATGGCGGCGGCCAGGCCGGCCCGGTCCGAGTCGGGCGAGGGGTCCGCACCGGGCGTGTCGATGAAGCTGACCAGCGGCAGCCCCCACCGCTCGGCGAGTTCGGCGGCACGCCGCAGCTTGCGGAAACCGGCAGCGGTGGGCTGACCCGGTCGCCGGCCGGGTTCGCCGGCGGCGCCACGACGGTCGAACCCGAGCACCACGACCCGCCGACGGCCGAGACGTGCCACCGCGGTCACGACCGCGTCGTCGTCGGCACCGGCCCGGTCGCCGCGGAGTTCGAGGTGGGCGTCGAAGACGTGCGCGAGCAGGTCGCGCGCCGAGGGGCGGTCGGGACGGCGGGCGGCGCGGACCGCCTGCCAGGCCTCGTGCTCGACGACGGGTTCCTCGACGTGTTCGGCGGCCGGCAGTGGTCCGTGCCGCAGCGCCGGGTGCAGCAGGTCCACCCAGGCGTCGAGGTACAGCGGGGCGTCGCCCTCGGCTGCGACCACGTCGACCAGCCCGCTGCGCAGGGCGCTCGCGGCGGTGTGGCTGTCCTCGCCGACGGCGTCGCCGGTGAACGCCTCGACCACCCGGGGGCCGGCGAAACCGATGGTGGCGCCGTCGTCGGCGACCACGACGTCGGCGAGCGCACCGTAGGACGCGTGCACGCCACCGGTGGTCGGGTGGGTGAAGTGGGCGAGCACGGGAAGTCCGACATCGCGGAGGCGGCGGACACCCTCGGCGAGGCGGGCCATCTGTACCAGCGAGACCATGCCCTCCTGCATACGGGCGCCGCCCGAGGAGGTGACCGCCAGGAACGGCAGGCGGTGTCGCAGGGCCACGGCCATGGCGTGCGCGACCCGGTCGCCGTGGACCCGGCCCATGGACCCGCCGAGGAAGGCGAAGTCCCCGAGGGCGACGACGACGTCCTGGCCGGCCAGCGTCGCGAGGCCGACGGCGACCGACTCGTCGAGGTGGGCCAGACCGGCGAGCTTGTCCGCGTAGCCGGGGAAGTCGAGGGGATCGGGTGCCGCCGTGGCGGGGGCGGCGGCCGACGGCAGCGGGCGCAGGTCCTCGCGTCGCAGGGTGCGCGGCAGCTGGATCCGGGTCATGGTGCTCATCGGTCGGCCTCCTGCGCCGGTGCGGCCGCGGGGTAGAGCTCGAACAACCGCAGGTCGGCGACGTGGTCGAGGTGGGCGCGCATCGCCGCGGCGGCCCGGTCGGCGTCACCGTCGGCGATCGCCTCCGCGATCGCCTCGTGGTCGGCGAGGGAGCGTGGTGGCCGCCCCGACTGCGACAACGACTCGCCCCGTGTCTCGGCGACGGCTTCGTGCAGACGCTCCATCAACTCGGCGAGCACGGGGTTGTGTGCCGCCGCGGTGACGGCCCCGTGGAACGCGCCGTCGCCCTCGAGCCCGATCTCGCCCGCCTCGACCTGGCGTCGCATCAGTTCGAGGCCGTCGCTGATCGCGGCCAGGTCCTCCGAGGTGCGGCGCGTTGCCGCATGGGCGGCGATGGGGATCTCCAGGGCACGCCGCGCCTCGAGGACGGCGGTGAGTCGGTGGCGTCGGTCGACGACCTTCGCCAACGGCCCCGAGGAGGGATCGAGTTCACGCACGAAGGTGCCGCCGCCGTGGCGGACCTCCAGGATGCCCTGGGTCTGCAGTACCACGATGGCCTGACGCACGGTGGTACGGGACACGCCGAGCCGACGCGCCAGTTCCCGCTCGCCTGGCAGCTTGTCGCCCACCTGGAGGCCAGACTGCACGACGTGTGAGAGCAACCGCTCGGCGATCGCCTCGTGCAGAGGGGTGCGCGCGACCGGGCGCAACGCCGGGGTGTCGGCGAGAGGGGGGGTGCCCGCGGCCATCGTGGTGCCTCGTCGTCGTCCAACCTGACACGGACGTCAGATTGGTCTACTTACTGGACCAGTATGCCAGTTGCGGGTGGACGGCGCCACCGGTTCCCGCTGGCCGGCCGGGCGATGGCCGTCGCTAGGCTCGGCCGGCGCCCGCGATGGGCCGTCCTCGCCACCGCACTCCGGGAGACCACGCCATGGGAGAGTTCGTCCGACTCGAGGTCGACGCCGAGCGTCGTGTCGGCACGATCCGCATGGATCGTCCACCGATGAACGCGATCTCCGACCAGGTGTGGCTCGAGATCGGCGACTGCGCCCAGGAGGCCGCCGATCACCCCGACGTCGGTGCGATCGTGGTGTGGGGTGGTCCCAAGGTCTTCGCGGCAGGCGCCGACATCAAGGACTTCCCCGATTACGACTACCAGGCCATGAAGGCCGGTGGCGGCGTCCTGCAGCGTTCCCTCGACACGTTGGCGCGCGTGCCGCTGGTGACCATCGCCGTGGTCAACGGTTATGCGCTCGGCGGCGGCTGCGAGGTGGCGTTGGCGTGCGACTTCCGCTTCGCCGCCGACAACGCCAAGCTCGGCCAACCCGAGGTGCTGCTCGGGCTCATCCCCGGCGCCGGAGGGACCCAGCGACTCCCACGCCTCGTCGGCCTGTCCCGCGCCAAGGAGCTGCTGTTCTCCGGCCGCATGGTCGACATGGTCGAGGCCCAGCAGATCGGCCTGGTGGACCAGGTGCACCCCGCCGACGAGGTCTACGACCGCGCCGTCGAGGCCGCGGCCCGCTACGCCGCCGGCCCGTTCGCGCTGCGGCTGATCAAGCAGGCGGTCGAGGAGGGCACCGAGATGCCGCTCGACCAGGGTCTGCGGCTGGAACAGTCGCTGTTCGCCGAAGCGTTCGGCACCGACGACGCCACGACCGGTATCCAGTCGTTCCTCGCCAACGGCCCCGGCAAGGCGGAGTTCACCGGCCGGTGACGGCGCGATGGCCCCGGCACGGCACGTGCCGGGACCATCGCGACGCCGTCGAAACCGGTTCTTGCGCCGCCGGCCCGACTGCGCGTCAGCGGGTGACGTTGGCCACGCCGGTCGGAAGCGGCCGCGGCGTGCGCCACATGGCGTAGGCGAACACGGACATCCCGGCCGCGAACGGCACACCGTGCAGCAGCGTCGGCAGTGCGAGGTTGAATGCGGCGTTGACAGCGACCGGGGTCAGCATGATCACGACGCCGATCCAGCGCGGATGTACCCCGGATCGCAGGAGACCCGCGCCCAGCACCAGCATCCCCACCGAGATCAGCAGTGGCCCGGTGTTGATGCCCAGGATCGCCGGGTGCGCGAAGTAGGCCTCGTGCGCCTCGAACGAGGTGGCGGGATCGACCGCCGTGAGGGCGAAGCCGACGGCACCGTGCGCCACGTCACCGAGGGCCATCGTGATGGCGCCGAGCGTGGTCGCGACGATCCCCATCGCGGTCACCGTCGCTCCGCGGTCGCCACGGAGGACGGCGAGGTGGCTGCCGGCTCCGACCGCCACGAGGGCGAAGCCGAAGCCCATCAACAGGTGGGAACCGAGCCAGCGTGTCGGCGCGTCGGCGATCGCCATCGGGATGGCGAGGTCCTCGGCCATCGCGGGGAGATGCAGCGCCATGCCGACAGCAGCGAGCACGGAACCGAGCACCACCGTGACCGGGCCACCGAGGCGGGCGAGAGGGTGCCACGGCACCGGGTGGTCCAGATGGACGTCCTCCGCGGTGATGCTGGGCGTCGGGGTCGTGTCGGACATCGGAAACCTCCGGTATCGGCGTCGGGTTCGCTGCGGCAGTGACGAGTCCACTCTGCGGCCCCTGCTGGTGCGGCGCGTCCGCCGGTGGTCGTCACCTGGGGTGCGAGGGAGGTATCCCCCGCGACTCGCGGTGGGCCGGATCTACGACCTGGGGATGACGACAGTGACGACCTGAATCGGACGCCCGCACGACCCCGCACCGGTAACGTTGGTCGATGCCCGTGACCCTGCGCCGCATCCCGGTCCCGCCCGCCACCGACGTGGCCATCGCGGTCGTGTTCGCGGTGATCGGGCAGGCGGTCACGTGGCACCCGCTCGAGGTTCAGACCACCTGGGTCGGGTCACGTCCCATGAACGCGGTCTTGAACCTGTTCTTCATGGCGACGCTCGCGTGGCGCCGCCGGGCGCCGCTGGCTGCGGTATCCCTCGCGGTGGGGGTCTATCTGCTGCCGATGCTGGTGGTGCCGCACGACATGTCGTTTCTGGCGGGGGGCGTGCCGCTGATCCTGCTGACGGCGTCGGCCGGTTACTACTCCCCGCGCCGGCGGGCCATCCTCGCGCTCGTCATCGGGCTGATGGGGTTGGCCGCGGCGTCGCTGTCCACGCCCGAACTGCGTTCGTGGGACGCCTTCGCGTGGAACACCGGTTTCATGCTCGTGCCCTGGCTGGGCGCGCGAGGCATGCGGGAACGGGAGGATCGAGCGGCGGCCCTGGCGACCGAACTCACCACCGAGCGGGCGAGCAGGGAAGCCGCGCGACGTGAGGCCGCCGCCGCGGAACGCGCCCACATCGCCCGCGAGCTGCACGACATCGTCGCCCACTCGGTCTCGATGATGGTGATCCAGATCGGGGCGGCGCGGGTGGTGCTGCCAGCGGGAGCCGCGGACGCGCGGACGCCACTGCTCGATGCCGAGGCCACCGGCCGTCAGACGCTCGACGACCTGCGTCGCCTCCTCGGGGTGCTGCGCGCCGACCCCGATGGCGATCTCACGACCGCAACGGGGCCGGCAGCGCCTCAGCCGGGCCTGTCCGAGCTGGAGGCGCTGCTCGCACCTGTCCGTGAAACCGGTCTCGACGTCGAGGTGAAGGTGCACGGGCAGCGCGTGGTACTCCCGGCCGCGCTCGACCTGACGGCGTACCGGATCGTGCAGGAGGGACTGACGAACACGCTCAAGCACAGCGGTGCGTCCCGGGTCACGGTCCGGCTCACCTACACGCCCACGACGTTGCACATCGACCTCGTCGACGACGGGACGGCCGCGCACACCGACGGGGCCGGTCATGGCCTCGTCGGCATCAGCGAGCGGGCATCGCTGTTCGGTGGCAGCGTCTCGGCGGGGCGAGCCGACGACGGCGGCTGGAAGGTGCAGACCAGGCTGCCGCTCCCGGCCCCACAGGAGCGTCACGCCCCCGCGCTCCCGGCTCCGTGATCCGCGTCGTCATCGCGGACGACCAGGCGCTGGTGCGTGGTGGGCTCGCCATGATCCTCTCGGCTGCGCCGGACCTCGACGTCGTCGGCGTGGCCGAGGACGGCGCGCAGGCGGTGCGGCTGGCGACGGAGCGCACGCCGGACGTCATGCTGATGGACGTGCGCATGCCGGTGATGGACGGACTGGAGGCGACCCGACGCATCCTCGCCACGCCGGGCCTCAGCTCGAAGGTGGTCATGCTCACGACCTTCGATGCGGACGAGTACGTCTACGAGGCACTCACGGCAGGCGCATCCGGGTTCCTGCTGAAGGAGACCCGCCCCGAAGCGCTCGCCGACGCGGTTCGCACGGTGGTCGGTGGCGAGGCACTCATTGCACCGAGCGTGCTCCGCCGGCTCGTGGACCAACACACCATCGGCACCGCGGTCGCTGCTGAACGGCTGTCCGAGCTGACCGGGCGGGAAGCGGAGGTGCTGCGGCTGGTCGGCCGGGGAGCCAACAACGCCGAGATCGCCCGGGAGCTCTGGATCACCGAACCCACGGTGAAGACCCACGTCACCCGGATCTTCCGCAAGCTCGATCTGCGGGACCGGGCGCAGGCCGTCGTGCTCGCCTACGAGTCGGGGCTCGTCACGCCCGGCAGGACGGCGCAGGTGCAGGACGCCGACACGTCGCCCTGACGCGACCGCTCCGACGACCGTCGCCCGCGGCTCACGGTTCCCGGTCGGGTGGTGCGGCCGGCGTGGTCGATCCTTCCGTGGCGAAGGCCGAGACGAGCATGGCCAGCCGTTCGCCGTTGCCGAGCCAGGGGGCATGGCCGGCGGGGTACACCTCGAGGCGCCCATCGGGCACGAGGTCGGCGAGGGCACGCGCCACGTCGACGGAACCGAGCGGTTCCCGGTCGCCCCAGATCATCAGCGTCGGGGGTTTCAGGACGCGCAGCTCGTCCTCGGTGACCCGGAAGGTGCGCCGGAACGCCGAGGGCACGAGCAGGACGTGGGGCGCCAGGACCGCGCGCACCTCGTTGCGGTCGGTCGTCGCGGCGACCGGGTCCCGGCCCGTCGCCACGAGCAGCTCGATGAGATCGGGATGGTCGCCGATGGTGGCTCCCTCGCCGACCATCGTGGCGAACCTGACGGTCGACGCTGCGGTCGGCGGTGCCATCCGTTGCACCAGCCGGCCGAGGCCCGGGGTGCCCATCACGCGGTAGGGCAGCGGCGCCACCTCACCAGGCAGTGCAGGCGCGCCGGCGAGGAGCACGAGCCGTGACACCCGCTCCGGGTTGGCGAGCGCGAACCACGTCGACCACAGCCCGCCCATCGAGTGGCCGACGAGCGTTGGTGCGTGGAGCTCCAACGTGTCGAGCAGCCCTGCCACCCACGCCACCGCCGCTTCCCGAAACCGGCGGCGCGGCAGAGCGCCCGGGTCGCTCAGCCCCTGACCCGGCCGATCCGGTGCGAACACCCGCACGCCGGTGAGGCGCTCGAGCAGCGGTCGGTAGAACAGCGCCGGGCCGCCGGTGCCGTGCAGCACGACGACCGGCGGACCGACGCCGCCCTCGATCACGTGCACCCGCCGTCCATCGACCTCGATGTACCTGCGCGTCAGGGGGGACCCGTCCAGGCGTCCGTAGAGGGCGTGCACGTCATCGGGGTGTCCGGATTGCGACGCCATGGTTCGCCTCCCTGACCGCGATGCCGCCAGCTGATCGCGGATGCGCCGGCCGGTGACGCGGTCACGTCGGCGACGCTACGGGCGTCCCCTGCGCTGGGGTATCGGGAGATCTCCCCATGGCACCAGCCCGTGCTCGACGGCGAACAGGGTGGCGCCGGCACGGGTCGAGACGCCCATCTGCGGTAGGCGTGTTGCAGGTGGCGGTCGGCCGTCTTGACCGAGATCCCGAGCTCCTTCGCGACCTGTTTGGTGAGCAGCCCTCGTGCGACCAGGCCGACCACCTGCGTCTCGCGGACCGTGAGCTGGGACGGCCGCGCGATCGGCGGCACCGGCTGACCGGCCGCCGCGAGCACCGCAGCCACCGCGTCCGGGTCGTGACGGCCGGCGTCGGCGTCGGCGGCGAGGATCGCTCCCGCCTGACGGGCGGTCAGGGCGGCGCGGTGGGGACGTGGCTCGGTCATCGCATGGAAGGCGTCCGCGACGGCCAGCAGCCGGGCGGCCCGGGGCAACGACGCGGCCGGTAACGCGCGGTGGTAGCCGCTGCCGTCGAGTCGTTCGTGGTGTGAACGGGCGAGGTCGGCGAGCGGGGCGAGCGACGGCGCCCGCGCCAGTACCCGCTCGGTGTGGTAGGCGTGCAGCCGCACCTGTTCCCACTCGTCGGCGCCCAGCGGGCCCCGCTTCTGCCAGACGGCCGGGTGCGTCGCGGCCCGTCCCACGTCGTGCACGAGCGCCGCCCGGCGCACCCGCACCACCTCGACATCATCGAGGCCGCACTGCCGAGCCGCCGCCTCCGCGAGCGCCGCCACACCCGACGAATGACCGGACTGGAACGGAGACGTGAGATCGGCGAGCATCCCCATCGCGGCGAGGGCTCGATCGATCCCGCCCCCGTCGAGGTGCCGCCACGGTGCCGGTTCCGCGTCGAGTGTGGCCTCCCACGCCGACGACGCGACGTCCGCTGCGGCGAAGACGTCGCGCCACGCGGCCACGAACGCGCCGACCACCTTCGGGTCGAACGCGTGCCCGGACCGGTCGCGGACCACCTGCACGGCTCCCTCGTCGCCATGCACCAGCCGCTGGAAGGCGACGTCGCGGGCTACCTGGGCGATCCGCAGGGCCAATGGGAGCTCGTCGCCCTCGGCCCGGCGCAGCGGCCCGCCGCCATCCCACCGCTCCGTCAGGAGCCGCATGAGCCCTTGTACCGTCGCCGGCAGCCCCAGGCGCTCGGCCAACATCTCGGCCACCTCGCAGAAGGCCGCGAAGTGCGGTCCGGCCTGACGTGCCGCTCGTGGCAGCCGCACGGCGATCTGCGCGGCGCGGCGCAGGGGCGGGGCCTCGGGCGACGGAAGGGCCCGGACGACCCCGCCGATCCGCCGCAGCCGGCGATCGAAGTGCACCGGCGTGACGTGCTCGGTCTGGGACCCACCGAAGAGCCGCATCGAGACGTCGGCATCGCTCGTGCATCCGCTGTACATCAGCAGGCTGGTGAAGTAGGTCATCGCGACCGTGTCGCGGTCCACCTCGAGCAGCTCGGCGAGCCGCATCGCCATCAGCGTGGCGTGCAGTCCATGTTCGAAGGGAAAACCCATCGCCAGGTCAGTCGCCAGGCAGGTAGCCGCTATGACCTCGGCGGACCGGAGGCGATCCGCTGCGTCTTCCGGATGTGCGGACACGAGATCACGCTAGTGGCCACCTTTCGTGCCGGCAGCCGAACGTGGGCACAGGGCTGGGCCTCACCGAACCGGATACCCCTCGGTTTCGTGCCGGGAACCGAAAGCGGGGCCGATGGCGAGGGTGAGCGTCGGAAATCGGGCCCTTCATCGTGCGGGGAGCCGAAAGCGGGTGTGGGTCAGGCGGGCCGGCCGTGCAGGGCGCGGTCGAGGATCTGCATCGGGTGGACGGCCGGCACGCCCGCGGCCGCCAGGTGCAACGAGCAGCCGGGGTTGGCGCTCGCGACCAGGTCGGGGCCGACGCGTTCGATCGCGGCCACCTTCAGGTCGCGGACGTCGCGGGACAGGCCGGGCTGAACCATCGAGTAGGACCCACCGGCGCCGCAGCACAGGCCCTTGTCGTCGAGCTCGACCAGGTCACGCACGTAGGGCCGCAGAACGGTGCGGGTGGCGTCGTGGACGCGCTGGACGTGCCGCAGGTGGCACGGGTCCTGGATCGCGACGCGCCGGTCCAGCGGGACCGCGTCGGGCAACCGGTCGAGGTTGGCGGCCAGCCACTCATGGACGTCGTGCACCCGGGCGGCGAACGCCGTTCCCTGCGGGGACCCGAGCAGGTGGCCGTAGTCCTTCATCGCGGCCCCGCATCCGGCGGAGTCGACCAGCACCGGGCGGCCGTCGTCGAGGCGGTCGACGACACGCTGGGCCAGGGCGCGGGCCTCGTCGCCCAGACCGGCATGGGTGTGCAGGGCGCCGCAGCACGGCGCCGCGTCACCTGTTGGCGCCACGCCGAACCCGGCCGCCTCGAGGACCCGCTTGGTGGCGGCATGGACGTCGCGCTGCCAGGCGTCCATCACGCAACCGGTGAACAGGTAGACGTCGCTGCCCGACGCCGGCAGGGGAGTCCGCCGCAGTGGCAACCGGCGAGGCAGTCCGAGTTGCGTGGGCAGCGGCACCAGGCGCTGGACGAGGGCGATGAGGCGTGTGCCGGCTCGGAGCAGCCGCGGCGCGGCGAGCACCCGCAGCAGCATCCGCAGCCACCAGGGTGTGAAGCGCCCCGCGGCGGTCAGCGTCTCGCGTGTCTGCTCCATCAGGTGCCCGAAACGCACGTTGCTGGGGCAGGCCGGTTCGCAGCCACGGCACTGGATGCAGGTCCCGAACGACTGCACCACCTCGTCGGTCACCGGTGCGCCGCCGTCCTGCACCGCCCGCATCAGGGCGATGCGGCCCCGTGGCGAGGCCGACTCGTCGCCGGTCACCTGGTAGGTCGGGCACGCGGTGAGGCACAGGCCGCACTGCACGCACGCGTCGAGCAGTTCGCGGTCGAGCCCCAGATCCATGCCAGCCTCCTCGTCCTCACCCCGCCGCGGGGTCACGGCCGGGGTTGAGTCGTCCCTGCGGGTCGAACGCTTCCTTCACGCGCACGTGCAGCTCGCGGATCGTGGGCGACAGCGGCCGGGTCGGCTGCCGCCGCTGTGCGAACACGGTGCCGACGCCGACCGAGGCGACGAACGCGTCACCGAGATCGAGTCCGTCCAAGGCGCGCAGGTCCCGCTTGGTCAGCGACCAGCGATGTGGCGGCAGCGCGGGTGGTCCATCGACCTCGGCGAAGGCGCCGATCGACCGCAGGGTCCGGCCTTCGGCCGCGACGTCCGGCGCGTGGCCCTCGAGCAGCACCCAGGTGCGGCTGCCGTCCCACAGCACCGCACCCGGCCGGAACAGCGCGTCCCGGACCGCGAACGGATCGACGTCGTCGGCGCGCAGCCAGACGCGAGCCAGGGGGATCGGGTTCGTGCGCAGGATCACTTCGGCGAACAACCCGAGCGTGCCCAGCGAGCCGACCATCAGGCGCGGCAGGTCGAAACCGCTGACGTTCTTCACCGTCGGTCCTCCCCCGGTGATCACACGTCCCTCGGCGGAGACGTAGCGCACCTGCAGCAGGGCCGTCCGCACCCTGCCGACGCCGAGCACGCTCAGGGCGTCCTCGCCGACCGCCAGCGCACCACCGACGGTGCCGCCGCGTTCGGGCAACGCGGTCCGCTGGCCGGCTTCCGCCAGTTGGGCGTGCAGGTCGGCGACCGCCGTCCCGGCACGGACCTGCACGGTCATCTCGTGGGGGAGATAGGACACGATCCCGGTCGGTGCTCGGACCAACCGGACGTCGATCGCCGGTGGGCCGCCACGCTCCCAGCGGGTGCGCGCACCCTCGACGGCGACCGGACCTTCGCTGCCGACCGCCTCGGCGAACGCGGTGAGGACCGGGTCGGTGCTGGTGAGGGTCGCGCTCATCCCCACACCCCGGTCGGGACGCGCGTGAGCGCCTGGATGTCGGCGCAGCTGTGGCCGGTGGGGAGGACCTTGCCCGGGTTGCAACGGCAGCCCGGGTCGAAGGCGCGACGCACCCGGGCCTGGTGGTCGAGGTCGTCGTCGGTGAACAGCGCCCGCATCGCGTCGCGCTTCTCCACGGCGATGCCGTGCTCACCCGACAGCACGCCGCCGGCGTCGAGGGAGACCCGCACGATCTCCGCCCCGGCCAGGTGCACGCGGGCGACCACGTCCGGGTCGCTGCCGTCGAACAACAGCAGCGGGTGCAGGTTCCCGTCACCGGCATGGAACACGTTCATCACCATGATCTGGTGCCGGTCCGCGATCTCGTACACCTGCTCGAGCACGTCGGCGAGCCGCGAGCGGGGCACGACCGTGTCGTTGAGGTAGTACCTCGGCGCGATCTGGGCGGTCGCCCCGAACGCCGTCTTGCGGCCCTTCCAGAGCAGCGCGCGTTCGTCCTCCGTCCGCGCCAGGCGGACGCTGGTGGCGCCGTTGGCGCGGCCGAGCCGGTCGATCCGCTCGGCTTCGATCTGCACCCCGTCCTCGAGCCCCTCCACCTCGGCCAGCAGGACCGCCGCGGCGTCCCGGGGGTAGCCCGCGTGGACGTAGTTCTCGACCGCCTCGATGGCGCGCTGGTCCATGACCTCCATCGCGGCGGGCACGATCCCCTCGGCGATGACGGCGCTGACCGTGCGGGCCGCGTCGCGCACCGTCCCGAAGGCCAGCAGCAGGGTCCGGACCGCCGGGGGGTTGGGCGTGAGCACGACGGCGACGCGTGTGGCGATGCCCATCGTGCCCTCGCTGCCGACGAACACGCCGCGCAGGTCGAGCCCGGGGGTCTCGGCGTCCAGCCCGCCGAGGACGACCGCCTCACCCGACGGCAGCACGACCTCGACCGCCGCGACGTGGGGGTTGGTGACACCGTAGGCGAGGCAGTGCGGCCCGCCGGAGTTGTTGGCGACGTTGCCGCCGATGGTGCACACCTGCTGGCTCGACGGGTCGGGGGCGAAGTGGAAGCCCAGGGGCCGCAGGTGCTCGGTGAGCGCGAGGTTGACCACGCCCGGCTCGACCCAGGCGATCCGCTCGTCGAGGTCGACCTCGAGGATGCGCTTCATGCGGGACAGCGAGACCACGATCGGGGCCCCCAGGGGGACCGCGCCGCCGGACAGTCCCGTACCCGCGCCACGGGGGACCACGGCCCGGCCGTGCTCGGCCGCGATCCGCATGATGGCCTGCACCTCGGTGGCGCTCTCGGCGAAGCAGACCGGTCCGGAGACCCCGAGGTCGTAGATCGAGGCGTCGTGGGCGAACAGGGTCCGCTCGGCGCCGTCGTACCGGACCCGCTCGGGCGCGAGCGCGGCGCGCAGGTCCGCGAGCAACGGGTCGGACGCCGCCGCGCCCGGCGGGCGCCCGAGCAGCCTGCGCAGCCTCGCCACCGCGTGCTCCCTCGTCCGCGTCGCCTGCCCACGGTAGCGATCTGGGCGCCGGCGTCCGGCTTCAGTACCGTGCACGTTCGCAGCCGGTCGGTCGCCGCCGGTTCAGACAGGAGACCGTGATGCCCGCCGAACTGCACGCCGTGCCCGACACGACGTCGATGGACATCAAGCAGAAGCAGGAGGCGTACCACGACTGGGAGGCCGGGACCTACGACGAGAAGTTCTCGATCTCGTACGACCAGCGCTGCATCGACTACGCGCGCGACCGGTTCCGCAAGGTCGTCCCCGAGGGCGCCGTCTTCCACCGCGTGCTCGAGGTCGGCGCGGGCACCGGCTTCTTCCTGATCAACCTCGCGCTCGGCGACTGTCTCGAGGGCGCGACGTTGGAGGCCACCGACATCTCGGAGGGCATGCTGGAGGTGTGCCGACGCAACGGCGCCGAGCACGGCCTGACCATCGCCACGCGTCAGGGCGACGCCGAGGCACTGCCCTACGACGACGACAGCTTCGACCTCGTCATCGGACACGCCTTCATCCACCACCTGCCCGTCCCCGGGGCCGCGATCCGCGAGATGCACCGGATCCTCAAGCCCGGCGGGACGCTGGTCATCGCCGGCGAACCGACCGAGATCGGTGACAAGGTGTCCTGGTTCGTCAAGCGCAACACCTACCGCGCGTTCCGGGCGGCGACAGCACTGCCCGGCCTGACGCAGTACCGCAAGCCGAGCATCGTCGAAGCGGGCGGAACCGTCGAAGACGCCACCCTGGCCGGCCTGGAGTACGAGGTCGACCTGCACACCTTCCGCCCCGGCGACGTCGAGAAGATGGCCCGCCTCGCCGGGTTCCGTGAGGCCCGGGTCGTGACCGAGGAGCTGACCGCGAACTGGGTCGGGTGGGCAGTGCGCACCATCGAGGGTGCGATGCGTCCGGGCGTGCTCGGCATGCGGTGGGCATTCGCGGCGTTCAACGCCTACACGCGTCTGCACCGGTTCGACGACCGTGTGCTGGCGCGGTTCGTGCCCCGCGACGTGTTCTACAACCTCATCCTGCACGCGACGAAGTGAATCCCGACCCCGACGAGCGCGAACTGGTCGCCGACCTCGACCTGCCGCTGCCGCACCTCGGGCCCGACCTGGACCCGGACGCCGGTTCGGACCTCGCGGGCGCTTCGGACGCCGACGTGGAGGAGGCCGCGCGCTCCGCGCTGCGCGAGCACACCGAGGCACTCATCCGGGCCGAGACCGCCCGTGAGGGGCAACGGCGGGCGAGCCTGCTGGCGGCGGACCTGCTTGCCGAACGGCCGCTGCCCGACCACGTCCGGCGCCCGCCGATCCGGCTGCACTACCCGCGGTGGGGTTGGCGGCAGGCCATCCGTCACGCGGTGACCCACCGGATGGTCACGCGTCAGTACCTGACCCTGTACCGACGGTTCCTCTGGCACCGCGCCCGGGCCGTCGCCACCGGCAACCACGTCGTGTTCCAGGGCGTGGTCTTCAGCGGCCGGCGGGTCGAGTTCCGCGGTCGCCCCGGGCACGGCCGGCTCGTGGTCGGGCCGTGGTGCTGGATCGGCGACGACAACAAGCTGCGCGCCCACGAAGGCCAGCTGACGCTGGGCGCGAAGGTGGTGATGGGCCGCGACAACGTGGTCAACACCTATCTCGACGTCGAGATCGGCGAGGCGTCGATCCTCGCCGACTGGATCTACATCTGCGACTTCGACCACCGATTCGAGCGGCTCGACGTCCCCATCAAGGACCAGGGCATCGTCAAGTCCCCGGTGCGCGTCGGTGGTGACGTGTGGATCGGCGAGAAGGCGACGGTATTGCGCGGGGTCGACATCGGGCACGGATCGGTGATCGCGAGCCACTGCCTCGTCAACACCGACATCCCGCCGTTCTCGATCGCCGTCGGCATCCCGGCTCGGGTCGTGAAGTCCCGCCTGCCCGGCGGTATGGATCCCGAGGAGGCGCTCGACCGCCTGCGCCGCGGCCTGTCGATCCCGGGCGATCCGATCGGGTGAGCGATGGAGGGCGCCTGCCAGGCACCCTCCATCGCGACGCGGTCGCGTCATCGCCGACCGGGGGTCATCGCCGACCGGCGGTCAGCTTCACCTCGTAGCGGGTGAGGGACTCGTCGTCGTCCGTGCTCGTGTCGAACAGCTTCGCCTGTCCGCTGGCGCCGAGGTACTGGCCGGTGCCGCCGGTGATGGCCACGGTGGCGAAGGGCATCGCGGGATCGAATTCCGTCATCGAGCTGAACTGCACGGCGCCCTGCCAGGCGAGCGTTCCGGCGCCGTCGACGGTCACGACCCCGTGACAGAGCAGGTTCTGCGAGAAGTCCTCCTCGCTCGTGCCGGAGAACGCGGTGACGGTGCACTCGATGTCGTTGCGGCCGACCAGCGCGGTGCGCGCCTCGTCGCTGTAGAGCGTGTCGACGAGGAGGAACCGGTCGCCGGCGCTCGGCATCAGGTCATCGACCTCTTCCTCGTCCTCGTCGGTGAACACCCTGCCGTCGGCGGTGATGTAGGTCGCGGACGTCTCGGTGGCGTGCAGGACCAGCACGCCCTTGTGGTGACCACCCTTCTTGCCGTGGTCGTCGCGGTGCTTGGTGCCGCCCTCGGCGAAGGCGGCCGTGCTGCCCAGGACGAGCAGCACGATCATGAGCAGCGGAATGGTTCGGATACGCATCTTCCTGGCCTCTTCTACCCGCTCCGAAAGGAGCCGTGGACGTGAGCCTGCCGGAGCTCCCGGGACCGGATCTCGGGATCCGGTCACCGATGCGATCGCGCGGGCGGAGGTCGGTCCGGCGGCGTCCCGCCTCTCGAAGGGCCTCCCCGTTTCCACCCGTGCTGCCAGTCTGGGCACAAGGCCACAGGCGCGTCAACGGAGGCAGATGTCCCGAATCCGGACCGCGAACCGCGCCCGCACGACGTAGCGTGTGGGTATGGACACGCGCGAACTGCTCACGGACGCCTTCCACCGCATCCCGCCACTGATCCGGCGGCATGCCGAGGGGGCCGACGACCGACTGCTGCACACCCGTCCCGATCCCGAGGCCAACTCGCTTGCCTGGCTGCTCTGGCACACCATCCGCCAGCAGGACGCCCAGGTGGCCGAGCTCGCCGGCCGTGCCGAGGTGTGGGCCGCTGACGGGTGGCGGGACCGTTTCGACCTGGCGCTGGAACCGGACGACCACGGGTACGGCCACGACGCCGACCAGGTCGCCCTCGTACGCGTCGACGACGTCGACCTGCTCGGGGGCTACCAGGATGCCGTCACCGCGATGATCGACGACTATCTCGCGACGGCCACCGCCGAGGACCTCGACCGCGTCGTCGACGACCGCTACGACCCGCCGGTCACGGCGGGGGTCCGCCTGGTCAGCGTCGTCGGCGATGCCATGCAGCACCTGGGGCAGGCCGGGTACCTGCGCGGCCTGCTGGAACGTTCCGGATGAGCATCCGGCGCGTAGGGCTGGTCGCGCCGGGCGAGATGGGCTCGGCCGTCGCGGCCGCGATCACCGCCGCCGCGGTCCGCGTGGTCTGGGCGTCGCATGGTCGTGGTGACGCCTCGCGCCGCCGGGCCGAGGATGCGGCCATCGACGACGTCGGTGACCTCGGAGCCCTCGTCGCGGCCAGCGACATGCTGCTGTCCGTCTGCCCGCCCCACGCGGCCGTCGAGGTGGCCGGGGAGGTCGCCGCCCACGGGTTCACCGGGCTGTACCTCGACGCCAATGCCGTCGCTCCGCAGACGGCGCGCGGGATCGCGGCGACGGTGACGAGCGGTGGTGCCGACTACGTCGACGGCGGCATCATCGGAGGACCACCCCGCGAACGTGGGACCACCCGGCTCTACCTCGCCGGAGCGCGAGCCGCCGAGGTGGCGGCCCTGTTCGACGCCGGACCCCTCGAGGCGCCCGTCGTCGGCGGTGCCGCACCGGCGGCATCGGCACTCAAGATGGCGTACGCCGGCTGGACCAAGGGCAGCGCCGCGCTGTTGCTCGCGGTGCGGGCGATGGCCAGCGCCGAGGGGGTCGAGGCCGAACTGCTCGCCGAATGGAAGCGTTCGCAGCCGGCGCTGGCCGGCCGGAGCGAGCGTGCCGCCGCGAGCGCCGCACGCAAGGGGTGGCGCTGGGTCGGGGAGATGGACGAGATCGCGGTCGGCCTCGGGGCCGCCGGACTACCCGACGGCTTCCACGTCGCAGCCGCCGCGGTCTTCGAACGCGTCGCCCACCTGCGCGACACACCGACGACCGACGTGGCCGCGGTGACGACCGCGCTGCTCGAAACCGGGGAGGAACGATGACCGACGCCCACGTCCACCACGACGGCGACGACGAGGGCCACGGCAGCTTCGACGCGCGTGCCGCGACCTGGGACGACGACCCGGAGAAGGTCGAACGGGCCAGGATCGTGGCGGACGCCATCGTGGAGGCGGTCCCCGTCACCGGTGACGCCCGCCTGCTCGAGTACGGGGCGGGCACCGGGCTGCTGGCCCAGTTCCTCGCGCCGCACGTCGGCACGATCACGGTGGCCGACCCGTCCGAAGGCATGCGCGCCGTCATGCTCGACAAGGTGGAGCGGGGCGAGCTGCCAGGCGCAAAGGTCGTCGACATCGACCTCGATCCCGACGAGCGCTTCGATCTCGTCGTCTCCCTGATGGCCCTGCACCACGTGCCCGAGCCGGCCGACGCCCTCGCGCTGCTCGCCACCGTCACCGAGCCGGGCGGCACCGTCGCGCTGGCGGACCTCGAGGCCGAGGACGGTTCGTTCCACGGCGAGGGCTTCGGCGGCCACCACGGGTTCGAACCCGCGACGTTGGACGACTGGCTCGTGGCCGCCGGGTTCGGGACGTCGACGTTCTCGCGCGTGCACACGGTCACCAAGGACGGTCGCGACTACCCGCTGTTCCTCGCCGTCGCGCGGCGGCGCTCGCCCTGACAAGACCCGGAGCCGTCATGCCACCCCGTCCCCGCCTGCACCACGTATCCGTCAGCGTCACCGACCTCGAGGCGTCCGCGAACTGGTACCGACGTGTCCTCGCCGTCGAGGAGATCGGAACCCGACAGGGGGCAGGGTGGCGGAAGTCCGTGCTCGGCACCGACGGCTTCCTGGTGTCGCTGACCAGGCATGACGCCGCCGACGCGGACGACCGCTTCGACGAGACCCGCGTCGGCCTCGATCATCTCGCCATCGGTTGTGACCGCCGCGAGGATCTCGACGCCTGGCTCGCCCACGTGGACGAGCTCGGGCTCGAGCGCTCGCCGGTCACCGAGGCACCCCACGCCCACCTGTTCACCTGCCGCGACCCCGACGGCATGCCGGTCGAGTTCTACTGGCCCGTCGGCTGAGCGGTGTCGGCTTCGGCCTCGGCGGCCCGGATGGCCTCGATGGTGCGCCGGCTGCGTTCGCGGCGCGTCACGGCGTCGGTGCGTTCCTGCTCCTTCGCCCACCGCATGAACAGCGTGGCGATGATGCCCCACAGCACGAACCCGCCGACGACGTTCATCACGATGCCCGCCGCCTGCTGGTCCTGAATGGCGTCGAAGCCGAGCCACAACGGCGGTGCGAGCTCGTACAGCCCGTACAGCGGCAACGGGTTGAAGGTGAGGAAGGCAGCGGGAACGAACATCAGCACCGAGCTCGCGAACAGGTAGAAGGCCCGCAGCGGTTCGTGGATCGCGTTGCGGTCCGGTTCACGGCGCAACGCCGGCCACCACCAGACCAGTCCGGCGAACAGGTGCAGCACGTCGATGCCGAACGAGCCGAGTTGGCTGGTCTTGAGCGTGTCGACGACGACCGGGACATGGGTGCCGAAGAGCACCAGGTTGAAGATCAGCAGCGCGTTCGGCCAGCGCGTCAGCGACGAGACCACCTGCTGTCGGCGCGACCCCCACGGCAGCCACCGGTCCAGCAACCACGTGGGGACGCCGACCAGCAGCAAGGGGGCGGCGACGAAGGAGTACACGATGTAGCGCGCGATGCCCAGGGTGGCGAGGTAGCCGACGCCGAGCTGGCCGATGGGCCACTCGGAGACGACGAACAGCGCCAGCACACCCAGACACCACAGCCGGAAGCGGGAGCGGTCGAGTGCACGGCCGGCCCGCCGATGCGCGAGGACGTACCCGCCGATCAGCGCGGTCGCGACCGCCCAGACGCCGAGGAACGGCGTGTAGCGCCAGGTCCACACCTGGCCGGTCGAGGAGCACCACCACGCCACGTTGTTCATGCCGCCGACTCCGACGACCACTCCTCGAGGATGCGGGGAAGGTCGCGGATCCAGTCCGAGCGGCGGGCACCGAAG
This sequence comes from Egicoccus sp. AB-alg6-2, assembly GCF_041821025.1. Taxonomy (NCBI): domain Bacteria; kingdom Bacillati; phylum Actinomycetota; class Nitriliruptoria; order Egicoccales; family Egicoccaceae; genus Egicoccus; species Egicoccus sp. AB-alg6-2. The sequence continues at coordinate 264,482 of NZ_JBGUAY010000003.1, read as the reverse complement.
GGCCACACGCGCCGCGCCTCACCGTCGGCGTCGAAGCCGATGACCTGTGCCGGGTGGCCGATCAGGTCACCTTCGCCCCGGGGGTCGGCCCCCTCGATGACCGGACCGGGAAGGTCGAGTTGGCGCAGGGCGTCCTCGACCACCTCGCGGTCACCGTGCACGCCCAGGAACCGGTGGTTGAAGTTGGCGAGGTAGGCGTCGATGCGATCGGGCGTGTCGCGCTCGGGATCGACCGAGACGAACACCATCTGGACCTGCTCGGTGGTGACCCCGAGCTCGCGCATCGCACCGGCGATCACGGCGAGGTGGATCGGACAGATGTCCGGACAGCTGGTGTAGCCGAAGAACAGCAGCGTCGGGGTGCCGGCGGTCGCCTCGCGGAGGTCGACCTGGTTCCCGGCGGTGTCGAGCAGCGTCACGTCCGGCATCGTGCGCTCGACCTCCAGCGGCACCCCGTGCCAACCGTCGGCCTGGCGCTGGAGCCCCTGGGCGGAGATCGCGGTCGCCGTCGTCGGTTCGCACGCGCCCGCGAACAATGCGAGCGCGAGGAGCGGGAGCAGCAGTCGGCGCAGGGTCATGGCTGATCAGTCGTCGGCGCCCGGTTCCGGCGCTGGCTGGTCGAAGGCGTCCTCGGCGAGGTCGAGGAGCGACACCACCTCGACCGGGATCGTCCGGTCCCCGGAGCGCTCGAAGTGGAGGGTGAGCTCGAAGGTACCGCCCACGACGACCGACTCGTCCGGCACGACCAGCATCAGGTGCAGACCGCCCGGGCGGAAGCGGACGGTGTCGCCCGAGGGAACGGCCACGGTCTCCTGCTGGCGCATCGACGCGCGACCATCGGTCACCTCGGTCAGATGCATCTCGACGCCGGCCGCAGCGGGGGTGCTCGCTCCGAGCAGCGTGTCGTCCCCCTCACCGCTGTTGCGGATCTCGACCACGACCTGGGACGACCCGGCCGCGGGCGCACCCGCCTGGGCCGGGCTGACCGCGATGTCGGGCTCGCCGCGGGTGCACCCGACGAGCACGGTCACCGCCACGAGCAGCAGCAGGACCGGGAGCGTGGCGCGTCGGAGGGCAGGCATCGCGGGCGATGCTCGCATGCCGCGCTCGCGGGGGCAAAGCGGCTGCCGTGCCCTGCGCGGCGTAGACTCCCGACGCCGTGGGCCGGGGACGAGAAGGGGTCGAGGTGGCGTTGCAGGGCAGGGCTGACGGCGTGCTGCCGCTCGTGCTGGGCCTGCTGCTGGTGCTCCTGGGTGCGACGGGTGCGACGCTCACGCAGCGGCGCTTCGAGCTCGAGGGGCGATCGCAGCACGCCCCGCTGTGGCTGGTCCCCTTCGGCATCCTGGTCGGTGCGGGCGCGGCGCTCGTCCGCGGATGGGACCTGGCCGGGTCCATGCTGATCGGCGCGGTGCTGGTGCCCCTCGTCGGTGCCGTCGGTCGGCTGCTGGAGGTCCGACGTCGCAACCGACGGGGCGGCCGCACGTGAGCACGCCGCCGCCCCCACCGCCGCCTGCACCAGCGCCTGCGTCCACGCCGGCGGTCTCGGTGCGCGGGCTGACGAAGTCGTACGGCGGCCAGCTCGTGGTCGACCGGGTGAGCTTCGACGTCCCACCCGGGCGCGTCGTCGGCTTCCTCGGCCCCAACGGCGCCGGCAAGTCGACGACGATGCGCATGATCATCGGTCTCACCGCGCCCTCGTCCGGCGAGGCGCGCATCCTCGGCACACCGTTCGCCAAGCTCGACGACCCGGTCCATACGGTCGGCTCGATCGTCGACGGCGTCGGCCACCACCCGGGCCGCCGTGCCATCGAGGAGCTACGCGTCAACGCCCGCGCGGTCGGCATCCCGCTGGACCGTTGCGACGAGGTGCTCGAGCTGGTCGGTCTGGAGAACGCGGCCCACAAGCGGGTCGGTGCGTACAGCCTCGGCATGCGCCAACGGCTGGGCATCGCCCAGGCCATGCTGGGTGACCCCCGGGTCCTGCTGCTCGACGAGCCGGCCAACGGCCTGGATCCCCAGGGAATCCTGTGGGTGCGGCGGTTCCTGCGGCGCCTCGCCGACGAGGGCCGCTCCATCCTCGTCTCGTCACACCTCATCAACGAGGTGGCCCGGCTCGCGGACGACGTCATCGTGATCCGCCAGGGTCGCATCGTCACGGAGGCCTCGGTCGCACAGCTCACCGCCGTCGCCGGTGGTGCCGCCGTCAGCGTCGCCAGCAATGATGACGTGCGACTCCACCGGGTCCTGGCGGCCGAGGGTGCCGAGGTCGCCGCAGGATCCCACGGTCTGACCGTGCGCAATCTCCCGCCCGAGCGGATCGGCGAGCTCGCGCTGCAGGCCGGTGTGGCGCTTCGCGAGCTCCGGCCGATGACGGCCGAGCTCGAGGACGTCTTCATGGAGCTGACGGCCGGAGGCGAGATCGCATGAACCAGTTCGCCGCCGAACTGCGCAAACTGCGGACCGTGCCGACGACCTGGGTCATCACCGGGATCGGCCTGGCCCTGGTCGTGCTGAGTGCGCTGCTGCCCTTCCTCGTCCCCGGGTTCGGGGGCGACTTCACGGGCGCGGCCGGTCAGGTCGCCAGCAGCGTCGACACGATCGGGGGCAACTCCATCATCGTGCTGATCATCGGGGTGCTCGTCGTCACGACCGAGTTCCGGCACGGGACCATCGGACGCACCCTCCAGCTGGTGCCGTCACGGACGCGGGTGCTGGCCGTCAAGCTGGCGGCCGGGGCGGCGTACGCGGTCGCCTTCGTCGGCGTCAGCCTGGTGCTGGTCGCGGTCATCCTGTTCGCCATGGCGGCGGTCGAGAACGTGTCCTTGTCCTGGGGCGCGGAGGTCTGGACCGCGCTCTGGCAGGTGTTCGTCGGTCTCGGGCTGACGGCGATGCTGGGCGTCGCGGTCGGCGCGCTTCTTCGGAGCCAGGTGGTGGCGGTCACGCTCGTACTGGTCTGGGTCTTCGTCGTCGAGAACCTCGCCATGCTGCTGCCACGCGTGGCGCAGTGGCTGCCGTTCCAGGCCCTCAACTCCGTGTTCCTGACCGCCGAGACGCGGGCCCAGATGCCGCCCGGCATGCGCTATCTCGAGCCGGCGGCCGCGCTCGCGACCTTCCTCGGCTACGTCGCGGTGCTGACCACCGCGGCCGTGGTCCTGATGCGCGAGCGCGACGTCTGAACCGCCATGTCCCGACGGCTATCCGTCTCGGGCGTGGCGGTAGTAGTTCGACCGCTGAGGCGGAAGCGGTGTCGTGCCCGTGATCAGGTCGGCGGCCTTCTCGGCGATCATCATCACCGGGGCATAGATGTTGCCGTTGGTGATCGACGGCATCACGGACGCGTCGACCACCCGCAGGCCGTCGACACCGTGGACCCGCATGGACGTCGGATCGACGACGGCAGCCTCGTCGGTCCCCATCCTGGCGGTGCAGGAGGGGTGCAGGGCCGTCTCGGCGTCGCGCGCGACCCAGTCGAGGATCTCCTCGTCGGTGGCGACCTCGGGGCCGGGGGAGAGCTCGCCGCCGTTGAAGGGCTCCAGGGCGGGCTGTCCGAGGATGGTGCGTGCCACGCGGACCGCTTCGATCCATTCGCGCCGGTCGTTCTCGGTCGAGAGGTAGTTGAAGCGCAGGGCCGGGTGCACGCGCGGGTCGCGTGCGCGGATCGTCACCGAGCCGCGCACGTCGGAGTACATGGGACCGACGTGCACCTGATAGCCGTGCCCCCTGGCCGGCGTGCTGCCGTCGTAGCGGATCGCCAGCGGCAGGAAGTGGAACATGAGGTTTGGGTAGTCGACCGTGTCGTTGGAGCGGACGAAGCCACCGCCCTCGAAGTGGTTGGTCGCCCCCGGGCCCCGGCGCGCGAACAGCCACTGCATCCCGATCCACGGTCGCCGCCACCACGCCAGCTGCGGTTGCAGGCTGACCGGCTGCTTCGAGGCGTACTGGATGTAGACCTCGAGGTGGTCCTGCAGTCCCTGACCGACCCCCGGCAGGTGCTGCACGGGAGTGATCCCGAGCGGGCGCAGGTGGTCGCCATCCCCGACGCCGGACAACTGCAGCAGTTGCGGCGTGTTGATCGCGCCACCGCAGAGGATCACCTCGGTCGCCTCGACGTGGCGGAGACGGCCGCGGTGGATGTAGTCGACGCCGGTCGCCCGGGTGCCCTCGAAGCGGACGCGGGCGGCCAGGGCGCGGGTCCGGACCTGCAGGTTGGGGCGGTCGAGCACCGGATGCAGGTACGCCCGCGAGGCCGAGAGCCGGCGTCCGCGGTGGACGTTGCGATCGAAGGGGGCGAACCCCTCCTGCTGGTAGCCGTTGACGTCGTTCGTGAGCGGGTAGCCGGCCTGACGGCCGGCTTCGAAGAACGCCGCGAACAACGGGTTGGTGGCCGGTCCCCGTTCGAGGACCAGCGGCCCTTCGCCGCCGCGCCACTCGTCCGCGCCGGCCGTGCACGTCTCCATGCGCTTGAAGTACGGCAGGCAGTGCGCGTAGTCCCAGTGGTCCATCCCGGGTGCCGCGGCCCACTTGTCGTAGTCCATCGGGTTGCCGCGCTGGAAGATCATGCCGTTGATCGAGGACGAACCGCCGAGCACCTTGCCCCGCGCGTGGTAGATGCGCCGGCCGTGCATGTGCGGCTCGGGCTCGGAGGAGTACTTCCAGTCGTAGAACCGGTTGCCGATCGGGATCGTGAGCGCGGCCGGCATCTGGACGAAGACGTCCCACCGGTGGTCGACACGGCCGGCCTCGAGCACCAGCACGCGGGTCGAGCCGTCGGCGGTCAGGCGGTTGGCCAGCACGCAGCCGGCCGAGCCGCCGCCGACGATGACGACGTCGAAGCGCCCGCTCATGCGCCTGCCCCCCGGCCGGTGCCGAACCAGCCGGTCGGTTGCGGCGCGAGATTGGTGGCAACGTGCTTGGTCTCGACGTACTCGGCCAGCCCCTCGCGACCGAGCTCGCGGCCGATCCCGGACCGCTTGTAACCGCCCCACGGTGCCTGCGGGAAGTAGGGGTGGAAGTCGTTGATCCACACCGTCCCCAGCCGCAGCCGCCGCGCCACCCGCTGTGCCCGCGCCAGGTCGCTGGTCCAGACGCCGCCAGCGAGACCATAGACCGTGTCGTTGGCGCGCGTCACCGCGTCCTGCTCGTCCGCGAACGCCTCGACGGTGAGCACGGGCCCGAAGACCTCCTGCTGCACGATCGCCATGTCGGGCCGGCAACCCGTCAGTACGGTCGGCGCGTAGAAGAACCCGTCCGTCAGCGCGGGATCCGAGGGCCGCTCGCCGCCACAGCGCAGCTCGGCGCCCTCCGCGATCGCCCGGGCGACGTGTGCCTCGACCTTCGCCCGGTGTTCGGCCGAGATCAGTGGACCGCTCTCCGTGGCGGGGTCACGTCCATCGCCGAGCCGGATCCGCTGCGCCCGTTCGACGACGGCGTCGACGAACCGGTCGTGTATGGCCTCCTCGACCAGCAGTCTGGCGCCCGCGGAGCACACCTGGCCCGCGTGCAGGAACACGGCCAGGAGCGCGTAGTCGACGGCGGTCTCGAACTCGGCGTCGGCGAACACGATGTTGGGGTTCTTGCCGCCGAGCTCCAGGGCGATCTTCTTGACGTTGCCGGCGGCGGCACGCATGACCCGCTGCCCCGTCTCGATCCCGCCGGTGAACGAGACCAGGTCGACGTCGTGGCTCGCACTCAGTTCGGCGCCGACGGTCGCGCCGTCGCCGAGCACGAGGTTCACGGTGCCGGCCGGGAACCCGGTCTCGTCCATCAACTCGAAGACGCGGATCGTCGTCAGCGGCGTGAGCTCCGCCGGCTTGACGACGATGGTGTTGCCGGCAGCGAGTGCCGGCGCGAACTTCCACGACGCCTGCAGCAGCGGGTAGTTCCACGGCGAGATCTGCCCGCACACCCCGACGGGTTCGCGGTGCACCACCGAGGACAGGCCCGGGGTCGGTGCGTCGACCACCTCGCCCGCGTCCTTGTCGGCGAGCGCCGCGTAGTACCGCACGACACCGGCGATGTCGTCGATGTCCATCCGGCTCTCGGCGAGCGTCTTGCCGGTGTCCTGGGTCTCGAGGGCGGCGAGGTGCTCACGGTCGGCGGTGATGGCGGCCGCGAGCCGATCCAGGCAACGACCGCGCTCCACCCCGGGCAGCCACGGCCAGTCCCCGTCGTCGAAGGCGCGGCGGGCGGCCGCGATGGCCAGCCGGGCGTCGTCCGCGTCCCCTTCGGCGACGGTGCGGACGACCCGGCCGTCGAACGGGTCGACGACGTCGCGGGTGCCTCCGGCCAGCGGCGGACGCCAGGCGCCGTCGATGTACAGGTCGTGCACGGGTGCCGGCTCCTCGATCGACGGTCCGCCGGTGGTCGATGACCGGCCCGCGGGGCGCAGCATCGTAGGGCCGTTGGTGGCCTCGCGGCTTTTTCACTAGGGTCACCGTCACGGGGGATGCGGCACGAGGCGTGAAGGCGGGGACCCGCCTCGAAGACGATTGCTGCCGACCAGTAGGGCACCGTGACGGTCCTGGACTACCTCGAACGACGGTGGGACACCGTGCTCGAGCTGACCATCGACCACCTCGTGCTGGTCGCGGGTTCGGTCCTGCTCGCCACGACCCTCGGGGTCCTGCTCGGGGTGCTGGTGCACCAGCGGCCGCGCGCCGCGACCGTGCTGATCGCGACCACGAGCGCGCTGTTCACGGTCCCGTCCCTGGCCTATTTCGCCATGTTCATGGTCTTCCTCGGCCTGGGCGCGCAGCCGTCGGTGCTCACGTTGGTCATCTACGCGCTGCTCCCCATCGTGCGCAACACCATCACCGGCCTGCGGCAGGTCGACCCGGCCATGGTGCGGTCGGCCCGTGGGATGGGCATGGGGCGTGTCCAGACCCTGACGCGGGTCGAACTCCCGCTCGCGTTGCCCGTCATCCTGTCGGGTGTGCGCATCGCCACGGTCCTGACGGTCGGCATCGCGGCGGTCGCGTCCTACGTGGGCGGCCCCGGTCTCGGCAGCGAGATCTTCGGAGGGCTGCGGTCGATCGGGTCGGTCCGTGCCGTCCCACAGGCGACCGTCGGCGTCCTGGCGATCGTCGCGGTGACCGTCGTCCTCGACGCCGTCGTCGCGCTGGGCGGCAGGCTCCTCACCCCGAAGGGACTCCGTTGAGCGAATCCGCCGAACCGATGATCCGGCTCGAGGCCCTGACCAAGCACTATCCGGGGCAGACCGCGCCGGCGGTCGACGCGCTCGACCTCGACATCGCCGCGGGTGAGATCGTCATGCTCGTCGGCCCCTCCGGGTGCGGCAAGACGACCACTCTGGAGATGATCAACCGGCTCGTCGAACCCACCTCCGGCCGCATCATCCTCGAGGGCCAGGACGTCACCCACATCAACACCGAGGAACTGCGCCGCCGCATCGGGTACGCGATCCAGGAGATCGGCCTCTTCCCGCACCGCACCATCGCGCAGAACATCGCGACCGTCCCGCGCCTGCTCGGCTGGCAGCGTCAGCGCATCGAGGAGCGCGTCGACGAACTGCTCGAGCTCGTCGGCCTCGAACCGACCGAGTACCGCGACCGCTACCCGAAGGCGCTCTCCGGGGGGCAGCGACAGCGGGTCGGCGTGGCGCGCGCGATGGCGGCGGATCCGCCGGTCATGCTCATGGACGAACCGTTCGGGGCGACCGACCCGATCACCCGCGACTGGCTCCAGCGCGAGTTCCTGCGCATCCAGGACGAGATCGGCAAGACGATCGTGTTCGTCACCCACGACATCGACGAGGCGATCACGTTGGGGGACCGGGTGGCGATCCTGCGCGAGAGCGCGCAGGTGGCCCAGTACGCCCGTCCCGAGGACCTGCTCTCCGCCCCGGCCGACGACTTCGTGGTCGACTTCCTCGGCAGCGGCAGCGTGTTCAAGCGGCTCAACCTCGCCCGCGTCCGCGACGTCCGTCCCGTCGCCGACTGGCCCACCATCGCGTCGTCGGGCAGCGTGGAGGACGCCCGTCGTCTCGCCGAGCAGCACCCCGAGCGTTCGGTCCTGGTCATGGGCGACGGCGGCCTGCCGCAGCGGTGGGTGCGACTCGACGACCTGCGCTCCGCGACGGACCTGGCCACGTCGGGACAGCCGGTCGAGCGCTCCCTCGGCCCGAAGGACCGGCTCTCCGAGGCGTTGGCCGAACTGCTCGTCGGCGCCGTCCCGGCCGCCACGGTGGTGGACCGCGACGGCTTCGTCGGGGTGCTCGACCTCGACACGCTGCATGCCGCGGTCGCCGGGATGCGGGCGCGGTCCGAGGACGCCGCCGACGAGGTCGAAGCGGCGCCGGCATGAGCGCACCGGGAACGCTCGACGAGCAGGCCCCGGTCGACGAGCAGGTCGCGCTCGAGCCGGCGGCGGACGGCACCGGCGGCGCCGGGCGCCGGCGCCTGCTCGGCTACCTGTGGACGCCGCTGCTCGTCGGGGCGAGTTGGCTCGCGTTCTACCTCTGGCTCGACCAGCGCGAACTCGGCAGCATCGAGCGCCGGTCGCTGACCTGGGGCAACGTGCGGACGGCCTTCCTGCAGCACCTCGACATCTCGCTGTGGGCGACGTTCTGGGTCATCGTGCTCGCCGTGCCCGTCGGCATCGCCCTCACACGTCCCTGGGCGAAGCGCTTCGCCGGACCGGTCGTGACCGTCGCCAACGTCGGTCAGGGGATCCCGTCCCTGGGCACGATCGTGCTCGCCTTCCTCATCGTGAGCAGGTCGGGTCGCAACGCGGCCATCATCGGACTGGTCGCCTACTCGTTCCTCCCCATCCTGCGCGGCACGATGGTCGGCCTGCAACAGGTGCAGCGCGACGTGATCAAGGCCGCGCGCGGCATGGGGATGAGCAAGGGCCAGGTGCTGCGGCAGATCGAACTGCCGCTGAGCGTTCCCGTCGTCCTCACCGGCGTGCGCACCTCACTGGTCCTCACCGTCAGCTCGGCGCCGCTGGCCGCCTTCATCGGGGCGGGGACGCTCGGCGCCTTCATCACCAGCGGGTTCGCCCTGACGCGCCCGACCCTGATCTACACCGGCAGCATCCTCGCCGCCGGTCTCGCCCTCCTCGCCGACTGGGCCGGCGGCATCGTCGAGGACGTGCTGCGCCCCAAGGGCCTGTGACGTCCGAGCCGGCCGGGTGCGTGCCCACCGACCGCCTTCTCCAAGACCTCAGACGTACCACCACCAACCGATTCCGAACGAAGGATGATCACGATGACGTTCCTGGCAAGGCGCCGGCTGCGCGTTGCTGCCGCAGCCCTCGCGACCGGCCTCGTCGCCGCTGCCTGCAACGGCGACGGCGGCGGAGACGGTGACGAGGGCGGCGACGGCGAGGCGGCCGGCAGCGTCGCGCAGAACTACGACTTCTCCGGTCTGTCGCTGCACGTCGGCACCAAGGACTTCGACGAGCAGTACATCCTGGCCCAGATCGTGGTGCAGGCGCTCGAAGCCGCCGGTGCCGAGGTGGAGTACACCGCGGACCTCGCCAGCCCCGACGGCGCGCGCAACGCGTTGCTCGCCGGTGAGGTCGACCTCGCCTGGGAGTACACCGGCACGGCCTGGTTCAACTACCTCGGCAACGAGGAACCGATCGACGACCCGATGGAGCAGTACCAGGCGGTCGCCGAGCAGGACCTCGAGCAGAACGGCGTCGTCTGGTCCGAGCCGGCTCCCTTCGACAACACCTACGGCTTCGCGATGAGTCGCGAGGCCTACGAAGAGCACGGTTTCGAGACCGTGTCCGACCTCGCCGAATGGGTCGAGGCCAACCCCGACCAGGCGACCCTGTGCGCCGACGCGACGTTCCCGACACGTGACGACGGGCTGCCGCGGATCGAGGAGGTCTACGGCTTCGAGTGGCCGAGCGGCTCCATCATCGGCAACATGGACTTCGGCGTCATCTACGAGTCGATCGCCGATCGTGACCCGTGTGAGATCGGCGAGATCTTCACGACCGACGGTCGCATCCTGACGCTGGACCTGCACGTGCTCGAGGACGACCAGGGCGGCTTCGTCAGCTACCTGTCGTCGGTGCAGATGATGCAGGAACTCGCCGACGAGCACCCCGAGCTGCTCGAGCTGTTCGCCGAGCTCGGTGCCCCCATCGACGAGGAGCTGATGACCGAGATGAACGCGGCGGTCAGCTCCGAGGGCGAGTTCCCCGAGGACGTCGCCGAGCGCTACCTGCGGGATCACGGGTTCATCTGATCGTGCGGACACCTCGACGCGTCGAGCGCGGGCAGGGACCGGCCACAGGCCGGTCCCTGCCCATGTCCGCAGTGCAATGCGCCATTTCCGCGTCCGGCCACGGGCCCTCTCGGTAGCATCGAAGTCGGCCGGAAGGTGTCGGGGTGCGCCAGGTGATCGAGGGGACGGCCGGGGCGAGCCGTTCCGGGGAGGACGGGGAGGCGGCGGGGCGTCGCGACCCGTCGGTGACGGAGCCGCTACCGGGACCACTCGCCAGGTGGCGCGCCACGCCGCTAGCCCTCCGGGTGGTCGCCTTCGGGGTGCTGTACCTGCTGCTGGCGGTGGGCGGCGCCCCGCTCTCACCCGTCGAGGGTGTTGCCGTCCTGTGGTTGCCGGCCGGCCTGACCGTCGCCGTGCTGCTGATCAGCGACCGCCGCGAGTGGCCGTGGCTGCTGGCCGCCCTGGTGCCGGGCGGTGCCCTCTTCGACGTGCTCTACGCCACGCCACCCCTGGCGAGCGCCGGGTTCATCGCGACCAACGTCGTGCAGGCCTGGCTCGGGGCCTGGCTGGTCCAACGGTGGGGTGGATCCGTCATCGGCTGGCGTCGCCTGCGGCCCGTGGCGGTCTTCTTCCTGGGGGCCGCCGTGGCCGCGCCCGCCATCGGCGGCATCTTCGGTGGGGCGACCTCCGCGGCAAGTTTCGGTGGCAGCTTCGCGTCGGCCTGGGCGGCGTGGTTCATCGGCGATGCGATCGGGATCGCCCTCGTCGGTCCGCTGGTGCTCGCCTGGGTGGCACCGCGCGCGGCGCCGCCGGCCGCGACGCGGCTCGAGGCCGTCGGCGTCCTGTTCGCCACGGCCGCCGTGGGGGTCCTCGCGTTCGCGCCCGCGGACCTGCGCTTCAGCTTCCTCGCCCTGCTGCCCCTCGTCTACGCCGGACTGCGGCTCCGACCGCCTTCGGCGACGTTGGCCGTCGCGGTCGTCGCGGTCGTGGAGATCGTGCAGGCCGTCGGGGGGTTCGGTGCCTTCCGGGATCCGGCGACCGGCCTGCTGCGGCAGGTGCAGACGCTGCAGCTGTTCCTCGGTGTGGCGGCGGTCGTCACCGGCCTCCTCGTGGCACAGGCGGCCGAGCGACGCCGCGCGCAGGCGCAGCAGGCGGCGCTCGAACGCGAGGCCTGGCGTCAGCGCGCCCGCCTCGGCCTGGCCGTGGAGAGCGCTGAGCTCGGGGTCTGGGAATGGGACCTCGCCACCGGTGAGGTGCACTGGAGCGAGGGCACGGAGCGGATCTTCGGCCTGGAACCGGGCAGCTTCTCGGGGCGGATCGAGGAATTCGTCGAGCGCAGCCACCCCGACGACCGCGACCGCATCGCCGAGGCCATCCGCCGCGCCCTCGAGGAGGACCAGGACGCGTACCGCATCGACCACCGGCTGGTGCGGCCCGACGGCACCGTCCGCTGGGCCGAGGGGCGCGGCGTCGTCCTGAGGGGCGAAGGCCGCACGCCGGTCGGCATGATCGGGGTCATCGCCGACGTCACCGAGCAGCGGACGTCGCGTGAACGGCTGGTCCGGCACGCCCGTCACCAGGAGGCACTGGCGACGCTCGGTACGCGGGCGCTGCAGGTCGACGGACCCGAGCGGTTCCTCGAGGACGCCCTCGAGCTGCTCACCCCCGCCTTCGGGGAGGCGACGCTCGCCGCCCACCGCTACCTCGCCGACACCGGCGCCCTCGAACGGGTGGGCGCGGGCGACGACCGGCTGCCGTCGACAGACGCTGAACGCAACGTCGCCGCGGCCGCACTGGGCAGCGACGAACCGGTCCTCGTCCAGGACGGTCCGTCGGCGAACGGTGATCTCAGGCAGGAGGACACCGGCAACGGTCCGGATCGTGCCATCGCCGTCCGGATCCCCGGGAGCATGCACCCGCACGGGGTCCTCACCCTGATGGGCGCGTCCCCAGCCACCGCGCCGGACGACGCCCGGGTGCTGGCGTCGGCTGCATCGCTGATCAGCACGGTGCTCGAGCTCCACCGGGTCCAGCTCGAACGGATGACCGCCAGCAAGATGGAGGCGGTCGGTCGGCTGGCCGGCGGGATCGCGCACGACTTCAACAACCTGCTGACCGGCATCCTCGGACTGGCCGAGTTGAGCCGGCTCCACACCACCGACGATCGGCTCGTCCACAACCTGCAGGAGATGCAGAACCTCGGCCGCCGCGCGGCGGCGCTGGTGGACCAGCTGCTGGCGTTCAGCCGTGGCGCCTCGCGTCCGCCGGTCGACGTCGAGCTCGGGGCGGCCGTCACCGACGTCGTCGGACTCCTCGACCGCATCATCGGCGAGCAGGTCACGATCGAGACGGCGCCCCCGTCGGCGCCGGTCTGGATCCGGATCGATCCGGTGCAGCTCGAGCAGGTCATCGTGAACCTCGCGATCAACGCCCGTGACGCGATGCCGGCCGGCGGCGTGCTCGGTATCGAGGTCGAGGCGGTGGACGGCGAGGGCGAGGTCCGCCAGGCGGTTCTGCGGGTCAGCGACGCCGGGACGGGCATGAGCCCGGAGGTCGCCGCCCGGGCGGTCGAGCCGTTCTTCACCACGAAGGCGGCCGCCGGCGGTAGCGGCCTGGGACTGGCCACCGTCTACGGCATCGTGGAGCGCGCCGGCGGTCGCGTCGCGATCGACAGCGTCCCGGGTCGGGGCACGACCGTCGAGATCCGCTTCGACGCCGTGACGCCCGTCGCCGTCTCACCATCTCACGAGACCGCCGACGTCGACGCGGGTACGAGGGGGGTCGGCCGCGTCCTGGTCGCCGAGGACGCCGCCATCGTCCGTGAGGTGGTCCACGACGTGCTCGTCGGCGCTGGCTACGAGGTGGCCGAGGCGACCGACGGACAGACCGCCCGTGAGCTGCTGGATCGCCAGCGGTTCGACGTGCTGGTCACGGACGTGGTGATGCCGCGCCTGCCGGGGCCCGAGCTGGTGGCCCATGCCGCCGAGCACCACCCCGCCGTGCGGATCGTGGTGATGTCGGGCTACGCCGACACGGGCGAACTGCCGATCGCGCCGTCGAGGGTCACCTACCTGCCCAAACCGTTCACCGTGGCAGAACTGCTCACGGCCGTCGGCCAGTCCCCGCCCGGGAGCGTCCGGACGGCGACCAGCACCCCGGGACCATCATGAGCGATGGTCGGCCGCACGGGGTCGAGCTGACCCTGTTCGAAGCGCTGCCGCACAAGGTGTGGCTCGCCGACACCGACGGCAACGTCTTCTACTTCAATACCGCCGGTCTGGACTACGTCGGGCTGGGCCTCGAGGAGTTCCTGGAGCGCGGCTGGGAATCCTCCGTCCACCCCGAAGACCTGCCACTGGCGCAGCAGGCGTGGAGCGACGCCCTGGCGACCGGGCAGCCGATGCAGGCCGAATACCGCCTGCGTCGCCACGATGGCGTCCACCGCTGGCACGAGGAGCGTGGTGCGTTCGCGCCCGCCGGTGGCGGTGGGCCCGACCGCTGGATCGGCACCCTGACCGACGTGCACGACCGGCGCGAGGCCGAGCGGCAGTTCGCGGACGCGGAGCGCCGGGCCGCCCAACGGCTCGCGATGCTCGACGCCATGCAGCAGCATGCGCCCATCGGGCTGGGCTTCCTGGACCGGGACCTGCGCGTGCTTCACGCCAACGCCGCGCTTGCGGCCGTGCCCGGGTGGACGGTCGGTGACGTGCTCGGACGCCGCATCGTGGAGTTGGTGGGAACGGAGCAGTGGCTCGAGCTCGCCCCGACGTTCCGACGCGTCCTCGACGACGGTGAGACGGTGCTCGACCTCGAGGTCACCAGTCGCGACCCGGAGGGGAAGCGGCGCGACTGGCTGGTCAGCTACTACCCGGTCGAGCATGCGGGGGACCGGCTGGGGGTGGGGGCGATCGCCCGCGACGTCACGCGTGCGCGTGTGCAGGAGCGCCGCCGGCATGCCCTCGAGACCGAGCGCCTCGAGCTGCTCACCCGGCTGGCCACCGTCGCCGACGAGGAGCGGCGCCGCATCGCCGAGCACCTGCACGACGACGCCGTCCAGACCGTCGCCGCGACGCTGTTGCGCCTGGACCACGCGATCAGCACCGGGTCGACGGCTGCGTTGCAGGCGGCACGGCAGCCCCTCGAGGCCGCCATCCGCACCTTGCGGCTGACGATCCAACGGCTGGCACCACCAACCGCTTCTGCGGCCTCGCTGGAGGAGGCGATCGAGACCTACGCCGAGTACCTGCTGCGCCACGAGGGCATCGAGGTCGAGCTCGACGTGCGGATCGCGCCGGACCTCCAGCTGCCCACCCAGGTCGTGCAGGCCGTCCACCGCCTCGTGCAGGAGGCCCTGGCCAACGTCCTGGGGCATGCGCGGGCGTCCGGTGTGCGGATCCAACTCGAGCTGGTGGACGAGTGGTTACGCGGCAGTGTCACCGACGACGGCATCGGGTTCGATCCGACGGACGAGGCGATCGAGCATCGCGGCCTGCGGCTCATGCGTGAGCAGGCCGAGGTGCTCGGAGGGGCCTGCCGCGTGGTGGCCCTCCCGAACGGTTCGGGTACCTCGGTGACCTGGGCGTTGCCGTCGCGGCCGGGAGACTCCGTCGCGTGACCGCGACGTCCGGCACGGGCGGGTACGCCCGACCGGGGGATTGACGCGGCTGCGTCATGACACCGTTCGACGTGCCGCGCAGACTGGGGCTCCGCTGCCGCAGGTCCCGCCGTGTCCATGATCCTCCACGTCGTGGTCGTCGACGACGACCCGAGGGTGCGTGATGCCCTGAAGCTCATCATCGACTTCGAGCGGGACCTGTGGCTGGCCGGCGAGGCGACGACCGCCGAGGAAGCCGCGAGGCTGTGTGCGGAGGCGCGTCCTGACGTCGCCATCGTGGACGTCCGTATGCCGGGTGGCGGGCCCGAGGCCGCCAGGCAGATCCGCGAGGTCTCGCCGACGACCGCGGTGATCGCCTTGACGGCGGACAACACGCGTTCGGCGCGTGAGCTCATGCACGACGCCGGCGCCGTCGCCTACCTGGTCAAGGGCGCCACGGCCGGTGAGATCCTGGCGGCGGTCCGTCGCGCCGCGGATGGCGGCTGAGCCTGCATCACTCGGCGTGATGCACCCGCTCGTCCGTCACGAGCCCCTCGCGGTTGGCGATCGCCACCGCCTCGAGCCGTGACCGCGCCCCGAGCTTCGTCGTGAGGTTGCGGACGTGGTTGCGGACCGTGTGCAGCGACAGGTACAGCTGCTCGGCCATCTCCCGCGTGGACGCGCCCTGGGTGAGCAGGGTCAACACCTCGAGTTCGCGGGCGGAGAGGTCATCGCCGACCCGTCCGGTGGACTGGCGCAGGTGCCGGGTCACGGCGCGCAACAACTCGGGCGCGAACAGGACGGCTCCCTCCTGCACGCGCATCACGGCCGTGGCCAGTTCGGCGAGCGGCGTGTCCTTCGTGAGGAAACCCGCGGCACCTGCCTCCACGGCGCGTGCGACCACGTCCAACCCCGCCTGCGCGGACAGGACGAGCACCTTCGTGTCGGGATGCCGACGCAGCGCCTCGGCCGTGCCCGCCGCGCCGTCGCCGTCCGGCAACCGGACGTCCATGATGACGACGTCGGGTCGTTCGGACTCGACCAGCGCCAGTCCTGCCGCGAGGTCGCGTGCGGTCCCGACGACCTGCAGCCCGTCGACGGCGGACAGGGCATCGTGCAGCGCGTCCGACAGGATCTGGTGATCGTCGACCAGCACGATCCGCGTCGCCGTGCGACGTTCTGGCACCCCGGCCTCCCCACGTGACGCGAATGCGTCACGACAAGATGCCGGCCGTGTGTCTGCTTGTCCATTCCCGAGCGGAATATCGTGCGAACACGAGGCAGCGCATCAGACCGCGGCGCCTGCCCGCCACCCGATGACCAGGCCCGACGCGTCCGACCGCCACGGTCGGGGCAGCTCGTGCAGATGGCGGGGTGCGGCGACGTCGCTCGGATCGGGGACGTCGGACGGCGCCTCGCAGAACAGCGGGCGGATCTGCTCGGCGGGCATGGGCCGGTGCAGGTGGAACCCCTGCACGAGCTCCCAGTCGAGGTCGGCCAGCTGTCGCAGCTGACCGGCCGTCTCGATGCCCTCGGCGATGACGGTCATGCCGTACGCCTGCGCCATGGTCTGCACGGCACGGATGACGGTCAGGCCGCCGGGTTCGTTCATCTTGGTGGCGAAGCTGCGGTCGAGCTTGCAGACGTCGAAGGGCAGGTCACGCAGCCGCGCCAGCGACGCGTACCCCGTGCCGAAGTCGTCCAGCGCCAGTCGCACCCCGAGCGCCCGCAGGGACTGCATCGCCGACAGCGTGTTGTCGAGGTCCGTGATCGCCTGCTCGGTCACCTCGATCATGATGTCGTGCGGGTCCACACCGGCCGCGGTGCACGCGTCGCCGATGTGATCGGTGAGGCGACTGCGGACGGTGTGTTCGAGCTCGCGCGGCGACAGGTTGATGCTGACGTAGCTGCCGGCCGGCCAGTTGGCACGTTCGCGGATGGCTTCCTCCACCACCCACGTGCCGAGCTGGACCAACAGGCCCATCTCCTCGGCTTCGTGCAGGAACGCTGCGGGTGTCAGCAGCCCGCGGGTCGGGTGCTGCCAGCGCAGGAGCGCCTCGGCGCCCACCACCCGCCCCGACCGCACCGCGACGAGAGGTTGATAGAACAGCCGGAACTGGCCGCTGGCGAAGGCGAGCTCGAGCTCGTCGCGCAGGCTGGCACCGTCGCATGGCATGCCGACGGGGGTCCCCGGGGGCGCGGTGGGTACCGCACCGACGGTGGGTCGCGCCACGGCGACCCGGGCCCGTCCGCTGCACTTGGCGACGTAGAGGGCCTGGTCGGCGCGGGCGAGCAGGTTCCGTGTGCCCTGGGCGGGAGCGTGATGCGCCACGCCGGCGGAGCAGGTCTGGCTGCCTGGGACCAGGGCGAGGAGTCGCTCGACGATCTGCTCGGCCTCGTCGGCCGTCGCGCCGGGAAGCAGGACCACGAACTCCTCGCCCCCGAACCGTGCCAGGACGTCGGTCGGCCGCAACTGGGTGCGCCAGGCGGCGGTCATCTCCTGCAGGAGTTGGTCGCCGGCGAGGTGGCCGTTGCGGTCGTTGAACCGTTTGAAGTGGTCGAGGTCGAGCACGGCGAGACTGACCCCGGTGTTTTCGCTCGCGGCCTGCGCGAGCGCCCGTGTCAGCGCGTCCTCGAATTGCCGGCGGTTGACGGCGCCGGTCAACGGGTCCGTCGTGGCCAGCTGTCGCAGCTCCGCCGCCTGCACACGGATCCGCGAGGTCAGGCCGTGAAGCTGGTGGATGACGAGCACGGACAGCAGCATCGAGCCGCCGGTCAGGGCTACCCCGTGCGGTGCAGCCATGGTGCTGTGGTGCAGCATCAGCAACGGTGCCAGCATCGCGGCGGCCGTGAGGGCCAGCAGCCGGTGCCAGACGGCCGGACGCTCCGGCGGGTTCCCCTTGCGGTCCACGGCTGCTCCCTCGGCCTTCGTGCTGCTCGATCGATGCCATCCTGCGCGGCCATCGACCGCTTGCGCAGACCCATCCGGCCCTGATCGCACTGATGCAGATGCGTCAGTTCGGTGCCGCCGTCGGAGGCGCGAGCCTGCCCCGTGCCGACAGACGTGACCGGCACGGGCAGCGCGGACGGGGGGAGCTCGCGCCGGCCGTGCCGGTCCGGCGACAGGGCGGGGGCACCGTCGCCGCCCAGATGATGGCACCGCTGGTTGGCCGCGACGAGACCCAGGTGGGGCACCTTCGCCTGACATCGTTGCGTCATCGGCAACGACCGGGAGGCACCGGTCCTGCGTCCTCGGCACCTACCCGACGGAGGTGCCGTCGGCCTGCAAGGCGGCGACCAGTGCGTCGGGATCCCGCGGTGCGGCGTCGATGGCGGCCAGTCGGGCTGCCTCGACTTCGGCCGCGGAGTCCCCGTCGTCGGACTCGAGCAGCCGGCAGAGGCGATCGATCGCGCCGGCGTGCGCCGAGACACGTTCGTGCGCGTACCCGGCGGCGTTGCCTCGGATCACCATGTAGGGCCAGTCGGAGGTCGTGAGCAGCGCCAGTTCCCGCGCGAGCTGCCGCCGGACCCGTGCGCTGCCTCTGCCACCGGCCAGGGCTGACCGGGCCCGGCCGCGGGCGTCGTCGATCGCCTGCCACATCGGTCGGGTCGCCCCGTCCACCCAGCTCGCGTGGCTCTTGGCGTGGCCCCAGGACGATTCGGGCAGCGTCAGCCGGCGTGTCGGCGGCCGCCGCTCCCGCCGTGACGCGAGCGTCGAGGTGCGCAGGTCCGGATCATCCGCGACGCGACGAAGGACCGCCTCGAGCCAGGCCGGTCCCTCGAACCACCAGTGCCCGAAGAGCTCGGTGTCGAAGGCCGCGACCACCAGCGTGTCCGGACGCGGCCGGAGCGTCGCACGCAGGGCCGTGTGGAAATGGTCGGCGTGTACGTCCACGCGGGCGTCCGCCGCGGCAGGGACGTAGGGCTCCTTGGCGTCCGGGGGAAGTGCGTGGTCGGTGACCCGCCACGAGGGGTGCGTGCCGAACGTGCCGTGTGCGTAGTAGTCGCGGTACCACGCGTCGGCGGGGTAGCCGGCCGACGCCGACCACACGTGGCTGCTGATCGTGACGTCGCGGGCGTAGGCGACGACGTCGCTGTCGCCGATCAGGACGCCGTCGTGGATCTCGTCGAACCCGGCCACCTCTCCGGGCGAGAGCACCTCGTCGGCGGTCCAGTCGCGGGTGGGCCGGCCGGCGGCGTCCCAAAGCGTGGCGGTGTCCACCAGCACGTGGTCGATCCCGTGCGCGGCGTACTGCGTCTCGAGGCCGGGCAACTCGCGACCCACCCGCAGCAACGTCGGCGTCCCGTGGCGATCGACGTGCAGCGGCTCGGCGGTCGGGTCGGCGACCCGTCCCTGTGGGCGGTAAGCCATCTCCGGAGCCCACAGGCCCGTCGGTCGCCGCGGCGCCCAGGTCGCATGGTCGTCGAGGCCGACGGCGAGCTGCGCATCGATCTCGGCCGGGTCGGCGATCAGCGGCAGGTAGGGGTGGGTCGCCGGCCCGCCGAGCAGCTCGACCACCCCGTTGGCCGCAAGGTCGGCCCACACCGACGTCAGGCCGCCTCGGGACTGCACGTCCTCGTGGTAGGCCAGCAGGTCGGCGAAGTGGCGCCAGTAGTAGGTGGCGAGTTCGACGACCTCGATGCCCATGTGCCGGTGCCAGCGCTGTTCCTCGCTGCGCCACATCTGGCCGGCGATCCAGATACCGAGATCGTTGCCGAGCTGCGCGTCCCGGACCTGGTGCGCCGCCAACGGCGTGACCCCGAGGGTGAGGACGTCGCGGTGCCCGTCCTCGGCCAGGCGCTCGAGTACCCGCGTCACCGGCAGCCACGACCCCGCCCAGGCCTGGAAGAGCCACTCCTCGCCCACCGGCCACACCCCGTGCCCCTTCAGGTAGGGCAAATGGGTGTGCAGGACCAGGGCGAGCTCCCCGTTCATCCCACCACCCGGCAGACCGCGACGAGGTCGAGGCTGGCGTCGAGTGCGTCGTCGCGCAGTTCGAACCACGACGGCCGGACCGCATGCACGGTGCGTCGCACCCAGGACGGCCAGGCGTCGGGCGTGGCTTCCGTCAGCAGGTCGGTCAGCGGTCGACCCGCCGCAGCCTCGATGCCCCGAAGGCGGTCACCGTGATGGACGCCCAGCAGGCGTTGCACCTCCAGCCCCGCCGTCGTCAGCTCCTCGTGGAGTTCAGCTGCGGTGAACTCGCGGGTGTGGAACGGGTTGACGGGGACGTCGCTGCCAGGGGTGAAGGTCAGGCGATTGGGCGTGGCGATGGCGACCACGCCGCCGTTCCGTGTGACGCGGCGCAGTGCGCGCAGATAGCCCGGGATGTCGTGGAGGTGCTCGATCACCTGGAACGACACGGTCAGGTCGATCGCGTCGTCGTCCAGTGGCAGCGCCATCAGCTCCGCCGCGTGCACCTCGATGGCCGGGTTCAGGCCGTACCGTGCGCCGGCGTGCGCGACGGCCGCCTCGTCGAGGTCGACGCCGACAACACGGCTCAGCCCGGTTGCCGCCAGCATCGCCAGCCCGTAGCCCTCGCCGCACCCGGCGTCGAGCACGGTCTCGACGCCGGACGCCGTCGCGAGCTCGGCGCCGAGTTCGTAGGCCACGACGTGCCGCTGGAACCAGTAGTTCTCGTCGGGAACGCCGGGCAGCGTCCGCTCGCCGGTCAGCGCCAGGTCCCGCGGCGTGCCGCGTACGCCGTCGGCGCGGACGGGGTCAGTGTGGTCGGCTGGGGGCGGCGCATCAGGCATGGATCCGAGCCTACGGTTGCGCTCCCCGCGGCCGGACATCGGCTCGGACGCTCGCCGCGCCGCGTCGTTGGGACGGCCCGGGGATTTGACTTTGAGCGTCCGCTCCAATTCGATCGCGTGCAGAGCACCCGAGCACCGCGCCGCCACGCCGGCGGTGCGTCGGACCACGAGAGGGAAACGGCTTCATGAAGGTCATCGTCCCGGTCAAGCGCGTGCCCGACACGGCAGGCGAGAAGAACATCGATCCCAACGACAAGACCGTGGATCGTGACGGGATCGAGTCGGTCCTGTGTCCGATCAACGAGTTCTCGATCGAGGAGGCGGTGCGGCTCAAGGAGAGCCACGGTGCCGAGGTGAAGGTCCTGCTCATGGGCCCGGAGTCCGCCCAGCCGATCTTGCGCAAGGCGCTGTCGTACGGGCTCGACGCGGCGGTACAGATCACCGACGACGCCCTGGCGGGCTCGGATGCGATCGGGACCGCGCGCGCGATCGCCAAGGCGCTCGAGGGCGAGGAGTTCGACCTCGTCATCTTCGGCAACCAGGCCACCGATGCCCGCACCTGTGTCGTGCCGGCTGCCGTCGCCGAGATCCTGGGGCTGCCGTCTTTGACGTACGCACGCCACCTCGAGGTGGACGGTGACAAGGTCGTGGTCCACCGCGAGCACGAAGAGGGCTACGACGTGGTCGAGTCCACGTTGCCGGCGATCGTCAGCGTCGTCGAGGCGATCAACGAGCCCCGCTACCCCTCCTTCAAGGGGATCATGGCCGCCAAGTCCAAGCCGCTGGACGTCAAGTCGGCCGCCGACCTCGGCGTCGACACCTCGCAGGTCGGGCAGGCCAACGCCCGCGCGGTGCTGACCGAGTTCGAGCAGCGCCCGCCGAAGGAGGCCGGGACCATCGTCGAGGACGACGGGTCCGGATCCACCGCGGCGCAGCTGGCCGACTGGATGCAGTCCAAGAAGTTCGTCTGAGCCGGCTCGCGGCAGATGCGACGATTTCGAGAGGAAATGTTCGATGGGTGAGCTGCTCGTACTGATCGACCACGCCGAGGGTCAGCCCCGCAAGCTGTCCCTGCAGATGCTCGCGGCCGCGAACCAGGTGGCCGGCCAGACCGGTGACACCGTCTCGGCCGTGTGGCTGGGCGAGGGTGGCGCCGGAGCCGCCGAGGTGCTCGGCCGCCACGGCGCGACCAAGCTGTACAGCTGGAATTCGTCCGACGCCTTCGGGTACGTGACCCTGCCGCAGGTCGAGGCCCTGCAACAGGTGATCGACACCTCGGGCGCACAGGTGCTGTTCTTCGCTTCCACCAACCTGGTCAAGGACGTCGCCGCGCGGCTCGCGATCCGTGTCGAGGCGGGGGTGATCACCGACGCGACCGGCGTCGAGGTCGTCGACGGCAAGCTGCAGGCCACCAAGGAGGTCTTCGGCGGCGAATTGATCACGCGCTGCACCTTCGCCGACGGGGTGAAGCAGTTCGTCGGGATCTCCAACAACGCGTTCGTCGCCGAGGAGACCGGCGGCGGCGCTGCCGAGCTCGTCGAGATCGACGTCACGCTGTCCGAGACCGCGACCAAGGCCAAGGTGACCTCGGTCGAGAAGCAGGTCACCGCGGACCGTCCCGACATCGCCGAGGCGGCCATCGTGGTCTCCGGCGGTCGGGGCCTGGGCAGCGAGGACGGCTTCAAGCTGATGGAGGAGCTCGCCGACGTGCTCGGTGCCGGCGTCGGTGCGTCGCGCGCCGCGACCGATGCCGGTTGGTATCCCCACCGCTACCAGATCGGCCAGACCGGCCGGACCGTGTCGCCGATGCTCTACATCGGATCCGGCATTTCCGGTGCGATCCAGCATCGCGCCGGCATGCAGACGTCGCAGAACATCATCGCGATCAACAAGGACGGCGAGGCGCCGATCTTCCAGATCGCCGACTTCGGCATCGTGGGCGACCTCTACACCGTGGTTCCCAAGCTGATCGAGGAGCTGAAGGCGCGCAAGGGCTGACCCACTTCGAGCGACGGCGCGGGCGCTTCTGCGGAGGCGCCCGCGTTCGCGTGCGACAGGGGAATTACGCTGCGCGGCGGGCGGAGGAGCAGGCGGGTGGCGGCGACGTGGGACCAACGTGACCCCGACGAGCAGGCTCGGGTGCGGGACCGGCTGCTCGCCGACTGGCTCCCCACGGTGGTCGCTGCCGCGCCGTTCTGGGGCGCGCTCGCCGAGGCGTCCGGGATCGCGGCCGCCGATGCGGGCGACCTCGGCACGCTGCGGCGCCTGCCGACCGTCCGCGAAACCGAGCTGTTGGCCGGCGGTGACCGCGGCTCGTCCGCCGTGGTCGCCCCGACCGAGGACGAGGTCAGGGCTCATGCGCCCGCCACCACGATTCGTCGGCTGACGGCCGGGATCGGACGCCGTGGCGCCGCCGGCAGGCGCGACCTGCTCCTGCACGAGTACCAGCCGCTGCTCCTGCAGCGGGCGGGCAGCGACGGCTCGTGGTGGGTCGCCTCGTCCCGCAGCGATCTCGACCGCATGCATCGAGCGGGCGCACGCTCGGCCGCCGTGGCCGGTGTCGACCCGAGCGACGTGCTGGTCTCGGCCGTTCGGTGCGGCCCGACGTTGCACCACCTCGGGATGGTGCACCTCGCGGCGGGCGCCTCGATCACGGCCGCGCATCCACGCACGGACGCCGGCTATGCCGAGGTCGTCGACGCCATCCGCGCCCTGTCACCGACGGTGCTGGCGGTCGCGGCCGACGAGGTCGACGCGCTCGCCGACGCGTTGCGTGCCGCACGGGTGACGACCGCGGGACTGCGCCGTCTGCTGGTGCTCGGCCCGCCACCCGACGAGGCGCGGCGCAAGGCCCTGGCCGGCGCCTTCACCGACGGGGACAGCGGCGTGCCCGTCCTCGCCCTGTGGGGACCCACCGAGTCGCGTGTACTGTGGGCCGAGTGCGCTCCCGCCAGTGGGCTGCACACCTACCCCGACCTCGAGCACCTCGAGGTCGTCGACCCGTTCACCGGGGCGCCGACCGAAGCCGACGGGGACCTGACGCTGACCTCGCTGGGGTGGCACGGCACGGCCCTGGTGCGCTACCGGACCGGCGCCTGGGTCGAGCCACTGGTGACCGGGGCATGCCCGGGCTGCGGGCGCACGCTGCCACGCCTGGGCGGAACCATCGAGCCGTCCGCGTGGCAACTGCCCTTCCGCACCGGCGCGGATGTGGGCACGGTCGACCTCCGCGGCGTCGCCAGCGTGCTCTCGCGCGCCCCGGGCGTCGTGGACTGGCGGGTCGAGGTGGTGGCTGCCGAAAACGGCGACCACCTGCGCGTCGAGGTGGCCGGCGGCCTCGGCGAGGACGGGCACGAGTTGCGCGACCGGCTCGCACAGGCGTGCGGCATGGTCCCCGAGGTGCGACTCGGGGTGGCCCCCGACGAGATCGCCGCGGGCATCGAACGGGTCGGCGGCGTCTTCGCCGACCTCCGGTAGGCGGCTCGCCGATGGTGCCGTGCGTACGCCAGGATCCCGGGTTCGTGGGGTGACGGTGCGGTCAGGGGGCGACGCCCGGCTCCAGCAGGGCGGCCGAGTCGCGCACGACCCGTGCCTCGGAGCGGCGTACGACGACGATGCCACCCACGATGGCGATCGCGCCGAGCACCTGCCTGGGACCCGGGACCTCACTGAGCAGCACCCACGCGGTCAGCACGGCGAACAGGACCTCGGTCAGGCCGACGAAGGACGACAGCCGCGTGCCGAGTCGCTGTACGGCGCCGATGCCGGCGAGATAGGCGACGGCCGTCGAGACGGCGACGAGCCACAGGGCCGGCACCCACCACGCGGTCTCGATGCCCACGAGGACCACGTCCACCGCCGTGAACGCGATCGGGACGAGGCCGATCGCGCCGGCCAGCGCGATGACGATCGCGCCGACCAGCGTGCCGCCGGCGGCCATCACGAGCGGCGGCAGGTCGTCGTGCTGGCGCTCGGACAGCACGAAGAACGCCGCGACGCACACGGCGGCGAGCATGCCCCAGGCCACGCCGACCGGGTCGACCGAGCCGGCGCCGGCGAGGTCGAGCACGAGGACCAGCCCCACGACGGTCAGGGCCGCGCCGAGCATCGTCGCCCGAGCCGGCAGCGTGCGGGTGCGCAGCGCGGTCCACAGCACGAGCAGGACCGGGGCCGTGAACTCCAGCAGCAGGGCGACGCCGACGTCCAGGGTGCGGACGGCGTTGAAGAACGCCAGCTGCACCCCGGCCATGGCCACGATCCCGTAGACGACCAGGTGGCGCAGCGAGGTCGCCGACACGCGCACGCGGCCACGGCGCACCACCAGTGCCACGGCCCCGAGCAGCAGGGCCGCCCCGCCGATGCGCACCAGTACGGCCGCCGCGGAGGTCCACCCCGATTCGATCAGGGCCTTGGCCATCGGCCCGGACGAACCGAAGGTGAATGCCGAGAGCACGGCCATGCCCAGGCCGACACGCGTGGCGCGCGCCACCGGCCGGGTCTCCGTCGCCGTCATCCCACCACCTTCGTGTCACCGGTCCGGTCAGTGGACGTCAGGACCGTGGGAAAGTACGGTCCTGACCCTACGGGACGGTCGTGTCAGGAGTCAACTTGCAGTTCGCCCATGACACCGAGGTCGCGTTGGACGGCGCCGCGGCCCTGGTGAACACCGCGCGGGGCGGACAGGAGCGGCTGACCGACCCGGAGGTGCTCGGTGCGTTCCTCGATCGCGAGCGCTACAGCGGTACGCGTGCGGGCGACGAGGCGGAGTTGCAGACCATCCGCGACCTGCGCGACCGGGTCGCCGCGCTGTGGGACACCGACGCCCTCGAGCAGGTCGTCACGCTGGTCAACCGGATCCTCAGCGACGCGCATGCCCTGCCGCAGCTGATCCGGCACGACGGCTGGGACTGGCATCTGCACCTGACGCCGCGTGATGCGCCGCTGGTCGACCGCATCGGCACCGAGATCGCGATGGCCGTCGCCGACCTGATCCGCGCCCAGGACCTCGAGCGGCTCAAGCGGTGCGAGGGCGAGGACTGCGACGCCGTCTTCGTCGACCTCTCGCGCAACCGCGCACGCCGCTTCTGCGACCTCGGCAACTGCGCCAACCGGGCCCATGTCGCCGCCTATCGTGCCCGAAAGGCCGCCCGGGCCGCCGAGTGACCCTTCTCGCCGGCTCAGTCGGTGAGTGCGGGCTTCGGTGGGGGCGGCGGGGTCTCAGGGTCCTGCACGAGTTCGGCGAGCTCGCGGAGTTCGCCGGTCTCGTTCGGGGGACAGACCTCGTCGGGGATGCGGGCTTCGACCACGCGCACCCGTGCGGACCCGTACCGCTCGCGCGACCAGACCCGCAGCCGCGCCAGCGTGCGACGCCCCCAGGGCCACTGTGACAGCGACAGCGCGACACCGGCGGCGATGGCGAGCAGCCCGGGTCCGGGCAGAACCAGCATCGCGATGCCGGCAACGACGAGCAGCAGGCCCAGCCCCGCCTTGAGCAGCCGTACGGCCACGATGGTCTCCGAGACTCGCGTCGAAGCCGCATTCTGCCCGGTTAACCCCCGTGCCGCCGCCGTCCGGACGGTCCGTCAGACCGCCACCTCGACGACATCGGCACCGGTGACCTCCAGCAGGGTTCGGGGTGTCAGCGGGAAGACGGTGGACGGCGTCCCGGCCGCCGCCCAGATGCGGTCGTGGCCGGTGAGGTCGCGGTCGCAGAGGACGCGCAGCGGCCGGACGTGCCCGAACGGTGGCGTGCCGCCGATCGCGTAGCCGGTCGTGGCCCGGACCTCGTCGGCGTTCGCCTTACGGCAGGTGGCGGCACCGAGCGCCGTACGCACCCTGCGCTCGTCGACCCGGTTGGCGCCGGAGGTCAACACCAGCACCGGCTCGTCGTCGGCCATGAACACCAGGGACTTGACGATCTGCGCCACCTCGCAGCCGATTGCGGCCGCGGCGTCTGCGGCTGTCCTGGTCCCCTGGGGAAATTCGCGCACCTCGAGGTGCAGACCGTGCGCGGCGGCGGCATCGGTGAAACGTCGTGCTGCGGTGGCCATGGGGCGCCTTCGGCTTCGGGTCCTTGTCG
This sequence comes from Egicoccus sp. AB-alg6-2, assembly GCF_041821025.1. Taxonomy (NCBI): domain Bacteria; kingdom Bacillati; phylum Actinomycetota; class Nitriliruptoria; order Egicoccales; family Egicoccaceae; genus Egicoccus; species Egicoccus sp. AB-alg6-2. Next base: position 237,853 of record NZ_JBGUAY010000003.1, on the reverse strand, counting down.
CGGCAGGCTCAGCGCTCGCCGCTGGCGTGCGGGTCCGTGGACAGCCTGACCGTCGCGCCGTCCGGCAGGTCGCGCAACTGCGCGGCGAGCTCCCCGCGAAGGCGCATGCCCTGCGTCGCGTCGAGCGCGTGCAGATTCTCGAGATCGAACGGCCCGCCGAGCACGAACGGTACGACCGGCACCAGGCGTTGGGCGGGTGGGAGCGGTCCATGACGCGTCTGCCAGGCGCGGGCCAGGGGATGGCCGGTGAGCACGGCGTGGTCGTCGAGGATCGCCTGCGCCCACTCGTCGAGGGTCGCCGCGAGGTGGTCGACCGCGCCGGTCTCGGGGTCGAATGCGACGATCCCGTCGGGCGTCAGCGCGAACTGGCCGCCGAAGACGTCCTCGGCGAAGCACAGCAAGCCGTCGGCGAGCCCGTCGTAGGACCGCTTCCACAGCGCGTCCGCGTTCCAGGCGTCGAGGCCCGGATGGCCGTCCGCGGCAGCGTCGGGGAAGACCCGCAGGGCGGACTCGACGCCACGAAACCGTTGCGGCGCCGCAGCAGCTGACCGAGGTCGCCGGCGTCGATGCTCGCGTGTACGAGCGGCCGAGCCGCGCGGGGGCAGGTCGCCGGGCCGGCGATGTCCAACAGCCGGTCGAGCCCGGTCGCGGACGGGCTCACAGCTGCACCGTCGCGGACGCCGGTGGCTGGCCGGGTACCACCTCGACGCGGACATCCAGCGAAGCGCCGGCCGCCGGTGCCGGCCGCAGCCGAATCTCGCCGTTGCTGAAGTGGCGGTCGCCGCGCCCGACCGCGTCGAGCACCTCGAGGGGCCGGCCGTCGCAGGAGACCTGCCAGGCGCCGACCGGTGGGACCCGGCGGGGGAGCGGACGGTCGGCCCCGACGTCGATGCGCGCGAACCGCAGATCCGCCCATTGCGGCCACACCTCCAGGCTCAGCAGCACGAGGCGTTGGCCCGCCACGACGCCCAGATCGGCGGTCAGCGGCACGACACGGACGGGCGCGTCCGGCACGCGCAGGCCGTCGGGGAGGTGGGGGGCGGTCACGGGACCTCCGGGGCAGACGGCGCGTCGTCAGGGGGACGCTACCGTCGTGGACGTGGATGTCCTGCTCGATCACGCCGCCAGTACGCCGCCGCGCCCCGAGGCGCGCGCGGCGTTGCAGCGTTGGCTCGACGCCGCGAACGCCTCGGCCACCCATGCGGCCGGCCAGGCCGCGCGCGTCGCTGTCGAGCAGGCCCGGGAGCAGGTGGCCGCGGGCCTGCGCTGCTCGCCCCACGAGGTCGTGTTCACCTCCGGCGGCACGGAAGCCGACAACCTCGCCCTGAAGGGCATCGTGTGGGCCGCCCGTGAGCGCTCCTCCGGCCCGGTCCACCTGGTGACGACCGGCGTCGAACACCCGGCGGTGCTCGGGCCGGCGCGTTGGCTGGCCGAGCGGGGCGACGTCGCCCTGACGGTGGTCGCCCCCGATCCCGACGGGCGCGTGCCGGTCGAGCGCGTCCTCGACGCCGTTCGCGCCGACACCTGCCTGGTCAGCGTGATGACGGCCAACAACGAGCTCGGTGCGGTGAACGCCATCGCCGACCTGGGCCCGTCGTTGCGCGAGCGCGGTGTCCCGCTCCACACCGACGCCGTGCAGGCCGTCGCGACCCTCGACGTCGATGTCACCGCCTGGCAGGTGGCGGCGCTGTCCGCATCGGGCCACAAGTTCGGCGCTCCGCAGGGGGTGGGCGTCGCCGTCCTGCGACGTGGTCTGCCGGTCGTACCGCTCACGCACGGCGGGGGCCAGGACCGCGGCGTCCGCTCGGGCACCTTCGCCGCCGGGCTCGACGCCGCGTTCGGAGCCGCCATCGAGGCGGCGGTCGCCGACCGCAGCGAGGTGCGCGCGAGGCTGCGGGCCCTCGGGGACCGGCTCGCTGACGGTCTCCTCGGTCTCGACGGGGTCCGTCGCAACGGTCCGTCGGCTGCGGCCCACCGGTTGCCGTCGCATGTCCACGTCTCCCTCGACGGGGTCGACGGCGCCGCGCTGACCCTGGCGCTCGACCGCGCCGGGATCGCGGCGTCGTCTGGTGCGGCGTGCGGGTCGGGCGCCGCAACCGCGAGTCCGGTGCTCGAGGCCTGCGGCGTCGTCGGTACACCGCTGCGCCTGTCACTCGGATGGACCTCCACCGAGGCCGAGGTCGACCGCGCCCTCGACGTGTTCGGCGACGTCGTCCCGCGTCTGCGACGACGGCAGCCCGCCGCCCACGGGGCCTGAGCGATGGCCCAGGTGCTGGTCGCCATGTCGGGCGGCGTGGACAGCGCGGTCGCAGCCGCGCTGCTGGTCGAGCAGGGGCACGATGTCACCGGTGTGCACCTCAAGCTCGCCGACATCGCGTTGGAGGAGCAGGTGCCGGGGCACGGGTGCTGCACCCTGGACGACGCGCAGGACGCCAGGCGGGCGGCGCAGGTCCTCGGGATCCCGTTCTACGTCTGGGATCTCTCCGAGCTGTTCCGCCGCGAGGTCCAGGACCCCTTCGCGCGGGCCTACGCGGGCGGGGTCACCCCCAACCCCTGCGTCACCTGCAACGAGCGGGTCAAGTACGCCGGCCTGCTGCAGAAGTCGGCGTCGATGGGGTTCGACGCCCTGGCCACCGGGCATCACGCCCGCCTGCGTCGGAACGGCGCGGTCGTGCGGACACCGGGCCCGGCCACCAGGCTGCACCGGGCGGCCGACCGCCGGAAGGACCAGTCCTACGTGCTGTACGTGGCCACCCCCGAGCAGTTGGACCGCACGTTGCTGCCGGTCGGCGAGATCGAGAAGGACGAGGTCCGTCGCCTCGCGCACCTCCACGGCCTGCGGGTCGCCGACAAGCCCGACAGCTACGACGTGTGCTTCATCCCCGACGGGGACACGACGCGCTATCTGGGCCAGCACCTGCCCGCACGACCCGGTCCCGTCGTGGATCTCGACGGCCGCCGGGTCGGGGAGCACGAGGGCGTGTGGCGGTACACGGTGGGACAGCGTCGCGGTCTCAACCTCGGGACGCACGAGCGTCGTTTCGTCGTCGACGTCGATGCCGCGTCGGCCACCGTGCGTGTCGGCCCGCGCGAGGCCCTGGCCTGCTCGTGGGCCGAGGTCGGCGCACCGACCTGGACGACGGGGGACGTGCCCAGCGGTGACGTTCGGGTGCAGATCCGCGCCCACGGGGCGACGGTGCCCGGCCGGGTGGAGACCGGCGGCGACGACGCCGTTCGTCTCCACCTCGACGAGCCGGTCCACGGGCTCGCGATCGGGCAGGCCGCGGTCGTCTACGACGCCGCGGACGAGGTCTGCCTCGGCGGGGGGCGCGTCACGCGGGCCGAGCGACCGGCTGGACTCCCCGTCGTCTGACGCAGGTGTGTCGGTGCCGTCGTGGTCTCACCGCGACACGGCCTGGTGAACGGCGGCCCAGTGCAGGCCGATGGCCGCCAACGTGAGCGCGTGGAACACCTCGTGGTAGCCGAACCACCGCGGCCAGGGGTCGGGACGTTTGCGGGCGTAGACGACGGCGCCCAGCGTGTAGAGCAGGCCCCCGGCGCCGACGAACACCGCCAGGCTCATGGAGTGGCGCCACATCCAGGGCAACAGCACGACCCCGACCCACCCCAGCGCGACGTAGGGAACGACACGGGCGCGCGGGCCGGCATGGTGGAACACGTTGCGGATGGCGATGCCGGCGATGGCGCCGGCCCAGACCAGGGCGAGCAGCAGCCAGCCCGGCCTCGACCGCATCACGGCCAGCACGATGGGCGTGAACGTTCCTGCCACGCCGAGGAAGATCGTGGAGTGGTCCGCGCGGCGGAGGACGGCCACCACCCGCGGTGGCCAGTTCGGTACGTGGTAGGTGGCGCTGGTCGCCAGCATGATGGTCACGCCGGCCACGTAGACGGCGACCGCACCGCGCAGAAGCCCGTCGGAGGCCGCGTTCCACAAGGCGAAGCCGCTCGCGGCCATGACGAGCGCGCCGACGAGGTGCAGCCAGCCCCGCAGCCGTGGGCGCCGACCGACCGTCGGCGCCGTGCGGGTCTCGGACGTGGTGGGATCCACCGGGCGCTCCGGGTCTTCGAAGTTACGCAACCGTAGCTCAGGCCGGAGGCGGCGATCGTGCCGGTCGAGGTGCCCCACCGGGCCGCAGGCACGGTGGGGCACCTCGTAGCATGCCGCCCACCTGCCCCAGGAGCGACGTCGTGCAACTGTCACCTCGCGGTCAACGGATCCTCGGTTGCCTGGTCGAGAAGGCGCTGGCGACCCCCGACCAGTACCCCCTGTCGCGGAACGCGCTCCGGACCGCCTGCAACCAGTCGACGGGGCGTGATCCCGTCGTCGCCTACGAGGAGACCGACATCCAGGCCGGGCTGGCCGAGCTCCGCGGACTGGAGCTCGTCAAGACCGAGTACGGCCGCAGTTCGCGGGTCCCGAAGGCGGCGCACCGGCTCGCCGAGCACCTCGACCTCGACGTGGCCCAGCAGGCCGTCCTCGCACTCCTGTTGCTGCGTGGGCCACAGACGCCCGGCGAGCTGCGGACCCGGGCCGGGCGGATGCACACCTTCGGCTCGGTCGAGGCCGTGGAGGCGGTCCTGCGCTCGCTCGCCGAGCACCGGTTCGGAACCCTGGTCGAGGTGCGACCGCGCGAGCCCGGACGACGCGAGGCGCGGTGGGCCCACGCGCTCGGCGACCCGGCCGCGGTGCAGGTCGCCGAGGCGCCCGCGACGACGGACGCGCGGACCAGTGGCCGCCACCGGCCGTTCCACGACGCCGTGCTCGCCGGTGACTGGGACGCCGCCGTGGCGCAACTCGCCGAGGACGTGGTGTTCCGCTCACCGGCGGTGCACCACCCCTACGAGGGACGCGCGGCCACGGCTGCCGTGCTGCGGGCGGTCGCGACCGTCTTCGAGGACTTCCGCTACACCGACGTCCTCGACGCCGGCGACCGGGTGGGACTGGTCTTCGAGGCGCGGGTCGGGGACCGCGTGGTCCAGGGGTGGGACTACCTGCACTTCGACGACCAGGGGCGCATCCGTGACTTCACCGTGATGGTGCGTCCGCTGTCGGGCCTGCGGGCACTGGTGGAGGCGATGCAGGGCGCCCTGGCCCGCTGAGTCGACGGCGTCGGCGCTCCCGCCGTTAGGGTCGTCGGCGTCCGCCGCACCTGGAGCGCCCATGCCGGTCACGTCACGCGGGATGCGTCCCACCCTGGCCGGCCGCCTGCTCATCGGCATCGGTGTCGCCGGCAGCCTGGCCGGACTGCTGGGCATGGTGGTCGGTCTCCGGCTGCTGGGGCTGCTCGACCAGGCGCTCGAGGACAGTCTCGGCGTGAGTGCGCAGGCCGTGGACGCGCTCGGCGCGTCGGTCGAGGTCGCCGGCGACACGCTCTCGGTCCTCGAGCGCACGCTGAGCAACACCGCGACGACGACGCGCGACCTCGGCGCCAGCCTGGCCGACGCGGAAGCGGTGTTGCTGGCCACGGCCGACCTCAGCGAGGACGACATCGCGGGCGGCCTGGAAGCCGTCGAGGACACGCTGCCGGCGCTGATCCAGGTCGCTTCCGTGATCGACACCACGCTCGGCGCGCTCAGCCGCATCCCCTTCGGCCCCGACTACAACCCGCAGGAGCCGTTCCCCGACTCGTTGCGGGCCATGCAGGCCGAACTCGACGGGATGCCCGAGGCGCTGCGTGACCAGGCGGCGCTGATCCGCGACGGCGCCGGCAGCCTCGACACCGTGCGCGCCGGCACGGCCGACATCGCCGACGACCTCGACGAACTGCAGGTGACGATCGGAAGTGCGAGCGAGTTGGTGGGGGAGTACGCGACGACGGCCACGGAGGCACGCGAACTCGTCACGGCCAATCAGGGTGCGCTCGACGACCAGCTCGCGTGGGCCCGGGTGCTGGTCGTGGTGCTGGCCGTGACGTTCGTGGTCGGCCAGGTGGTGCCGATCGGTCTGGGTCTGCTGCTCGTGCGACCCGGAGCACTGGCGGCGTTCGTCGCCCGTGACGTCGCCGAACGGTCCTGATCGCCAAGTAGCCTCGCGCCTCCGCCGACCGGTCTCCTCCCAAGGCACCCGCGTGGCCGTCTCCGTCCCGAAGGACTTCGCCGCCGCCAGGCAACGTCACGACGAGGTCGCCCGCCTCGTCCGCGACGCGCGCTACCGCTACTACGTGCTGTCCGACCCGCCGATGCCGGATGCCGAGTTCGACGCGCTCTTCCAGGAGCTGCTCGCCCTCGAGGAGGCGCACCCGCGGTTGGTGACGTCCCACTCCCCGACCCAGCAGGTCGGCGCACCACTGGACACGGCCTTCGCCCCGTTCCGGCACCTGCAGCCGATGCTCTCCCTCGACAACGCCTTCTCGCGCGAGGAACTCGAGTCGTGGGCCCAGCGCGTCGAGCGCGGCCTCGGCGAGGACGCCGACGCGGTCGCCTACGTCTGCGAGCTGAAGTTCGACGGGGTGGCGATCAACCTGGTGTACCGCGACGGTGTGCTGGCGACGGCGGCCACCCGCGGTGACGGGACGACCGGCGAGGACGTCACGGCGCAGATCGCCACGATCGACGCCGTGCCCTACCGCCTCGGCGTGGCCGACCCGCCCGCCGTCCTCGAAGTGCGCGGCGAGGTGTACTACCCACTCGAAGCGTTCGAGGCCATGAACGCCGCCCGCATCGAGCGTGGCGAGGAAGCCTTCATGAACCCGCGCAACGCCGCCTCCGGTGCGCTGCGTCAGAAGGATCCCGAGGTGACCCGGCAGCGACCCCTGTCGGTGTGGTGCCATGGGTTCGGCGTCGTCGAGGGCATCGCGTTCGAGCGGTACGCGCAGGCACTGGACTGGCTGCGCGGCGCCGGCCTGCCGATCGCGACCGAGACCGGTGTCGTCGACACCGTCGACGAGGTGTGGGCGTTCGTCGAGCGTTGGACCGACGCGCGCCACGAGGTGCCGTACGAGATCGACGGCGTCGTGGTCAAGGTCGACGACCTCGCCCAGCGCGAGCAACTCGGCTTCACCGCCCGTGCACCCCGATGGGCGATCGCCTACAAGATGCCGCCGGTCGAGCAGGAGACGACGCTCGAACGCATCGACATCAACGTCGGCCGCACGGGCAAGGTCACCCCGTACGCGGTGCTCGAGCCCGTGGTCGTCGCCGGCACCCGCATCACCTACGCGACCCTGCACAACGAGATCCAGATCCACGCGAAGGACGTCCGCGAAGGCGACCGGGTCATGGTCCGGCGCGCCGGCGACGTCATCCCCGAGGTCGTCGGTCCCGTGCTGTCGAAACGGAACCCTGCCGCCGAGGTGTGGCGGATGCCCCCGGTGTGTCCGTTCTGCGGCCAGCCCCTGGTCCGGCCCGAGGGTGAGGCGCACCACATCGACGAGAACGTCGACTGCCCGAACCGGCTGCTCGAGTCGCTGGCGCACCTCGCCGGCCGTGGCGCCCTGGACATCGAGGGCCTCGGCGGCCAGACCGTGGAACTGCTGGTCGACGAGGGGCTGATCGGCAACCTCGCCGACGTGTTCCGCCTGCACCACCATCGCGACGAACTGCTCGCCCTCGACAAGTGGGGGCAGAAGCGGGTCGACAACCTGCTGGCCGGCATCGAGGCCGCGAAGCAGCAGCCCCTCGACCGGCTGCTCGTCGCGCTCAACATCCGCCACCTCGGTCCCACCTACGCGAAGCTGCTGGCCCGCAACCTCGGCTCCCTCGCCGCCATCCGCAGGGCCGGCGCCGACGAGCTCGAGGCGATCGACGGGATCGGCCCCACCATCGCCGCCGCGGTCGTGGCGTGGTTCGCCACGCCGCGCAACGCCGAACTGATCGACGAACTCGTCGCCCTCGGGGTCGATCCCCGGACCGAGACGACGTCCGGTGCGACCGGCGCCGACGCCGCGATGCTCGAAGGCTGGACCCTGGTCGTCACCGGCACGCTCGAGGACTTCACCCGCGACGAGGCGAAGGAGGCGCTCGAGGCGCGTGGCGCCAAGGTCACCGGCAGCGTCTCCAAGCGCACCACCGCGGTCGTCGCGGGCGAGAACGCGGGCTCCAAGCTGACGAAGGCCGAGGAACTGGGGCTGCCCGTGTTGGACGAGGCCGCGTTCCGGCACCTGCTCGACACCGGCGAACTGCCCACCTGACGTCGTCTGCGCCGTATGGTGGCGTCGCTGGGGGAGGCCGTCGTGTCACGTGGTGGGGTCGTCGCGGCCGCGATCGTGGCGCTGGTCGCGGGAACGGTCGCCTTCGCCCTGATGCGGCCGGGCGCCGGCGAACCCGTGCGCGAGCCGACGCATGCGCTGCTCGTCCTCGAGGACGGCAGCCTGGTCGCCGAAGAGCTCGCGAGTGGGGATCGTGAGCAACTCGCCCCGGCACCCCATGCCAACGCCGTCGTCATCGACTTCGCGGTCGGGGCCGATGGCACCATCGACGACTTCACGGCCATGGCCTACGACGACGGCGCGGGACCATTGGGGTTTCTCACCTATGCCCGCCGGGACGGCGGTCCGGTGCGGGTCAACTTCGTACCGACGGAGGTCCTGCCGGGGCGGATCTCCAATCGCGGGAGCCGCACGATCTCGCCCGACGGACGGTGGCTCGCCTACGACGCGGCCATCGGCGACGGCCAGCCGGCGACGGTGCTGGTGTCGATCGCCGCAGAGGACGGCCGGCTGGTGGTCGACGACGCACACGTCCTCGACCACGCGGTCGGACCGATCGACTGGCGGGGTGCGACGTCGGATTCCGGTGACGTCAGCCGCCTGACGGGTCGGGTCCGCGACGGCTACGCCCAACTGGTGCTCGAACGCGGCGACGACGGCTTCGCGGTCGACGAGATGGTCCCCGTGCTGGCGGACGACCCCGGCGGCGGCCGTCTGCTGGCGACCACGGGCCTGCGGGCCGGAGCGTCGGACGACCCCTGGTTCGAACTGTCCGTCCGCCGTGGCCCGCTCGTGGTCGGCGAGCCCAGCCCGCCGGACGTGGCGACGCTGCGCTACCACGGGGCCTCCGGCAGGAGCGTGACCACGGAGTTCGAACTCGGAAGCGGCGCCGGAAACCCGATGCTGCGGGCCCAGGGACACCATGCACTGGTGACGGTCGACCACGTCATCGAACCGGAGACCCCGGAGCTGCGCCGCGGTCGCGCCTTCGTGGTGCGGGTCGTCGACGGCCCGGGCGGCGGTAGGTTCGCGGCGCCGGTGCGCCTCGACGGTGGCCCGGTCGGCGGCGCGCTGTTGGGTGGCGGCGCTCGGGGTGACGACTAGGGGCGCAGCATGGCCGGGTGCAGGCGACTGGCGCGCCCGCGGCGGTAGCGCTTGGCCGGTCGCCCACCACCGGGACCCGGCGCCGACGTGCCCTCGACCTCGACGACGAAGTCGCGGGTGGAGACGACCTTCCGGCGGAAGTTGGCCGCGTCCAGTTCGACGCCCCAGACGGCCTCGTAGACCCGCCTCAGCTCACCGAGCGTGAACGGCTCGGCGACGAACGCGGTCGCCAGCGAGGTGTACTCGAGCTTCGATCGGGCCCGCTCGATGGCATCGGGGACGATGCGATCGTGGTCGTAGGCCAGCTGGGGGCCGTCGTCGTCGGTCAGTCGGCCGACGTCGAAGAAGGCGGCCCGGCCGGTGGCGAGCGGGCCGTCGGCGACGACGGTCTCGAAGGTCGGCGTCAGGGCGAGGTAGGCGACCGACACCACCCGGCCGCGCGGATCGCGGGTGGGATCGCCGTAGGTGCGCAACTGCTCGAGGTGCGCGTCGGGGGCCGCCAGGCCGGCCAACTCGCGCAGGGCACGGTTGGCGGTGTCGTCGAGACTCTCGTCGTCCCGCACCCGTCGACCCGGCAGCGCCCACTGGGTCGTGAAGGGACCGGCGTCGGGCTGGACGAGCAGGAGCTGGAGCTCGCCGTCGTGCACCGTGAGCATCGCGACGTCGACGGCGACGGCACAGGTGGAGATCGGGGCAGGCGCCGCCGGGTCCGGGAGCGCCGTCGGGCCGATGCTCACGCCGGCACGACCTCGACGCCCGCCGACCGCAGTTCCTCGACGGCGCGCTGACCGTCACCCGCCTCGAGCTCCACGAAGCGGGTCGTCGCCAGCGGTACCACGACCTCGTAGCCGAGCGCCCGGGCGTCCAGTGCCGTGGCCTTGACGCACACGTCGCCGGCCAGGCCGGTGACGACGACGCGGCGGATCTGCGTGTCCTCCAGGATGCGGCCGAGCTCGGTGGCCGACTCCTCGCCACTGACCGGGTCGCGCACGCTGAACCCGGAGTACCCGTCACCCCCGTCCACGCCCTTGCGGACCACCGGACCGTCCACCGTGAGGTCGGGGTGCAACTCGGCCCCCCACGTCCCCTGGACGCAGTGGGTCGGCCACACCCCGCCGTCCTTGCTGAAGTGGGGGGTCGTCTCCGGATGCCAGTCCTGGGTGTAGACGACCATGGCGCCGGCCTCGCGGGCCGCGTCGATCTCGGCGTTGACGGCGGGGACGACGGCTTCACCCTGCGACACGTACAGCCCGCCGTCGGGCGCGGCGAAGTCGTTCTGGACGTCGACGACGACCAGCGCCGTCGTGGTGTCGTATCGCGGTGTCATGCGCACGCCTCCGGGTGCTTCCGTGCCTCGGGATCGTCGTCGAAGACGGTCGGGAACGCCACCGGACCGTCCGTGATCGCCCGGGCGTCATCGTCGAGTTCGTCGAGTGAGCGTCGCAGCCGGGCCCGGCCCTCCTCGAGGTCGTCGGCGGCCACGGGTTCGCCGTCGACGACCAGGGGCAGCTGCAACGGGCGGACGTCACCGGCGGGGGCCGAGGCGGTGAACGGCCGCAGGACCTCGGCCACGGCGTTGCCGGACGTGAGCCGGCGCCACGCCGTCTTGCGTCCCCCCCGGGTCGCCTTCTCGCCGCCCCTCTTGGCCACGGGGTGACAGATGCCGCCGGGCGCGTCGGCGCGTGCGACCAGCTTGTAGACGAAGCCGGCGGTGGGCGCGCCCGAGCCCGTGACCACCGAGGTGCCGACCCCGAAGGCGTCGGCCGGCGCGTCCCGGAGTTCCTCGAGGCGGTACTCGTCGAGGTCACCCGAGAGCACGACCCGCGTCTCGGTGGCACCGGCCTCGTCGAGCAGCTTGCGCGCCCGCACCGCCTCGCTGCCGAGGTCACCCGAGTCGATGCGTACGGCGCCGAGCTCCGTGCCGGCGACGCGGAGCGCGGTGCGCAGGCCCTCCTCGGTGTCGTAGGTGTCCACGAGCAGGGTGGTGCCCGCGCCGAGGGCGGCCACCTGGGCCGCGAAGGCGTCCTGCTCGCTGTCGTGCAGCAGCGTGAAGGCGTGGGCGGAGGTGCCGAACGTGGGGATGCCGTACCGGCGTCCGGCCTCGAGATTCGAGGTCCCGGCGAAGCCGGCGAGGTAGGCGGCGCGCGCCGCGGCGACGGCGGCTCGTTCGTGGGCGCGCCGGCCGCCGAACTCGAAGAGCGGACGACCCCCGCTCGCCGCGACCATGCGCGCCGCCGCCGCGGCGACCGCGCTGTCGTGGTTGAGCACGGACAGCACCAGGGTCTCGAGTACCACCGCCTCGGCGAAGCTGCCGTGCACGGTGAGGACCGGCGAGCCCGGCACGTACACCTCTCCCTCGGGGTAACCGTGGATGCTGCCGGTGAAGCGGTAGGACGCCAGCCACTCCAGCGTTGCCGTCGAGACCACGGAGGCGTCGTCGAGCCAGTCGAGGATGTCCGCGTCGAACCGGAACCGTGCCAGCGCCTCGAGGATGCGGCCCGTCCCCGCGAGAACCCCGTAGCGCCGTCCGGGCGGCAGGCGACGGGCGAACACCTCGAACACCGCGGGACGCAGGCCGCGTCCGTCGCGCAGCGCCGCGTCGAGCATGGTCAGTTCGTAGCGGTCGGTCAGCAGCGCCGTGGAGAGGGGATCGGGCATGGCCATCTCCAGTCGAGGTTCGGGATGGTGCGCCCAGCGCCTGTGGGGCTGAACCGTAAACGGCACCTGCCGACCACGCCAGGGGCGCGGTGCCGACGAACGATCGGCGCGGGTGGGCTGGTCATTTCCGCCTAGGCTCGCGGCCGTCCTCACTCAGGAGCATGCACGTGCGGTTGTTGCTCGTCGAGGACGACCTCGATCTCGCGGCACTGCTGCAACTCGTGCTCGGGCAGGCGGGCTTCGACATCGTGCTCACCGACCGTGTGGCGGGCATCGTAGAGCGCGCCGTCGACGTCGACGGCGTCGTGACCGACGGTGCGCTGCTCGATGGCACGGCCGACGACGTGCTCGAGGCACTTCAGCACGACGAACGCACGGCGAGCCTGCCGGTGGTGGTGTGCTCGGTCCGTCCCGACGCGATCCGGCACCCACAGGTGGTCGGACGGCTGCGAAAGCCACTCGATGCCCTGACCACGGCGGCGCGCCTGCGCCGGCTGTTCGACGGCGAGCGGGCCGGATCGGAAGCGCCCCTGCGGGCGTCGAACGCCCGGCCTCCTCAGGCCCCGCCCACGCTCATGGGCGATCAGGACGGCGAGGCGGTGCGCCTGCGCCAACGTGGCCTGCAGGAGCTCGAGATCCGGGCGCGCCTGATCGGAGACGCGGGCGCGGCCGTGCTGTGCGGGGACCTGACCGTGCAGCGTCGCGAGGACGCGCGGGTCGCGGCGCACAAGAGCATCGGCCTCGCCGGCGCACTCGGCGAGCACGACCTCGCCGAACCGGCCAGGCGCGCCGAACGTCTCCTGCTCCGTGACGGCGCCCTCGGTGTCGACGACGCGGTCGAGCTGTGCGAGGTCGCGGCGGCGCTCGAGGACGAGGCCCGCGGGCGGATCGATGCGGCCCCCGTCCGTGAGGCTCGCGCCGTCGCGAGGGCGACGGCGGCCGGTCTGGTCGCCATCGTCGACGACGACGAGATCCTGGTCGCCCTCGTGCGCCGGCGGCTGGAGCTGGCCGGCTTCGAGGTGGTCGGCTACGACCATGGCGGCCACGCGCTGGACGAGCTCTCACGGAGCGACACGCTGCCCGACGTCCTGCTGCTCGACGTGGACCTCCCCGGCCTGAACGGTCTCAGCGTGCTGGACGGGCTCGCGTCCACAGGTGCACTGCGCGACACCCGGGTCGTGCTCGCGACGGTGCACGACAACCCGACCGAGCTGGCCCGCGCGCGGGCGGCCGCGGCGGAGATCGACCACCTTCCCAAGCCCTACGACCTCGACCGGCTGGTCGCGCTCGTCGGCGCCCGGAGCCGGGTCTGATGGTGGGGCTCGACGTCGTCCTCGGCCTCACCATCGCCCTCACGTCACTGGTGATGCTCGCCGGACTCGACATGCTCGGTGGCACCTGGCGCCGTCGTCGCCGCTGGCACCGCAGGCGCCGCGCCGAACAGGAGGTGATGGCAGCCGTCGTCGACGCCCTGGCGGTCCCGGCGCGGCTGCCGAACGCCATCACGGTGATGCGAGCCGCGGATCCCGCCGTGGCGGAAACCGTGTGCCTCGCCGCCGGGCGCGTGGTGGCCGAGGACGACCGCGGGGTCCTCGCGGCCCTGGCCAGGGCCGCCGACGTCAACCGCCGCGCCCGCGTCCACCTGCGTTCGTCGCGCTGGTGGCGCCGGTTGCGGGCGGTCCGCCTGCTGCACCTCGCCAGCGACGATCCCGCCGACCTGCGGGTGCTGAACGACCCCCATCCAGAGGTCCGCGCGGCCGCACTGCTGTGGCTCTCGGACCGGCCGGGCCAGCTGGTCCGGCAACCCGACTCCGGTCGCGCGCGCCGCTCCGCCTCGCGCGACGCGGGTGGGCTGCTGGCCGAGGCGCTGGTCTCGGACGCCGCCCTGGTGCGGATCGCGGCGAAGCACGTCTGCGTCAAGGCCGACATCGCGCCGGTGTGGGTGCTCGAACACGCCCTGGAGCAGGCGCGGCGTCCCGGGGCCCACCCGCTGGCGCCGGTCGCGCCGCTGTCCACCGTCGCCGCGCTCGGCGATCGGGTCCGGTTGCCGCTGGACGACTTCCTGTACGCGAGGGCTGCCCCGGTGCGCGCTGCGGCCGTGCGCGCGATCGCCGCCACCGCGCCGGACCGAACGGCAGAACTGGTGCGCCGCCACGTCGGTGACGCCCAGGTCGTGCGGCTCGCCGTGGCCGACATCGCCGGCCGCGATCCGGCGGCGAGCCCCGTGCTGCTCGACCTCGCGGACGACGCCGCATGGCAGGTCCGGCAGGTCGCGCGTCGGTCGCTGCTGCGATCCGGGGCCGTCGGCCGCGCCCTGCTGCGTCGGCTCCAACAGGCGGTGGTCTGATGATCGCCTGGCTCGAAACGGTCCTGTACACCACCGCGACCCTGGCGTTGGGCTACTTCCTCCTGGTCAACGGCACCTACAGCCTGCAACTGCTGCTGGCCAGCCGCGAGCTCAAGCAGCGTCGGCGTCGCCTGGACCTCGCCACCCTGTCGTGGTGGCATCGCACGCCCGACGCCCCGACGGTGTCGGTGATCGCTCCCGCCTACAACGAGTCGGTCACGATCGTCGACTCGGTCGAGGGCATGTTGACGCTCGAATATCCGGGGCTGGAGGTCGTGGTCGTCAACGACGGCTCACCCGACGACACGCTCGCCTGCCTGGTCGAAGCGTTCGGTCTCGTACCCGATCCGCACGCGCCGACCGACCTGAGCGACCTGCCGACCCGACCGGTGCGCACGGTCTACCGTTCGCGTCTGCACGCCAACCTGGTCGTGGTCGACAAGGACAACGGCGGCAAGGCGGACGCGCTCAACGCGGGCATCGGCGTCGCGTCCGGCGACCTGTTCGTCGCCCTGGACGCCGACACCGTCGTGGCGCCCGACGCGTTGCTGCGACTCGCGCGCGCCTTCCTCGAGTCGCCGGGCAACGTCGCGGTCGGGGGGACGATCCAACCGGTCAACGGCGACGAGGTCCGCGACGGCCGCGTCGTCAACAAGGCCATCGATCGGCGGTGGCTCAGCGCCGTGCAGAGCGTCGAGTACGTGCGCGCCTTCTTCATCGGCCGTCTCGGCTGGAACCGGCTGGGCGGCAACGTCATCATCTCGGGCGCCTTCGGGGCCTTCCACCGCGCCACCGCCATCGCGGTCGGCGGGTACCGCAACGACTCCATCGGCGAGGACTTCGAACTCGTCGTGCGCATGCGCCGCCACGGCTACGACACCGGTGGCCCCTCCCGGGTCCAGTTCCTGCCCGACCCGGTCGCCTACACCGAGACGCCGATCTCACGGGCCGTTCTGCGCCACCAGCGGCTGCGGTGGCACCGCGGACTGCTCGACACCCTGTGGACCCACCGCGACGCCATCTTCCGGCCGCGTTACCGCGGCATGGCGTTCGGAGGGCTGGGCTTCATGACCGGCGTCGAGGCGCTCGGCCCGATCGTCGAGGCGCTCGGGCTGGTCGCGCTGGTCCTCGGTTTCTCGCTCGGTATCGTCAACGTCGAGTTCGCCCTGCTGTACTTCGCACTGGCCTACCTGTGGGGGGTCGGTCTCAGCGTCGGGGCGCTCGCCGTCGAGGACCGGGCCACCGAGTCCGAACTGCGCGTCCGGGACCGGGCCTGGCAGCTCGTGGCCGCCATCACCGAACCGGTCTGGTACCGGCAGATGTCCCTGTGGTGGCGACTGCGGGCCACCGGGCGCTGGCTGCGCCGGGACCAGCACGAGTGGGGGACCATGACGCGGGCCGGCTTCGGCGGGGGGACCGCCGACCGACCGAATCCGTCCTGATACCCGTCGCCGCTTCAGTGGAGGCCACGGGCGGCCGACCAAGACGACGAGCGAAGATGTCGTCGAGCTGGGGGAGGGCAGGTCGTGCGCGACCGCACACGTGGCCCGCACCTGGCCCCGGTCCTCCGCCGCACGCCCTTCGCCGCCTGGTGGTGGACGGTCGTTCCTGCCGCCGTCACGGCGCTGCTCCTCCTCGGCATACCGGGGTGGAGCGAACTGCGCCTCGCCGGTATGGCCTTCTGGGTCATGCTGTGCTTCGTCGTGCTCGGCGAGTTACGCCCGGTGGTGGCGTCGGGACGGTTGGATCCCGACGGCGTTTCGCTCAGCACGGCGTTCCTCTTCGCCGTGATGCTCGCCTGGGGCGCCGAGCTGGCGGTCTTCGGGGTCATCGTCGCGACCCTCGTCGGGGAGACCGCCCGTCGCAAGCGCGCCTTCGCCGGCATCTTCAACGGCGCCCAGTACGTGCTGTCCTACGCGGCCGCGTGGGCGATCCTCTCCGTGTTCGGCTGGTCGGCGACCCCGGCCGCGCCGGCCCTGCTCACGCCGACCAGCCTGCTGCCGACCATCCTCGCCGCCGTCGCCTACCACCTGGTCAACCTGGCCGTCGTGGGTATCGCCATCGGCGCCCTCGAGCGCCGGCCCGTCCGTGTCACGATCTTCGAGAACGTGCGCTACTACACCCTCACCACCGGCGCGGTGCTGGCCCTCGCCCCGCTGGTCGTCGTGGTGGCGGAGAAGCACTGGGGGTTCCTGCCGCTGCTGCTGCTGCCGCTGTACCTGCTGTGGAAGACCGCGGCGATGTCGCTCGAGCGTGAACAGCATGCGCTCCACGACGGCCTCACCGGCCTGGCGAACCGGCTGTCGCTGGCCGACCAGGTCAGCCGCTACCTCGCGGAAGGGAAGCCCGGGGCCATCTGTCTGCTCGACCTCGACCGCTTCAAGGACGTCAACGACACCCTGGGCCACGCCGTCGGCGACGACCTGCTCAAGCTCGTGGCGGAGCGGTTGCGGACCGGCGTGCGCGAGGGTGACGTCGCCGCCCGCATCGGCGGGGACGAGTTCGTGCTGCTGCTCGACGTCGAGGACGAGATCGAGGCCCTCGACGTCGTCGAACGGCTCGGGCGCCGGCTGACCGACCCGTACGACCTCGGTGGGGCCCGGCTCGAGGTGGAGGTCAGCATCGGTGTCGCGCTGCTGCCCCAGCACGGCGACGACCTCGAGATCCTGCAACGCCGCGCCGACGCCGCGATGTACGCCGCCAAGGCCGCCGGTGAGGTGGTCGTCGTCTTCGACGAGGACCTCATCCGCGACACGCCCCAGCGCCTGTCCCTGCTCGCGGAGCTGCGCCAGGCCGTCGCCAACGGCGAGCTCGAGGTTCACTACCAGCCCAAGGTCGCCGTGAGCGACGGTCGTCCCCTCGGCCTCGAGGCGTTGGTGCGGTGGCGCCACCCCGAGCGGGGCCTGCTCGCGCCCGCCGCCTTCCTGCCCCTGGCGGAGCGCACCGCCGTCATGCGGTCGCTGACGGCCTCGGTACTCGACCAGGTCATGCGGCAACTGGCGACGTGGCGGGCGGACGGCCTCGCCGTCCCCGTCGCGGTCAACACCTCGCTGCACGACCTCTCCGACCCGGGCTTCACCGCGACGGTGCAGGCCGGCCTGGCCGAACACGGGCTCGACACGGGGCTGCTGGTGCTCGAGATCACCGAGGAGGCGCTGCTCGGGGACCCGACGCGGGCGTTGGCGACCCTGGACGCCCTGCAGGCGGCCGGCGTGGAGCTCTCCCTCGACGACTTCGGGACCGGCCACGCCTCGCTGACCCGGCTGAAGCGACTGCCGGTCGCCGAGGTGAAGATCGACCGCTCGTTCGTGCTGAACCTCGACGCCGACGTGGAGGGCCAGGACACCGCCATCGTGCGCTCGGTCGTCCAACTCGCCGCCGGGCTCGGACTGCGGTGCGTCGCCGAGGGCGTCGAGACCCGGGCCTCGCTGGACATCCTCGCCGACATGGGCTGCCAGATCGCCCAGGGTTACCTGATCGCGCGCCCCCTCCCGGTCGCCGAGGCCACCGACTGGCTCCGGGCGCACGTTGTGCCCGCGGTCGGGGACCTGATCGGCGAGCGGTAGCCTCGGGGCCCGAGTCCGGCTCGCGCCGTCGTGCGTGGCGACTCCTTTCGGCCCCCGCGCGGGGCGACTCGATCCGAGCCCAGGAGGTCCCGTGGCACTCTCCGCCGACGAGGTGCGTCACGTCGCCCGGCTGGCGCGCCTCGCGCTGACGGACGACGAGGTGGACGCCCTCGCCCCCCAGCTGTCGCAGATCCTCGCCTATGCCGAGCAGGTCGGCGAGGTCGCGGCACAGGACGTCGAGCCGACCACGCACCCCTTCGCGCTACGCGACGTCAGCCGTCCCGACGATCCGCGCCCCTCGCTGCCACGCGAGGCCGTACTGGCCGCCGCCCCGCACGCCGAGCAGGACCGCTTCGGTGTGCCCCGCATCGTGTCCGAGGAGGGCTGACGTGGAGCTCACCCAGTCCTCCGCGGCGGAACTCGCCGAGCGTCTGCGGGCCATGGACGTGTCGGCCCTCGAGGTGGTCGAGGCGCATCTGCAGCGCATCCTGTCGGTCGACGGCGTCGACGGCGACGGTGACGTGTGGACCGCCGTCGGCAGCGACGACCTCGACCAGCGCGACGTGCACGCCTACCTCCACGTCACCGCCACCGCAGCGCGCGAACACGCCGCTGACGTCGACCGTCGCCGGGCCGCCGGCGAGGAACTCGGCCCCCTGGCGGGCGTCCCGCTGGCGCTCAAGGACGTCCTGACCATGCGCGGCGTGCCGACCACCTGTGGCTCGCGCATGCTCGACGGCTGGGTCCCGCCCTACGACGCCACCGTCACCGAGCGCCTGCGCGCCGCGGACGTGGTGGTGCTGGGCAAGACCAACATGGACGAGTTCGCGATGGGCTCGTCGACCGAGAACTCGGCGTACGGCCCGACCCGAAACCCGTGGGACCTCGGCCGCGTGCCGGGTGGTTCCTCTGGCGGCTCCGCCGCCGCCGTGGCCGGACTGATGGCCCCGCTGGCGATCGGGACCGACACCGGAGGCTCGATCCGCCAACCGGCCGCGCTCACCGGCATCGTCGGTGCCAAGCCGACCTACGGCACGGTGTCACGCTACGGCCTGGTGGCGTTCGCGTCGTCGCTGGACCAGGCGGGCCCGTTCGCCCGCACCGTCGAGGACGCGGCCCAACTGCAGGCGTTGATCCACGGCCACGATCCGCGCGACGCCACCTCGATCACCGACACGCCCGCCGACGTGCTCGGCACCCTGCGGGACGGCATCGAGGGGCTGCGCGTCGGCGTGGTCACCGAACTGCAGGGCGACGGCTACGAGCCCGGCGTCCGGCGGGTGTTCGAGCAGGCGCTGGAGCGCTTCGAGCGGCTCGGCGCCAAGATCGTCGAGGTGTCGCTGCCCCACGCCGGCTACGGCCTTCCCGCCTACTACCTCATCGCGCCATCGGAAGCGTCCTCCAACCTCGCCCGCTTCGACGGCGTGCGCTACGGGTTGCGCGTCGACGCGCCCACCGCCGAGGAGATGAACGCGGCCACGCGCGCGGCCGGGTTCGGTCCCGAGGTCAAGCGGCGCATCATGATCGGGACGCACGCGCTGTCCAGCGGCTACTACGACGCCTACTACCTGCAGGCGTCGAAGGTCCGCACCCTCATCGCGCAGGACTTCGCCACCGCATTCGAGCAGGCCGACGTGCTGGTCAGCCCGACCTCGCCGACGGTGGCGTTCGGCCTCGGGGACAAGACCGCCGACCCCCTGGCGATGTACCTCAACGACGTCGCCACCGTGCCGGCCTCGCTGGCCGGGATCCCGGCGCTGTCGCTGCCGGCCGGCACCGCCGAGGCGCCCGACGCGCCCGACGCCTCGCTTCCCGTGGGTCTGCAGATCATGGCGCCACTGCTGCGCGACGACCTGATGTACCGCGTGGGATGGGCGTTCGAGCGCGACCTCGGGTTCACCCCGATTCCCGCCGGCGACACCGCCGTGGAGGTGCTCTGACATGACCGCGACCGACCTCGGCGAGATCTCCGCGACCACGGCCGCGGAGCACGGTGTCGCCCTGCTCGAGGGCACGACCGGACCCTGGGAACTGGTCGTGGGCCTCGAGGTCCACGTCGAACTGCAGACCCGCACGAAGATGTGGTGCGGCTGCTCGACCAGCTTCGGCGGCGACCCCAACACCAACGTCTGTCCCGTCTGCACGGGACAGCCCGGCGCGCTGCCCGTGGTCAACGAGCAGGCCGTGCAGGACGCCACGCTGCTGGGCCTGGCACTCAACGGCGAGATCGCGCCGGTGTGCCGGTTCCACCGCAAGAACTACTTCTATCCCGACCTGGCGAAGAACTACCAGATCAGCCAGTACGACGTCCCGCTGGTCCACGACGGGTGGCTGGACGTCGACGTCCCGGTCGGCGACGACCTCGTGACCCGCCGGGTGCGGATCGAGCGTCTGCACATGGAGGAGGACACGGGCAAGTCGCTGCACGTCGGCTCGACCGGGCGGCTGCACGGCGCCGACCGGTCGCTCATCGACTACAACCGGTGTGGCATCCCCCTGCTCGAGATCGTGTCGCGTCCCGACATCCACGATCCCGACACCGCCCAGGCCTATCTGCGCGAGCTGCAGTCGATCGTGCGTGCCACCGGGGTCTCCGACGCCCGCATGGAAGAGGGCTCGATCCGCTGCGACGCCAACGTCTCCGTCCGCCGACCGGGCGATCCGCTCGGCACGCGGACGGAGATCAAGAACCTCAACTCCGTCCGGTCCCTGGGCCGCGCCATCGCCTACGAGGCTCAGCGCCAGATCGCCGTGCTCGAGGACGGCGGCACCATCGTGATGGAGACCCGCCACTGGGACGAGGGTCGCGGGGTCACCGAGACGCTGCGGGTCAAGGAGTCGGTGACCGACTACCGCTACTTCCCCGATCCCGACCTCGTCGAGATCACCTCGCCGGCCGACAAGGTCGAAGCGGTCCGTGCCCGCCTCCCCGAACTCCCGGCGGCATCACGTGCGCGGCTGCATGCGGCGGGCGTGGCGACGCACCAGGCGTCGACCATCATCGTCACGGGCCTGCTGCCGGCCTTCGACGAGGCGGTCGCCGCGGGCGCGGACGCCTCCGCGGCGGCGAACTGGCTCGTCGGTGACGTCGCCGGTCAGCTCTCGGCCGAGGGCGTCGACTTCGCGGGCTCCGGCCTCACCGGCACGCACGTCGCGGAGCTGATCGCGCTGATCGAGGACGGCACGCTGTCGACCAACCTCGCCAAGCAGGTCCTGACCGGCATGATCCAGTCGCGCGGCGCCAAGGGCCCGGCCCAGATCGCGAAGGAACAGGGCCTCGAGCAGGTCTCCGACGAGGGCGAGCTCCGCGGCATCGTCGAACAGGTGGTGGCCGACAACGCCGACACCGTCGCCGCGATCCGCGGTGGGAACGACAAGGCCATCGGCGCCCTCGTCGGCCAGGTGATGAAGCAGACGCGGGGCAAGGCGGACCCCCGCACGACCAACCAGCTGCTCCGCGAGCTCATCGGCTCCTGAGTCTGCGACCCGATGCGTGCGTCCACGCGCGCAGGCGCCGGCGTCCGGACGCACGGATCGCCGATGTCGGGTGAGCCGCCCGCAGGTGGGTCATCCCTCGCGGAACCTGCGACGAACCTCCACGAAACCCGTGCATGACGGTGGCCGCGTACGTGCGCCGGCCATCCTGTGGTCCCCTACGCTGGCGCACCGACGCGTGGAGCACCAGAGGAGGAGCCCGACGTGGTGCTCGAGACCATCGATTCACCGGCCGATCTGAAGGCGCTTCCGGCCGAGCAGCTGCCCCTGCTCGCCGAGGAGCTGCGCGCCGCGATCGTCGCCGCCGTCGCCCGTGTGGGCGGCCACCTCGGCTCCAACCTCGGCGTGGTCGAGCTCGGGATCGCACTGCACCGCACCTTCGACTCGCCCCGCGACCAGCTGGTCTGGGACACGGGTCACCAGGCCTACGTGCACAAGATGCTGACGGGCCGGCGACCCCTGTTCGACACGCTCCGCCAGGCGGGCGGCCTGTCGGGCTACCCCTGTCGGGCCGAGTCGCCGCACGACCTCGTCGAGAACTCGCACGCGTCGACGGCGCTGTCGTGGGCGTTCGGGCTCGCCCGCGCACAGGTCGGTCTGCCGCGCGAGGAACGGCGGCGCGTGGTCGCCGTCGTCGGCGACGGTGCGCTGACCGGCGGCATGGCGTACGAAGCGCTCAACAACCTCGGCCACCACCAGTTGCCGGCGATCATCGTGCTCAACGACAACGGCCGGTCGTATGCGGAGACGGTCAGCCGGCTCTCCGAGCGGCTGGCGGACCTGCGCACGGACCCGCGGTACCGCAAGGTGCGCGGCCGCTTCGACCGCGCGTTGGACCGGGTCCCGCTGGTGGAGCGCCTGACCGACGCCGGCTTCGGAGCCGTGAAGGCCGCCGTGTCCGAGGCGCCCGCGTTGCAGGCCTTCGTCGAGGCGCTGGGCGTGCGCTATCTCGGCCCCTACGACGGCCACGACGTCGGCAAGCTCGAGCACGCGCTGGTCACCGCCGCCCGGCTCGACACCCCGGTGCTCGTGCACGTGCTGACCCAGAAGGGCAAGGGCTACGAGCCGGCCGAGACCGACCCCGAGAAGAAGCTGCACGACACCTCGGCGTTCGACATCGCCACCGGGCGCTCGACCGGCAGCAAGCCGCGGTCGTGGACCCAGGCGTTCAGCGAGGCGGTCCTCGAGCTCGCGGACGAGCGGCCCGACCTGGTCGCGATCACCGCCGCCATGCCGGGCTCGACCGGGCTGCTGCCGCTGGCCGAGCGGGACCCCGAACGCGTGCTCGATGTCGGGATCGCCGAGCAGCACGCCGTCACGGCGGCCGCCGGGATGGCGCACGCCGGCAAGCTGCCGTTGTTCGCGGTGTACTCCACCTTCTTCGCCCGCGGGTTCGACCAGGCGAACCTCGACGTCGGGCTGCACGACGCGCACGTCCTGTTCGTCTTCGATCGTGCGGGCATCACCGGCGATGACGGGCCGAGCCACCACGGCATCCTCGACCTGTCACTGTCGCTGCGCATCCCGACGATGACCGTGCTGGCCCCCTCGTGCGAGGAGGACCTGCAGGCCCTGTTGGGCGTGGCCGCCGGACTCGACGGTCCGGTGAGCCTGCGGTTCCCGAAGGGAGCGGCCGTTGCCGGTGCCGGTCTCGGCGTCAAGGCCGCCGACCGCGCACTCGGCCTGCGGGCGCGGCGCCTGCGCGCCGGGGAGGACGTGTGCGTGCTCGCGGTCGGGGACCGCGTCAGCGCCGCACTCGAGGCCGCCGAACTGCTCGCCGAGCAGGGTTACGACGCGGCGGTGTGGGACGTACGCAGCGTGCGTCCGGCCGATCCCGCCATGCTCGATGCCGCGGCAGCGGCCCCGCTGGTCGTCACGGTCGAGAACGGGGTCGTCGGCGGTGGGGCGGGGGCCGAACTGGTGGATCGCCTCGTCGAGCGGGTCGGCGTGCGGCACGCGCCGCCGGTGCTCAAGCTCGGGGTCCCCGACGGCTATCTGCCGCACGGCAAGCCCGACCACATCATGGCCGAGCTCGGCCTGGATGCGGCCGGGGTCGCCGCCGCCACCCGCAAGGTGCTCACCGACGACCGCTGACGCCCGGCACGCCGTGCGCAGCGCATTTCGGTGGACGGAAAACTTCTTCTGCCAGTTGGTACGTTTCTGCGTGGGGTGAGCAGGAGGAGCGTGCATGGCGGCACGGAGCATGGGGGTCCAGTCGGTCGAACGTGCGCTCGACGTCCTCGAGGTGCTGGCCGCGTCGGGACGGGAGATGGGGATCAGCGAGCTCGGCCAGGCGACGCAGCTGCCCTACGCCACCATCCACCGCCTCACGGCGACGCTGGTCCGACGGGGGTACGTGCGCCAGGACCCGCGGTCGCGCAAGTACGTCCTCGGTGCCCGGCTGGTCGAGCTCGGGACCGCCGCCGGCCGCATGCTCGGAGGGTCGGCCCGGCCCTATCTCGAACGGCTGGTCGAATTGACCGGCGAGACGGCCAACCTCGCGCTCCTCGAGGACGGGTACGTGGTCTACGTGGCGCAGGCGTCGTCCCGGCGGATGGTGCGGATGTTCACCGAGGTCGGCAACCGGGTGCTGCCCCACAGCACCGCGGTCGGCAAGGTGCTGCTGGCGCACCAACCGCGTGCCGTGGCCGAGCGCATCCTCCAGCGCAACGGCCTGCCGCCGGCGACGGCCAACACCGTCACCGACGCCGCCGTCCTGCTCCGTGAACTCGAGCGTGTTCGCGAGCGCGACTACGCCCTCGACCTCGAGGAACAGGAGGAGGGCGTCAACTGCGTCGCCGTGCCGCTGCTGCCCGCGAACGGCCTCGTTGCCGCCATGTCGGTCTCCGGACCGACGGGGCGCCTCGACGAACCGCGCCGGCGGGAGGTCATCGAGCACCTGCGCACGGTCGCGGCGGACCTGGTGGCCTGGATGGACGGGGGGGACATCGTCGAGGTGCCCGCGGGTGTCACCGACGAGGGCTGACGCGCGGCCATGCGCCCGGGGTCACGAGGCGGCGAGGCGCTCCATCGCCACCTCGACACCGCCACGGCGGATCGGGACGCCGGCGATGCCGAGCGCCGCCTCGACGCCGGCGAGCGTGCCGGCGAGCGTGAGGTCGTTGAGGTCGCCGAGGTGGCCGATGCGGAACACCTTCCCCGCGAGACGGGCCAGCCCGGCCCCGAGCGAGAGATCGAACCGCTCCAGTGCGATCCGCCGGAACTCGTCCGCGTCGTGTCCGTCCGGGAGCAGGACGGCGGTCAGGACGCTGGAGCGCTGCTCCGCGACGGTCGCCCACAGCTCGAGTCCCCAGTGCTCGACCGCCCGGCGCGTCGCCTCGGCATGGCGGTCGTGGCGGGCGAAGACGGCGTCGAGGCCCTCCGCGTGCAGCAGGTCGATGGCTTCGGCGAGGCCGTACAGCAGGTTCGTCGCCGGGGTGTAGGGGAACATGCCGGCGGGCGCACTGGCCAGCATGTCCTCCCAGTCCCAGTACGACCGGGGGAGCCGGGCATCGGCGGCGGCCGCCCGGGCCTTGTCGCTGATGGCGTTGAAGCCCAGGCCCGGTGGCAGCATCAGGCCCTTCTGCGACCCGCACACCGTGACGTCGGCTCCCCACTCGTCGTGGCGGTAGTCGATCGAGCCGAGCGAGGAGATGGTGTCGACGAGGAGCAGCGCCTCCGAACCGGCGGCGTCCATCGCCCGCCGTACGGCCTCGATGTCGCTGGTCACGCCGGTCGAGGTCTCGTTGTGCACGACGGCGACGGAGCGGAAGCGCCCGGGCTGCGCCTCGAGCGCGCCCTGGATGCGCTCGGCGTCGACGCCGGTGCGCCAGTTCCCTTCGAGGACCTCGACGTCCAGCCCGAGCCGGGTCGCCATCGTCGCCCACAGGGTCGAGAACTGACCGGTCTCGTACATCAGCACCGCGTCGCCCGGTGAATGGGTGTTGACCAGGGCCGCCTCCCACGCGCCGGTGCCGGACGACGGATAGATCACGACGGGACCGGAGGTCTTGAACACCGTGCGGATGCCCTCGAGCACGCGCCGGCCCAGTGCGGCGAACTGGGGTCCGCGATGGTCGATCGTCGGCCGCGCCATCGCCTGGAGCACCCGATCGGGCACGTTGGTGGGGCCGGGAATCTGCAGGAAGTGCCGACCGGCGCGCACGAGCACCCTTCCATCGTCTCCACGGTCCGAGAACCGTCGTGCGAGGACCCTAGGACGCCCTCAACCCGCCGGCAACCGACCTCGCGTGCCTTGACCACCGGTCGCGGCGGCCCCTAGGTTCTTCCGCCTGGCAGACCGTTCGTTTCACCGAGCGGAAAGCGCCGGTCAGGGGAGGGTCGCGTGGCGGACGTGCTGGACGAGCGGGCCCGGATCGGGGAGCAGCGCCGGGATCTGGCCGCCGATCTCGGTGAAGCGCTCGACGGCGAGGTGCGTTTCGACGCCTACACGCGTCACCTGTATGCCACCGACGCCAGCATGTACGCGATCGAGCCGCTCGGCGTGGCCTATCCCCGGCATGCCGACGACGTGGCCGCCGCCGTGTCGGTCGCGGCGCGGCACGGGGTCCCGGTGCTGCCGCGCGGTGCGGGGACCAGCCACTGCGGACAGACCGTCGGCGCCGCGGTCGTGCTCGACTTCTCACGCCATCTGCACGGCCTCGAGGTCGACGCGGAGACGGCGACCGCGCGCGTCCAACCGGGCGCGGTCCAGGACGAACTCAACCGCGCCGCCGCGCGTCACGGGCTGTGGTTCGCCCCCGACACCTCGACGAGCAACCGGGCGACGCTCGGCGGGATGATCGGCAACAACTCCTGCGGGTCGCGCAGCGCCCGGTACGGGATGACCATCGACCACGTGCGCGACCTCGACGTCGTCCTCGCCGACGCGAGCACGGCACGGTTCGGTCCGGTCACGGCCGAACAGGTGGCCAGCCGCGCCAGGGGCAGCTCCCTCGAGGCGAGGCTCTACCGCGAGTTGCCCGCCCTCGTCGAACGTCACCGACAGGCCATCGCCGACCACATGCCTCCCTTCTGGCGGCGTGCCGGTGGCTACCGGCTCGACCGGCTCGCGCAGGACGGGCCGTTCGACCTCGCCCGGTTCGTGGTCGGCTCGGAGGGCACGCTGGTCACGGTGACCGGGGCCACGGTCGAGCTGGTCCCGATCCCCGAGGCGGTGGTCCAGCTCGTCGGCCACTTCTCCTCGACCCAGCTGGCGATCGCCGCCACCGCCGACGCGATGGATGCCGGCGCGGCGGGGATCGAACTCGTCGACCGCTTCATCCTCGACCTGGCCCGCCGATCGCTCGAGCACGCCCACCTGGTGCGCTTCCTCGACGGAGACCCCGAGGCCCTCCTGGTGGTCGAGTTCTACGGCGACACCCCCGCCGAGGCCGAAGCCGCGGCGCGCGCGCTCGAGGCGACCTGGCGCGCAAACGGGCACGGTTATGCGGTGCTGCGGGCCGCGACGTCCGAGCAGCAGGGGCAGGTCCGCGCCCTGCGGAAGGCCGGCCTGGGTCTGCTGATGGCGTCGGGTGTGGGTCGGGAGC
Organism: Egicoccus sp. AB-alg6-2; assembly: GCF_041821025.1. NCBI lineage: Bacteria > Bacillati > Actinomycetota > Nitriliruptoria > Egicoccales > Egicoccaceae > Egicoccus > Egicoccus sp. AB-alg6-2. The sequence continues at coordinate 210,966 of NZ_JBGUAY010000003.1, read as the reverse complement.
GATCCCTCGCCTTCGTCGAGGACACCGCCGTCGATCCGCGGCATCTGGCCGAGTACACCGAACAGTTCGCCGCCATCCTCGAGGCGCACGGGCTGCGGGCGGGCTTCTACGGGCACGCGTCGGCGGGCTGCCTGCACGTGCGTCCCTTCATGGACCTGACCCGGCCTGGTGAGGTCGACAAGCTGCGCACCGTGGCCCGCGAGGTCGCCGAGCTGGTGACCAGCTTCGGCGGGGTGAACTCCAGCGAGCACGGCGACGGACTGGTGCGCAGCGAGTTCAACCGCGAGCTGTTCGGCGACGAGCTCTACGGCGCCATGCGCGAGGTCAAGGGCCTGTTCGACCCCGATCAGCGCATGAACCCGGGCAAGAAGGTCGATGCACCGCCCATGACCGACCACTTGCGGGAGCCGGCGTTGCCGGTCGCCCGGCCGTTGCCGACGGCCTTCGATTTCGGTGGTGGCACCGGCATGTTCGACGCCGCCAACCGCTGCATGCGGATCGGTGCCTGCCGCAAGCCGGCCACCTCGGGCGGCACGATGTGCCCCTCGTACATGGCCACCCGGGACGAGGAGCACTCCACCCGGGGTCGGGCGAACGCCCTCGTCCTCGCACTGGGATCACCCGATCCGCGGGCCGCGCTCGCCGACGACCGGCTCCACGAGGTCCTCGACCTGTGCCTCGAGTGCAAGGCGTGCCAGCGCGAGTGCCCACTCTCGGTCGACATGGCCACGATGAAGAGCGAGGCGTTGCACGCCCGCCACGCCGAGCACGGCATCCCCGTGCGGTCCCGGGTCTTCGCAGGCATCCGCCGCCTCAACCGGCTCGGATCCGCGACCGCGCCCCTGTCCAACCTGCCTGGCCGCTCGCGGCCCGTGCGCAGGATGCTGGAGCAGGTCGTCGGCATCGACCAGCGGCGTCCGCTGCCCCGCTTCGAGCGCGAGACCCTGCCGCGATGGTTCGCCGGCCGCGCCCGCCCGACGACGCCGAGGACCCGGGGCCGTGTGGTCCTGCTCGCCGACAGCTTCACCAGCTTCACCGAACCGGGGATCGGTCGTGCCGCCGTCGAACTGCTCGAGCGGGCGGGGCACCAGGTCCGGCTCGAGTCCCGGGGATGCTGCGGGCGGGCGGCGATGTCGAAGGGAGTGCTCGACCAGGCGCGGGCCGAAGTGGCAGCCCTGGTCGAGCGCCTGGCGCCGGACGCGCGGCGTGGCATCCCGATCGTCGGCGTGGAGCCGTCGTGCCTGCTGACCCTCAAGGACGACGGGCCGCGACTGCTGGGCGTCGACGATCCCGACGTGCGCGCGGTCGCCGAGCAGGCCCGATTGGTGGAGGACCTGGTGGTGGCGGCGATCGACGACGGCGCCCTGGAACTGGACGCCGACGCCGAGGTGGCGCACCGGCGGATCCTGTTCCATGGTCACTGTCACCAGAAGGCCAGCGTGGGGACCTCGGCCAGTGTCGCGTTGCTGCAGCGCATTCCGGGGGCCCAGGTGGTCGAGGTCGATGCCGGCTGCTGCGGGATGGCGGGCTCGTTCGGATTCGAGACCGAGCACTACGACCTCTCCCTCGAGATCGGCGGCATGCGGCTGTTCCCCGCGGTGGAGGCCGAGCCGGCGGACACGTTGGTCGCGGCCACCGGGGTGTCCTGCCGGCAGCAGATCGGGCACGGCACGGGGCGACGCGGCGAGCATCCGCTGACGCTCGTGCGGGCGGCGCTGCGGTGACCGTCCTGCCGTGCCGGCAGCCGCCCGGGGCGTGCACGTGAGCGGCGGGGCGCTGGCGGTCGTGATCGTCGCGGTGGTGATCGGCTCGATCACCAAGGGGGTCACCGGCTCGGGGCTGCCGACGGTGGCCATCCCGGTCATGGCCGGGTTCATCGGCGTCGAAGCGGCCGTGGTCCTGATGGCGTTCCCGACGGTCGTGACCAACTCGTGGCTGCTGTGGGAGCATCGGGGCCACGCCCGCAACGCCCGCCATCTCAAGCGGATGCTGGTCGCCGGCGCGGCCGGATCCGTCGCGGGCGTATGGCTGCTGACGACGCTGCCCGGCAACGTGCTCTCGCTGGCCCTGGCGGTGGTCATCTTCGGATACGCCGCGCTGAAGCTCTGGCGTCCCGAGGTTGCACTGCCCGAACGTGCCGCACGGCTGCTGTCGCCACCCGTCGGGTTCGCCGGCGGTGTCGCCCAGGGGGCGACGGGGATCGCCGGCCCCCTGACCGCCACCTACGTGCACGGGTTCCGCCTGGAGCCCGGCGCCTACGTGTTCACCATCGCCGCGCAGTTCCAGCTCTTCGCGGCGGTCCAGGTCGCGACCTTCGTCGCGCTCGGGCGCTACACGGGGGAACTGGTGCTCGGCAGCCTGCTCTCCCTGATCCCGGTCGTGCTGTTCCTGCCCGTCGGCATCCGGCTCGGACGCCGGCTGGACCGGCACCGCTTCGAGCGGGTGGTCCTGGTCGTCCTGGTCGTGATGGGGACCAAGCTGCTGTTCGACGGCCTCAACGGCTGAGGTGACCGCCGGCCCCGGTGTCGCCGAGGAGGGCCGCGACGCGCTGGAGGCTGGTGGCGGCCTCGTCCATCAGCGCCGTCAGCACCTCGGCCGCCGCCGGCAGGTCCTGGACGAGCCCGCTGGCCTGCCCGGCGTACACGTGGGCCACGTCGCGGTCGTCGCGGGCGACGGCGTCACGGAACTGTTCCTGCACGTCCGGGAGATCGTCGGCGAGCGCCTCCTCGCGGCCGTGCCACCGGTCGGTGAGCCGGTTCCGCAGCGCCCGGCCGGGGAACTGGGCCGGCCAGTCGGCCTCCTGCACGAGGTCGAAGACGTGCGTGAGCACGGTGTCGGTGGACTCGGCCGCCAGGATGCGGTCCTTGGCGCCCGCGCTGAACGCGGCCTCGCGCGTCGCGGCGAACCGGGTCCCGATCCAGGCGGCGTCGGCTCCCATCGTCAGGACGCCCGCGACGGCCCGGCCGGTCGCGATCCCCCCGGCCGCCAGGACCGGGACCCCGGCCTGCGCACCGAGGGGCAGGACCTGCTGCAGCAACGGGAGGGTCGCGATGCTGCCGGTGTGGCCCCCCGCCTCGGTGCCCTGCGCCACCAGGACGTCGACGCCGGCGTCCAGCGCCTGGCGGGCCGCCGCGACGGTCTGGACCTGTGACGCGACCAGGGCGCCCGCGTCGTGGACGCGCGACACGTACGGCGCCGGGTCGCCGAACGACAGCGACACCAGCGCGGGGCCGTGCTCCAGGACGTGCCCGAGCAGGGCACCGTCGCCCAGGGACCACAACAGCAGCCCGACCCCGAAGCGCCCTCCCCGAGCCGCGATCGCGGCCTGCTCGGCCACCCAATCCGTCGACGCGTCGCCGCGGACACCGAGCATGCCGAGTCCGCCGGCGGCACTGACGGCCGCCGCGAGGTCGCCGTGGGCCACCCCGGCCATGGGCGCCTGCACGATCGGGTGCGCGAGGTCCAGGCGGGTGCAGAAGGGGGTCATGACGGCTCCAGGTTCGCGGCGACGGACTTCGCCTGCAGGATCATCCGCCGTCCCAGCATGCACACCGCGGCGGCGGTCAGCATCACCCCGCCGGCGACCGACCACGCCACGGCGAACGTGGTCGCGGCGGCGACGGTGCCGAAGACCAGTGGGCCGATCATGCCGCCGAGCCACAGTCCGGTCTGGGTCAGGCCGGTGGCGGTGGCCGCCGCGTGCGGGTAGCTGCGCACCACCGCGAAGGTGAACAGGCCGTTCCAGCCCCAGCCGGCGACGAACGCGATGACGGTGCCGACCAGGAACAGGATCGCGGGCGTGGCGACCGCCAGCAGGGCGAAACCGAGCGAACCCGCCACGAGCATCGCCGCGACCCGGTTGACGTGGGCTCCTTCGCGCCGATCGGCGAGCGCGCCGACGATCACGCGGGTCACGATGCCGAGCACGCTGCCCATCGCCAGCAGGTAGCCGGCCGTGCTGTCGGCGAAGCCGGCATCGACCGCGGAGGACACCAGGAAGACGCCGATGGAGTTCGCCGCCGCGGCGCCGAGCATCGCGCCGGCCGCCAGCACGGCCAGCGGGAGCCGGTCCACCGTCGCCGCCGGGGCCGATGGATCCGACCGTCCGCGCCCGCGGGGCCGTGACCGGGACGCGGAACGGGGCGCGAGGAGGGGCAGGGCCACCGAGCCCGCCGCCACCATCACGAACGCCCAACGCCAGCCGATGGTGAGCCCGACGAGCGGCACGGAGACGCCCGCGAGCAGGGTCGTGATCGGGACGGCGGACTGCTTGATGCCGAAGAACAGGCCCTGGCTTCCGCTCGGCACCTCGGACGCGAGGAGCAGGTTCGCCGCCGGTTGCGCGAACGCGTTGCCGATACCGGCGACCACGAGCATGCCGACCAGGGTGGTCCAGCTGGTCGCCAGGCCGGCGATGCCGAGGAGGGCCAGCCCGCTCAGGGCCGCCGTCGCGACGATGCCGCGGTAGGCGCCGGACCGCTGGACGAAGCGACCGGCCGGCGCCGAGCCGACTGCGGAGACGGCGAAGTAGATCGTCGTTGCCAGGCCGAGCTCGCGGGTACCGAACCCGAGCTCGGCGCCCATCTGCACCGACAGGCCCCCGAGCATGTAGACGGGCAGCATGCCCTGTGCGGTGGACACCAGCGCTGCGCTGACGGCCCGGTGCCTGCTCACCGGTCCGGCCCCGTCCGCGGTCCCCGCGCCGCCGTCAACCGCGCCAGGACGTCGGGAAGATCGCGCAGGTCGTCGACCTCGTGCGTCGGGCGCGGCCCCGACGGGTCGAGCTCGTGCCCCGGGCGCCGCACGCGCACCACGGACAGGCCGGCCTCCAGCGCGCCCCGGGTGTCGCGGGACGAGGCCGGCACGTGGATCAGGTCGTCGCCGAAGCGGGCGCGGGCGGCGAGGTAGAGCCCGGCGTGCGGCTTGTACACGCGGGCCTGCTCGGAGGTCAGCCGGTCCTCGACCCAGGAACACACGTCGGTCGCGCGCAGCAGGTCGTCGTCGATGTTGCTGAGCAGCGCGACGGGGTGGCGCCGTGCGACCTGCCGCACGCCCGCGTCGGCGTCGGGCCACAGCGGCCAGTCCGGCAGCGACGCCAGCAGGTGGTCGGTCGCCGTGACCGGGTCGCCCGGCAGGTTCTCGTCGTCGAACAGCTCACGCATGGCACGGTGCGCGAGGGCCCGGAAGCCGACGAACTCCGTGGTCGTGCGGTGCAGCGTCTTGTTGCGCCGGTCCCACGCCACGAACACCGCCTCGGGATCGGGCGGCCACGCCTCGCCCGTGAAGAGCTCGGCCAGGGCGGTGCTGCCGCCGGTGCGCGAGTCGACGAGCGCGCTGTAGACGTCGAAGGTGACGGTGGGCGCCCGACTCACGTGAGGTCCCCGACCAGGTCGATGTGCGCGCGCATCGCCGTCTGCGCCGCGGCGGGGTCGCCGGCCTCGATGGCCTCGGCGATGCGGCGGTGCTGTGCGCTCGATCGCTTCGGCCGACCGGGCTGCGACAACGAAGCGATGCGCGTGTCGTGGATGACGCCGGCCAGGTAGTCCATCAGCTCACGCAACAGGGCGTTGCCCGCGGCCGCGGTGACGGCGGCATGAAAGTGCTTGTCGCCCTCGGCCCCGATGCCACCGGCGGCGATGTCGGCGTCCATCAGGTCGAGTGCGAGCCAGATGCGCTGCAGGTCGCCATCGGTGCGCCGTTGCGCCGCCAGGCCGGCCAGGGCGACCTCCAGGGCCTGGCGGGCCTCGATCACCTCGGGGAGCCGACGGCGTTTCGCCAACAGGGACTCGAACGCGAGCCGCTCCTCGGGGCGGCGACGCAGATAGATGCCGTCGCCGTGACGAATCTCGATCAGCCCCTGGGCCTGCAGGGCAGCCAGCGCCTGACGCACCGACGCCCGGCTGACGTCGAACCGTTCCGCGAGCGAGCGTTCGGTGGGCAGGCGGTCGTCGACGGCGACGCCGCGCTCCGCGATGTAGGCGATGAGCCAGTCGGCGACGCGCTCGTACAGCGCGGTGCGCGCGACACCGGGTGCCACGCGGCGCGCGCGGTCGTCCGCCTCTGACGACATGCGGACCATCCGGTCCTCTCCCCGGCTCGCCAGTGCCCCGGGGTCGGGGATTCCGGCGGATTCCTTGACACCCGGGACCGTACCCATTATCACTGTCCAGTGTCCAGACCAATCCGCAGTGCGGAAGCTTGTCTTCCATTCAGCGGTTCTTCAGGTTCGCCGTGGGAGCGACGAACCGGGTGTCAGCAGGCGCGCGACGAGAAGCGTGACCGGCACCAACGGTCGGGGACGGACGAGGGAGAGGTCCATGAGGATTCGCAGCAAGACACGCCAGTTCGCCGTCGTCGTCATCAGCGTGCTCGCGTTGGTCGCCTGCGGCTCGGACGCCGACGTGGCCGATGACGCGCCACCCGGTGACGACGGCACCGCTGCCGAGGACCCCGGTGACACCGAGGGCGACGACGGCGACACCGGTGACACCGGCGAGACCGGCGGGAACCAGGCCGACGTCCTGGCCGCCATCGACGAGATCGCCGCACAGGTCGAGGCGGGCGAGCTCGCCTACGACCCGGGCTCCGACGCCGACGAGGCCATCGAAGCGCTGCGCGAGGCGATCCCGCAGCCCGAGGGCTACCCGGGCCGGCCGATCGAGATCCTGATCGGCTTCGGCGAGGGTGGCGGCTCCGACAACTACACCCGCAACGTTGGCCGGGACGCCGAGCGCATCCTGGGTCAGCGGCTGATCTACAACAACATGCCGGGTGCCTCGGGTGAGGTCGCACTCGGCCACATGTTCACCCAGGCGGCGGACGGCTACACGATCGCCAGCGCCATCACGAACCAGGTGATCAACGACGCGCTCGACATCCAGCCCTACAGCTTCGTCGACGACGTGGCGTTCATCATCCGGCAGCAGGGTCCCACCGAGATCTACTGGGTCGCCGCGGACAACGAGTGGGAGACCTTCGAGGACATGCTCGACTATGCCGCCGAGAACCCGGGACAGGTCCGCGTGTCGGGCTCCGGGATCGGCAGCGACGACGAGTTCCGCCTCCTCGCGCTCGGGTCCGAGATCGACTCGACGTTCGGGTTCGTGCCCTTCGACGGCGTCGGTGGCCGCATCTCGGCGCTGCTCGCCGGGGACATCGACGTCCTGCACGAGACGGCCGGCACCGTGATGGACCTGTACGAGGACGGCCAGATCCGGCCGCTGGCCTACGGCGGCGACATCGTGTTCGAGGACATCGACCCCGACATCCCGTCGGTGGCCGACCTCGGCTACCCGGTCCCCACCGGCCGCTGGCGCGGGATGGTGGCGCCCGGCGACGTCGACCAGGAGATCATCGACTACCTCCACAACGTCTTCTACGCATCGGCGCAACTGCCGAGCTACAAGGAGTACGAGGTGGAGTTCCTGCAGCACGTGGCCGGCGGCTACCTCAACGGCGAGGAGTTCGAGGCCGAGGCCCGGCGTGAGCGCGACGAGATCGCCGCGCTCGCCGAGGAGTTCGGCTACGACGCCGGCGCCCTCCAGGAGTAGAAGTCCGTTCACACCGGTAGGAAGGCCGGTCGCCGGCCCGGGTGGGAGCCCGGGCCTGCGACCGGGTGACACGGCAGGGAGGACCACCGATGGGTGAGCAACGCACCGAGGCGCACACCCCGGCGAGCGGCGACGCGCACCGACCACGATTCGGTCGCGCGCGGCAGGAGATCGTGGTCGCGGCGGTCCTGCTCCTGGGGTTCGTGTACCTGCGCCTGCAGTTGCACGTCCTGATCCGGGGTCGCCGCGGCGCCGCCTACCTCGATCCTGACTTCTGGCCGAGCTGGCTGCTCAACGTCGGCATCGTGCTCGCGCTGCTCTACCTCGTGTTGTCGATCGTGCGCGAGCGTCGTGGCGCACCCGACCCCGACGTGGCACCCAAACCGCCGGCCGACCCCACCGCGACGGGCGTCGACGCCCCGGCCGAGGACCATCACCACGACGTGGCGATGAGTGGCAACCCGCTCGCGCTCGCCGTCGGGTTCCTGCTGCTGTTCGCCTACATCTGGGGGATGACGCGGATCGGCTTCGTCCCGGCGACGGTGGCGTTCGCGGTGGCGTTCCTGGTCTTCGTCGGCGAGCGCCGGTGGTACGTCATCACCGCCTTCCCGGTGATCCTCCTCGCCGGGCTGCTCTACGTCTTCACCAGGCTTCTCGTGGTCCCGCTCCCGCGAGGGCGAGGATTCTTCATCGAGCTGAGTACGTACTTCTACTGAGCCGGCCCCGTCGCCAAAGGCGCTCCCATGGACCTCCTCACCGGGATCGGCTCGGTACTCGAGCCGTTCCACCTGCTGCTCCTGCTCGGCGGCGTGGTCATCGGCCTGATCTTCGGCACCATCCCCGGCCTGTCGGGCATCACGGCGGTGGCCCTGCTCGTGCCGTTCAGCTACGTGCTGGGTGCCGAGGCGGCGATCATCATGATGATCGGTGTCTACATCGCCGCCACCTGCGCGGGCTCGCTGGCCGGCTCGCTGTTCAACATGCCCGGCGACGTCATGGGCGCCGCGACCGCGCGTGACGGCTACCCGTTGACGCAGCAGGGACAGGCCGGACGCGCGATCTCGATGGACATCACCGCCTCGGCGGTCGGTGGCTTCATCGGCACGGTCCTCCTGGTGCTCATCGCGCCGCAGTTCCTGCGGATCGCGCTGCGCTTCGGGCCGCCCGAGTTCTTCGCGCTGGCCATCCTCGGCATGACGTCGGTGGCCAGTCTCGCCATGGGTTCGCTGGTCAAGGCGCTGCTCGCCGGCACGTTCGGCCTGCTGCTCGCCACGGTCGGCCTCGACCCCGTTTCGGGAGCGGTCCGTTTCGTGTTCGGCGTCCAGCCCCTCCAGGGCGGCATCGACTTCATCCCGGCCATCATCGGCTTCTTCGCCGTGGCCGAGATCTTCCACGCGCTGTACTACGGCACGGGATCCGGCGGCTACAGCAAGGAGGACATCAAGAAGGTTCCCCGCTTCGCCCTGCCGTCGATCGCCGACCTCAAGTGGACCAAGTGGACGATGCTGCGCTCCAGTCTGCTGGGCAACTTCATCGGCATGCTGCCGGGCGCCGGTTCGACGGTCGCGGCCTTCCTCGGGTACGGCACCGAGGTGCAGATGGCGAAGGACCCGAGCAAGTTCGGCAAGGGAGAGATCCGTGGCGTGGTCGCGCCGGAGGCGGCGAACAACTCGGCGGCCGCCGGATCGATGGTGCCGTTGCTGACCCTGGGCATCCCCGGCGGCGCCGTCACGGCCATCATGCTCGGCGTCTTCATCCTCAACGGCCTGCGTCCCGGCCCGCTGCTCTTCCGTGACGCGCCCGAGATCGCCTCGTCGGTGTTCGGGGCCCTGATGGTCGCCAGCGTCGTGGTCTTCTTCGTCGGACTCCTGCTCGTGCGGGTCCTCCTGCGGCTGCTGACCATCCCCTTCGAGATCTTCAGCACGATGGTGCTGGTGTTCGCCGTCGTCGGCACGTTCGCCATCTTCAACCGCCCCATCGACCTGTGGATCATGCTGATCTGCGGCGTCCTGGGCTTCTTCGCCAAGCAGTACGAGTTCCCGGTGTCGGCCCTGGTGTTGGGGCTGGTCCTGGGCGACATCGCCGAGATCGGGCTGGTCAACGGCGTCAACGTCACCCGCGGCAGCTGGGGCATCTTCTTCACCCGCCCGTTCACGATGGCCACGCTCGCGATCTCGCTGCTGCTGCTGCTCATGCCGATCTACTTCGCGGTGCAGCGTCGCCGCGAACGCGCCGCGGACGCGCCCACCCGTGAACCGGTGGGCTGACGGCCGCGTGACGCAGGCCGCACAACGGCGTGCGAGTTGCGTCCCGGGCAGCGATGGGCGACCATCGGCGAGCGGTACCCGTCATGGGCGCCGCCGACGGACGTGCAGGAGCGATCGTGCAGCGGGACATGACGACCACCGACGGGCGCTGCGGCGTCCGTGTCGTGGTGTGGTTTCCGCACGTGCAGCGCGTCGGCATTCTCGTCGTTACGTAGCGCGTACTCGGCTCCGAGTACGCGCGAACCTCCCGGGCCGGGGGGTTTTTGCGTAGGAGGGGCCGCACCGCCGAACGGGTCGGCGGTCGTCGGGCCAACGCAGGAGAACAGCGCATGTCGGGTGACAATCACGCAGGTGCCGCGGAGCTGGTCACCGGCGCGCAGGCGGTCATCAAGAGCCTCGAGGCCCTCGGCGTCGAGGTGGTGTTCGGGTATCCGGGCGGCGCGATCATGCCCGCGTACGACCCGCTGATCGACGCCGACCTGCAGCACGTCCTCGTCCGCCACGAGCAGGGCGCCGTGCACATGGCCGAGGGCTACGCGCATGCGACGGGTCGTGTCGGCGTGTGCATCGTCACCTCCGGCCCCGCCGCCACCAACCTCGTCACCGGTCTGGCCGACGCGCACATGGACTCGATCCCGGTCCTGGCCATCACGGGCCAGGTGGCGCGATCGGCCATCGGCTCGGATGCGTTCCAGGAAGCCGACGTGACCGGCATCACGATGCCGATCACCAAGCACAACGAGTTGGTCCAGTCGCCCGAACGCATCGCCGGTGCGATCAAGGAGGCCTACCACGTGGCCCAGTCCGGCCGGCCCGGCCCGGTGCTGGTCGACATCCCCAAGGACGTGCTCAACGCCACCTTCGCCTGGGCATGGCCCGAGCGCGTCGACCTCCCCGGATACCGGCCGACGGTTCGCGGTCACGGCAAGATGATCCGGGAAGCACTGCAGCTGATCGCCGCCTCCGAGCGCCCGGTCATCTATGCGGGTGGGGGGCTGGTCCGCGCCGGAGCCGGCGAGGAGCTGTTCGCGTTCGCGACCCGGCTCGGGCTTCCGGTCGTCACCACGCTGATGGCACGCGGCATCTTCCCCGACACCCACGAACTCGCCGTGGGCATGCCCGGGATGCACGGCCACTACAGCGGCGTGATCGCCCTGCAGGAAGCGGACCTGCTGGTCACGCTCGGTGCCCGGTTCGACGACCGCGTCACGGGCGACCTCGACAGCTTCGCCCCGCACGCGAAGGTCGTCCACGTCGACGTCGACCCGGCCGAGATCGGCAAGAACCGCGCGGTCGACGTTCCCATCGTCGGCGACGTCAAGGTCGTGCTCGGTCAGCTGCTCAAGGTGCTCGACGACAAGGACGACACGGCGTTCGCCCCCGCCATCGACGCCTGGCGCGAGCACGTCCGCGACCTCAAGCGCGACCATCCGCTGCGGGTCGACCAGCCGGACACGGGCGTCCTCAAGCCCCAGACGGCGATCCGTGCCGTGTACGAGACCTGGGGTGACGAGGCGGTCTACGTGGCCGGCGTCGGCCAGCACCAGATGTGGTCCGCGCAGGTGATCCCGTACACGCGCGGCCGCCAGTGGATCAACTCCGGCGGGCTGGGCACCATGGGCTTCGCCGTGCCGGCCGCGATCGGCGCGAAGGTCGGCGTCGGCCGGGACACGCCCGTGGTGGCCATCGACGGCGACGGCTGCTTCCAGATGACGTTCCAGGAGCTCGCGACCGCCGTCCAGCACGACATCCCCGTGATCTTCTGCGTGGTCAACAACGGCTACCTCGGCATGGTGCGACAGTGGCAGCACCTGTTCTACGACGACCGCCTGTCCCAGGTGGCCCTGCCGCAGGACTGCCCCGACCTGATGAAGATCGCCGACGCCTACGGCATCCCCGGGTTCCGCGTCATGACGGTCGACGAGCTCGACACCACCCTGGCCAAGGCGCGCGAGATCACCGACCAGCCCGTTCTGGTGGAGTTCCGGGTCGACCCGGACGAGATGGTGTTCCCGATGGTTCCCGGCGGCGCCAGCAACGACGACATCATCGAGTCCGCCGACGAGTGGCGGGCACGGCTCGCCCGAGCCGGCCGGTAGGAGACCCCATGGATCGCCACACGCTGTCGGTACTGGTCGAGAACAAGCCGGGTGTCCTGACCCGTATCGCGGGCATGTTCGCCCGCCGCAACTACAACATCCACTCGCTGGCCGTCGGACCCACCGACGACGCCCGCGTGTCGCGCCTGACCCTCGTGGTCGGCGCCGAGGCCGTCCAGCTGGAACAGATCGTCAAGCAGCTCAACAAGCTGGTGCACGTGCTCAAGATCGTCGAGCTCGAGGCCGACGAATCCGTGGTCCGGGAGATGCAGCTGGTCAAGGTCGCCGCCGAGGGCGCCCACCGCAGCCAGATCATCGAACTCGCCGACGTCTTCCGCGCGAAGATCGTCGACGTCGACCACGACTCGATCACCATCGAGGCCGCCGGCGACCCGAGCAAGCTCGAGGCGATGGTCAACCTGCTCGAGCCCTACGGCATCCGGGAGATGGTCCGCTCCGGCACGATCGCGCTCGCGCGCGGTTCGAAGTCCATCACCGACGGCTCCAAGGTGCGGATGCAACGCGTCGTGTGACCACGCTGCGGACGGTCGTCAGGCCGCGGCATCGATGGCGGCCAGCAACTCGCGCGCCCCGAGTCCCTTGTGCAGGTACAGGTCCGCGCCGGCCGCCCGTGCGGTGTCGGCGGCCGCGCTCCCGGCCAGGCCCGACAGCACGACCAGGCGCGCGGCGGGCAGCGAGACCCGCAGGTGCGGCAGCGCCGCGAGCCCGTCCATGACCGGCATCGAAAGATCGATCAGCACCAGGTCGGGCAGCAGTTCGCCGGCCATCGTCAGCGCCGCCTGGCCGTCCTCGGCCTCGCCGACCACCTCGTAGCGGCCGCTGCGTTCGAGCACGGTCCGCATCAACAGCCGCAGTGCCGATTCGTCGTCCACCACCAGGGTCCGCGTCCGACGCGACGTCCCCCCGCACCCACCCCGCACGACCGCTCCGATCGGTGCATCGGCGCCCTTCTCAGTAGGGTGTCGGGTCGCCGGTCCACGTACGGGCCCATCGGCAGTTCGAGGAGACACCAAAGCATGCAGCCCGTTCCGGCCGCCATTCCGCCCGAGCGGTTGCTGCTGGGCCCGGGCCCCAGCCCGGTGCACCCCCGCGTCCTCGAGGCGCAGGGCCGTGGCGTCGTCGGCCACCTCGACGACTTCACGTTCTCCCTGGCGGACGAGGTCGCAAGCATGCTCCGCAGCGTCTTCCGCACCGACAACGCGCACACCTTCGCCGTGTCGGGCACCGGGTCTGCGGGCATGGAGACCACGGTGCTCAACCTCGTGGAGCCCGGGGACACCGTGGTCGTCGGCGTGAACGGTGTCTTCGGGGCGCGGATCGCCGACATGGCGCGTCGTGCGGGGGCCGAGGTCGTGGCGCTGGAGGAGCGGTGGGGACGCGCCATCCCGCCCGACCGGGTCGAGTCCGCCGTGCGTGCCCACCCGGAGGCCAAGCTGGTGGCGCTGGTGCACGCCGAGACCTCGACCGGTGTCCACCAGCCCCTCGAGGAAGTCGGTGCCCTCCTGCGCGACACGGACACGCTGTTCGCCGTCGACGTGGTCACCAGCCTCGGTGGGCTCCCGGTCGAGACCGACGCGTGGGGGATCGACGCCGCCTACGCCTGCACCCAGAAGTGCCTGTCGGTCCCGCCGGGCCTGTCACCGGTCACGTTCTCCGCGAAGGCGATGCGGGCCCTCGCCGCGCGGGCGACCACCGTGCGGTCGTGGTACCTCGACCTGCAGGGCGTCTACCGCTGGTGGGGACCGGAGCGCGGCTACCACCACACCATGCCCGTCACGGCCCTCCTCGGCCTCCACGAGGGGCTGCGCCTGGTGCTCGAGGAGGGGATCGAGAACCGGTGGGCGCGCCACGCCGAGGTCGGCCGGTTGTTCCAGGAGCACGTCCAGGACCGCGACGCGGTCCTCCTCGCCGATGCGGCGCACCGTCTACCCCACCTGACCGCCCTGGCCTGGCCCGACGGGATCGACGAGCGGGCGCTGCGGTGCGGGCTGCTCCGCGAACACGGCATCGAGGTGGCCGGCGGACTCGGCGCGTACGCCGGTCGCGCCTGGCGCGTGGGGCTCATGGGCGAGGGGGCTCGGCACGAGCACGTCGACCGCCTCCTCGACGCCGTCGACGAACTGCTCGAGCCGTGATGGTCGCCGGGGGTCGTCAGCGCCTGACCTGGAAGTGGCGGGCCGTCGCGGGGGTCGTGATCGCGATGGTCAACGCCTGCCGGTGGCGCGTCCGGGTCGAGGGGCTCGATCACGTCCCCGCCGACGCGGGTGCCGTGCTCGCCTTCAACCACCACAGCTATCTCGACTTCCTGATGGTCGCCTGGGCGCCGGTGCGGCGGTTGCGGCGGCCGGTCCGGTTCCTCGCGAAGCGCGAGATCTGGACCAGCCCCTGGCTCGGATGGCTCGTCCGCTGGGCCGAGGCCGTGCCGGTGGACCGCGCGTCGACGACGGCTCGTGCCGACGCCTTCGACGCCGCCGGTGCCGCGCTCCGCAACGGCGACCTGGTCGCGGTCGCCCCGGAACAGACCATCTCGCCCTCGTTCGAGCTGTTGCCGCTCCGCACGGGGGCCGTCCGCATGGCCCAGGCGGCCGGCGCGCCCATCGTGCCGGTGGTCGGCTGGGGATCGCAGCGGATCGCGACGAAGGGCCGGCGTCCCCGACCGGCGCTCGGCACGCCGATCGTGGTCCGCTACGGCCCGCCGTTGTCCGTGCGCGCCGACGAGGACCCGGTCGCTGCGACCCGGCGCCTGGCGCAGACCATGGCGGATCTGCTCGAGCGCGTCCAGCGCGACTACGAGGACGGGACCCCGGCCGGCGCCTGGTGGGTGCCGGCCCGGCTGGGCGGCGGTGCGCCGCCGCACGACGAGGTCCTGCGCGCCCACGAGGAGCGCATCAGCGGCTGGCGTGATCGGCCCCCCGAGGAGGCCTGACCGCGATCGCCTCGATCGCCTCGGCCTGCGCGAGTGCCCGGCGTGCCTCCTCGACGTGCAGGTTCTCGATCATCCGCCCGTTGACGGTCACCACGCCACCGCGCCCGGCACGCTGCGCCGCTTCCCAGGCGTCGATGACCTCGCGCGCGTCGGCGATCTCGGCCGCCGAAGGCGCGAAGATCCGGTTGCAGGGCTCGAGCTGGCGCGGGTGGATCAGCGTCTTGCCGTCGAAGCCGAGCTCGCGGCCCTGCCGGCACTCGGCCTCGAACCCCTCGGCGTCGTCGAGGTCGTTGTAGACGCCGTCGAGGACCGTCTTGCCGGCCGCACGGACGGCGAGCAGCGCCCAGGCCAGGGCCGGCAGCAGCGGCGCCCGACCGGGGACCCGCTGCGCCCGCAGTTCCTTCACGAGGTCGTTGGTCCCCATGACGAAGCCGGTGAGGCGAGTGGAGGCGGTCGTGATCTCGGCGGCACGCAGGATCGCGGCAGGCGTCTCGAGCATGGCCCACAGCCGGGTGTGCTCGGGGGCGCCGGCGGCCTCGAGTGCGTCCTCGATCGTGCGAACGTCGTCGACCGAGCCGACCTTCGGCACCAGCACGGCGGCGGGGCCGGCCGGGGCGACGGCACGGACGTCGTCGGCGAACCATGCGGTGTCGAGCGCGTTCACCCGCGCGACGAGCTCGCGGTGGCCGTAGGCGCCACCGGCGACGGCGGCCGCGACGCGTTCGCGCGCTTCGCCCTTCGCGTCGGGGGCGACGGCGTCCTCGAGGTCGAGGATCAACCCGTCGGCCGGCAGGCTCTTCGCCTTCTCGAGCGCGCGCTCGTTGGCACCGGGCAGGTACAGCACGCTGCGCCTCGGGCGGTGGTCTGCGTTCACAGGGCGTACTCCCGGGCCAGTTCGGGATCGCGGTCGGCGAGTGTCCGAGCGAGGTCGAGCACCACCTGGCACTGTTTGTAGGTGGCGTCGTCCTGCATCTTGCCGTCGATCATGACCGCGCCGCTGCCGTCACCCATCGCCTCGACGACCCGTTTCGCCCAGGCGACCTCGGACGGCTCGGGAGAGAACACCTTCTTGGCGATCTCGATCTGCACCGGGTGCAGGCTCCATGCCCCGACACAGCCGAGCAGGTAGGCGTTGCGGAACTGGTCCTCGCAGGCGACGGTGTCCGCGATGTCACCGAACGGACCGTAGAACGGCAGGATCCCGGCCACGCCGCAGGCGTCCACCATGCGGGCCACGGTGTAGTGCCACAGGTCCTGCTGAGAGGTGGCGCGGGCTGCCTCGACGTCGTCGCCGGTGGGGTCCTCGCGCACGAGGTAGCCGGGGTGGCCGCCCCCGACCCGCGTCGTCTTCATGCGCCGATCGGCGGCGAGGTCGGCCGGGCCGAGCGAGAGCCCCTGCATGCGGGGCGAGGCGAGGCAGATCTGCTCGACGTTGGTCACACCACGGGCCGTCTCGAGGATCGCGTGCAGCAGGATCGGGCGGGTGATCCCGGCCCGGGCCTCGAGTTGGGCGAGGAGTCGGTCGGCGTAGTGGATGTCCTCGGGGCCCTCGACCTTCGGCAGCATCACGACGTCGAGGCGGTCGCCGATCTCGGTGACCAGCGTGGTGAGGTCGTCGAGGACCCAGGGGGAGTCGAGCGCGTTGACCCGCGTCCACAGCTGGGTCGCTCCAGGTTGCCACGCACGGCCGACCTCGACGAGGCCGGCCCGTGCCGCCTCCTTGTTCTCGACCGGGACCGCGTCCTCGAGGTTGCCGAGCAGGATGTCGACCTTCGGCGCGAGGTCGGGGACCTTCGCGACCATCTTCGGGTTCGACGGGTCGAAGAAGTGGATCATCCGCGAGGGGCGGAAGGGGATCTCGCGCACCGGGTCGGGTGCGCCGATCGCCAGCGGTCGGAAGAAGTCCTTCGGGCTGCGCATCGAGCCTCCTGCGGCCGGTTCGCAGGGGACGGTAGGACCGGGTCGTCGCGCGCAGGAAATCGAGCGGGTGCCCCTTCGGACGCGCCCGTGTGGCCCGACGGTCGTCACACGGTTTGCGGAGCGTGGCCGCGGCGGACCACGATGCGCCAACCGACCAGGAGCACTGCACATGCCGACCGCGGACTTCGGGCGCTTCCTCGACGACTTCGAGGTGGGCGACGTCTACAAGCACTGGCCCGGCAAGACCATCACGCAGGCCGAGGACATCCTGTTCTGCTCGATCACGATGAACCAGCACCCGCTGCACAGTGACGACAACTACGCGGCGGCCGCGACCACTCACGGCCGGGCCATGGTCGTCGGCAACCTGGTGTACTCGATCGTGCTGGGCCAGTCGGTCCCCGACGTCTCGGGCCGAGCGATCGCCAACCTCGAGATCGAGTCGCTCAAGCACGCCAACCCGACCTTCCACGGGGACACGATCTACTCGGAGACGGAGGTGCTCGAGAAGCGCGAGTCGCAGTCGAAGCCCGACCGCGGCATCGTCAAGGTCCGCACCATCGGCTACAAGCAGGACGGCACCGTGGTGTGTGAGTTCACGCGCAAGGTGCTGGTCCCCAAGCGCGGTCACGGGTTCGACGGCCAGCCCGGCCGTCCCGAGCCACAGGCGGGCTGACCCGGACGCGGACGGTCCGCCGCTTTGCAGTACCGTCCGCCGTCATGACCTCGCCCGCGCCCGCCTCGCCGACCGCCATGACCGCGACCGGACCGATGGTCCACGCCCAGGGTCTGGTGAAACGCTTCGGGGACTTCACGGCCGTCGCCGGCATCGACGTCGAGGTGGCACCCGGCGAGGCCTTCGGCTTCCTCGGTCCCAACGGCGCGGGCAAGTCCTCGACCATGCGCATGATCGGCGCGGTGTCACCGGTCACCGAGGGCCGGCTGCGCGTGCTCGGGCGCGACCCCGCCACCCACGGGCCCGAGATCCGCGCGCGGCTCGGGGTGGTTCCCCAGGAGGATGCGCTCGACCTCGAACTGACGCTGACCGAGAACCTGCTCATCTACGGGCGCTACTTCGACCTGCCGCGCAAGGTGCTGCGCGAACGGATCGGCGAGCTGCTCGACTTCGTGCAGTTGACCGATCGTCGCCACGCCAAGGTCGAGTCGCTGTCGGGAGGCATGAAGCGCCGGCTGGTCATCGCCCGGTCGCTGATCAACGACCCCGAGCTGATCCTGCTCGACGAGCCGACCACCGGACTGGACCCGCAGGCACGCCACGTGCTGTGGGACCGGCTGTACCGGCTCAAGCAGCGCGGGGTGACCCTCATCCTCACCACCCACTACATGGACGAGGCCGAGCAGCTTTGTGACCGCCTCGTCGTCATGGACGGCGGCCGGATCGTGGCGCAGGGTTCGCCGCGCCAACTCATTCAGACCCACACCTCCCGCGAGGTGGTCGAACTGCGCTTCGCCGTGGGTGCCCAGGAGGTCGCACTCGAACGGCTCGACGGGATCGCCGACCGGGTCGAGGTCCTGCCGGACCGGGTCCTGCTCTCCACCGACGACGCCGACGCCACGCTGGCCGAGGTCGTCGGGCGGGGCCTCGCGCCGGCAGCGACCGTCACGCGCCGCAGCACCCTCGAGGACGTCTTCCTGCACCTCACCGGCCGACGGCTGGTCGACTGATGGCCCGCGCGGTCACGCTGCGGGTCGTCGAGGGCCACGCCCGCCACTACCGGCACACCTGGCGCGGGACCACCTTCTCGACCATCGTGACCCCCGTGCTGTTCCTCAGCGCGATGGGTCTGGGCTTGGGCGGCCTCGTGGATGCCGGCCGTGCCGAGGCGCTGGGCGGGGTCGACTACCTCACCTGGCTGGCGCCGGGACTCCTGGCCGGGGCGGCGATGCAGAACGGCGCCGGGGACGGCACGTTTCCCGTCATCGCCGGGATCAAGTGGCTCAAGACCTACGAGGCCGCGCTCAGCACGCCGGTCCGTCCGGCCGACCTGGCCCTGGGCAACCTGCTCTGGGCGACCGCCCGCGCGAGCATCGCCGCGGTCGTGTACGTGATGGTGGCCAGCGCCTTCGGCGCCATGACGCCCGGTCGCGGGCTGCTCGCCGCGGTTCCCGCGGTCGCGACGGCCGCCGGGTTCTGTGCCGTGATCAGCGCCTTCACCGCGCAGTTGCGGACCGACCAGGGCCTCGCCGCGATCCAGCGCTTCCTCGTCATGCCGCTGTTCCTGTTCGCCGGCACCTTCTTCCCGGTGTCGCAACTGCCCGACCACGTCGAATGGCTGGCGTGGTTCGTGCCGTTGTGGCACGGCGTCGAACTTGCTCGCGCCCTCGCACTGGGCACCTCGCCGGCCGGCCCGTGGGTGCTGCACGTCGGGGTGGTGGCCGGCTTCCTCGCGATCGGCGTCCTGCTCAGCGTGGCGAGCTTCCAGCGCAGGTTGCACCGATGAGCCGTCCCGCACCGGTGCGTCCGGCGACCTCGGCGATGCTGGCGCTGCGCACGACACCGCCGATCCTGCTCGGACGGGGCGCCCGCCTGGTGGAGCGCAACGTCCTGGCGTACCGACAGGCCTGGCTGGTGTTCGTCAGCGGGCTGCTCGAGCCGGTCTTCTATCTGTTCGCCGTGGGCGTCGGCATCGGCGGCCTGGTCGGCGACGTGACCACCTCCGACGGCACGACCGTCCCCTATGGCGTGTTCGTCGCTCCCGCCCTCCTGGCGGCATCCGCGATGAACGGCGCCGTGCTCGAATCGACCTTCAACGTCTTCGCCAAGCTCAAGTGGGGCAAGCTGTACGACGCCGTGCTCGCGACCCCGTTGCAGCCGCGCGACATCGCCGTCGGGGAACTGACCTGGGCGTTGCTGCGCGGCGCCTTCTACGCCTTCGGGTTCCTGCTGGTGGCCTGGATCAGCGGCCTCGTCGTCTCGCCGTGGGCCGTGCTGGCGCTGCCGGCCGCGATCCTGATCGGCTTCGGGTTCGGGGGCGTCGGCCTGGTCGTGACGACCTACCTCACGAGCTGGCAGGACTTCGACCTCATCACCATGGCGCTGCTGCCGCTCTTTTTGTTCTCCGCCACGTTCTATCCGATCCAGGTGTATCCGGCCGCCCTGCAGCCGATCATCTTCCTCTCGCCCCTGACGCACGGGGTCGAGCTCGTGCGCAGCCTGATGCTGGGAGACCTGCGGATCGCGCTGCTGGGCCACGCGGCGGTCTTCGTGGCCATGGGGCTGGTCGGCCTGCGGGTGGCGAACCGCCGTTTCGGCGCGCTGCTGCTGAAGTGAGCAGCGGCGTGGCCGCCACCGTCGCTTATGGTGGCCGACATGGGACCGCGACCTCACCTCGACCTCGCCGCCACGGGACTGCGCCTGCGCACCCGCGAGGTGCGCGAGCAGGAGGAACGCACCTGGCTGTCGCCGATCGCCACCCGCGCCGCCGATTCGCGCGGCCGTGACCGCGACGAGCCCGAGGACGATCACCGCACCGCCTTCGAGCGCGACCGCGACCGGATCCTGCACAGCAAGGCCTTCCGGCGCCTCAAGCACAAGACGCAGGTGTTCCTCAATCCCGACGGCGACCACTACGTCACGCGCCTGACCCACACGTTGGCGGTGGCGCAGGTCGGCCGCTCGATCGCGGCGGCGCTCGCGCTCAACGAGCCGCTGACCGAGGCGATCTGCCTCGGCCACGACATCGGCCACGCCCCGTTCGGACACACCGGTGAGGACGCATTGACCCCCTACGTCGAGGGGGAGTGGCAGCACGCGATCCACGGGGTGCGGGTGGTCGAGAAGCTCGAACCGCTCAACCTCACCCTCGAGGTCCGAGACGGCATCAGCCAGTCGTCGTGGAAGAACGACCCGCCGCCGTTCACGCCCGAGGGCTGGATCTGCCGCTTCGCCGACCGCATCGCCTATCTCGCCCACGACGCCGAGGACGCCATGCGCGCCGGCGTCATCGAGGCATCCGACATCCCGGCCGTCTTCCGGAAGCGGTTCGGCGACCCCGGCCGGCAGTGGATCGACACGATGATCGGCATGGTGGTCACGGCATCGGTCGAGGCGGGGCACGTGACGATGCAACCGGCCCACCTCGAGGCCATGAACGACCTGCGGAACTGGATGTTCGACACCGTCTACCTGCGACCGGTCGCTCGCGAGCACTCCGCCCGTGCCGTGCGGGTGATCCGTGACCTCGTCGAGTGGTTCGCGCAGCGGCCCGACGAGGTTCCCGACGCCTACCGCCTGGCCGACAGCAGCGACCTGCAGGCGGCCGTCGACTACGTGGCCGGCATGAGCGACAAGTACGCGATGCGCCTGCACGACGAGCGCTTCCGCCCGGCCGGGCTCTATTAGGGCTGCGGCCGGTTCCTGCTGCCGCTCGCCTGCGTTCCCTCTCGGGGCGTGAGGACAACGGTCACCGCTTGCGGGGGTACGGTGCGCGACCGTGGACACCCTCACCGTTCGAGACGCGAGCCCGGCCGACCTGCCGGCGGTCGCCGCGATCTACACCCACTACGTGCTCAACACCACGACCACGTTCAACACCCAGGTACGGACCCCCAGGGAGTGGACCGAGCGGTTCGAGAGCGAGGTGCGCGACGGGCCCTACCACCTGCTGGTCGCCGAGGCGGACGGTGCGGTGTCGGGCTACGCCGAGACCCAGCGCTTCCGTCCGAAGCCGGCCTACGACCGGTCGCTGGAGTTGTCGATCTACGTCGCCCCGGACGCCCAGGGCCGTGGCACCGGCGGCGCGCTCCTCGCCGCCCTGCTCGACCGCCTCGCCGGCGGGGCGTTCCACCGCCTGTACTCGGTGATCGCGCTGCCGAACGAGGCGTCCGTCCGGTTCCACGAGCAGTGGGGCTTCACGCACCGTGGCACCCTCACGGAAGCCGGACACAAGTTCGGGCGTTACCTCGACGTCGCCTTCTACGAGAGAGCCCTGTGAGTTCGGCCGACGACGCCACCCCGCGATCCGCACCCCTCGA
Organism: Egicoccus sp. AB-alg6-2; assembly: GCF_041821025.1. Lineage (NCBI taxonomy): Bacteria > Bacillati > Actinomycetota > Nitriliruptoria > Egicoccales > Egicoccaceae > Egicoccus > Egicoccus sp. AB-alg6-2. The sequence goes on along the minus strand of NZ_JBGUAY010000003.1, from coordinate 189,188 downwards.
GCCCGCCGGCGTGTTCGAACGCGTCGGCGGCATGGAGGCCTTCGAACAACTCGTCGAGGCCTTCTACACGCGCGTGGAGACCGACGAGGTGCTGCGGCCCCAGTACCCCGACGACCTCACGCCGGGCAAGCGCCATCTCGCCATGTTCCTGGCTCAGTACTGGGGCGGCGGTGACGTCTACTCCTCGGAGCGCGGCCATCCCCGGCTGCGGATGCGCCACGCCCCCTTCGACGTCACCCCGGAGGCGGCTCTGCGTTGGGCGCAGCACATGTCGGCGGCGATCGAACAGCTGCGATTCCCGTCGGACGTCGAGGCGCTGCTGCTCGCCTATGTCCAGCGCGCGACGCCGACGCTGATCAACCGCCTGCCCGACGACGTCGTGGAGCTCCCCAGCGACGATGCTCGGCCCACCGACGGGTGACCACGCCGTGATGCCAGGACGCGGTCGTGCGCCCGGGGCGAGGTTCGCCTCGGGCTGGCCGCACCACCGCGCGCCGGCATCACGAGGCTGAGGAGACGGCGCGCCGGAGGTCCACGTCGCCCGTCGTCGCCCGGACGCGGATCTCGAGGTCGGCGCCACCGTCCGAGGTGGCGGACGTCTCCTCGAGCTCGGAGCGGATGCTGCCGATGGTGCTGCTGACGTCGAGGTGGAGCCGACGCCCGGGCGGCACGCCGATCGTGACGTCGCCCGTGGTGGCGGTGACCGCGACGCGCCCGCGCTCGGCGCAGGCGATGCCGACGTCGCCGGCGGCAGCCGTCACCTTCACGGCGTCGCAGGTGCGCCCGAGGGCGATGGCGCCGGACGCCGTGCGGATCCGGACCGGCCCCTGCACGGCGCCGGCGTCGACCGCGCCGGCCGCCGTGTCCACGTCGAGCGCTCCACCGACGGTGCCGACCCGGACGTGGCCCGTGGCGACCTTGACGGCGGCGTCGTGCGCGACGTCCCCGAGGGTGACGTCACCCGTGCCGGTCACGACGTCGACCGCAGCGAGGTCGAGTCCGGCGTGGACGTCCGCGGCACCGGTGCGTGCGTGCAGTTCGCATCCGTCCGGCGCGTGAATCGTGACCGTGACCCCGCCACGGCCCGTGATCGAGAACAGGCCGGAGAACAGGTTGCGCGCCGGCAGGTGCACGACCAACCGCTGACGGCTCCCGCCGTCGTCGTAGAGCTTGACCTCGCCGCGGCGGAGGAGTTCCTCGCCCACCTCGCCGTGCGCGGTCAGTTCGACCCGGGCGTGACCGGGTGGGGCCGCCACCACCCGCACGGCGCCGACGCTCAGCCGGCAGTCGACCCGCAGGTCGGGTCCGACCTCGAAGAGGTGTTCCATGCTTGGCTCCTGTCGCGCCGCCGGCCGTGGCCGTCGGTGGTGATTCGGTGTCGTTCAGCTGCGGGCCCAGCCGCTGAGGCGGGCGCCCACGATGGGGGTGGAGGGCGCCCGCCGCGTCGCGGCGGCGAGGGCCCGGACGATCCAGGCATTCACGGAGATGCCGTCGCGGTCGGCGGCGCGGGTGACCGCGTCCTTGAGGTCCTCGGGCAGACGCAGCGTCATGCGCGCCTCGCCGCCACCCGCGGGCGGAGAAGGCGGCGTCGGCGTCTCCTGGTCGGCGACGACCGCGAGCGTCGCGTCCCGACCGTCGAGGCGGACCTCGACCCGGGCGGCGTCGAGTTGTCCGGTGAGCTCCGCCGCGAGGCTGCCGAGCAGGTCGAGCAGCGCCACGCGCAGTGCGTCGTCGAGGGCGTCGGCCATCGCCTCGGCGGCCTGCCCGGCCCCGGGCGACAGTCCCGCCAGGCTGCGCAGCCGCTCGCGCACGGTGGCGATGGTGGTGGTGAGCACGACGACCTCCGAACTCCAGAGCTGCCGGTGGCGACCACTGGTGTCATGAGTGACGTCACTATGACAGCATCGTGGCGTCATGGCAACCCCTGCGCCGGTTTTCACCGGCCCGTTCGAGGGCACGGGCGAGCACCCGTACGCTGGCGCATCGACGCGCGTTCCCCTGTCCCGCGCTCGTGGAGTACCCGCCGTGAGGATTTTGGTTGCCGACCCGCTCGCCGAAGCCGGCGTCGCCGCGCTGGCGGCGCAGCACGACGTCGACGTCAAGACCGGCCTGTCGAAGGAAGAACTGCTGCAGATCGTGGACGTCTACGACGCGATCGTGGTGCGGTCGCAGACGACCATCGACGCGGACGTGTTCGCCGCGGCGACGAACCTGAAGGTGGTCGCGCGCGCCGGTGTCGGACTCGACAACGTCGACGTCGAGGCCGGGACGCGGCACGGCGTCATCGTCTGCAACGCCCCCCAGTCCAACATCGTGTCCGCGGCCGAGCACACCGTTGCCCTGCTGTTGTCGCTGGCTCGCAACATCCCCCAGGCCCACGCCGCGCTGGTGGAGGGCAAGTGGGAACGCTCACGGTGGTCGGGGACCGAGCTGCACGACAAGACACTCGGGGTGCTCGGGCTGGGACGCATCGGCACGCTGGTGGCGCAGCGCTGCCACGCGTTCGGGATGCGGCTGGTGGCCTACGACCCCTTCGTGGCGCCGGACCGCGCCGCCCGCCTGGGGGTCGAGCTGCTCGACACCGTCGACGAGGTGCTGGCCCGGGCCGACTTCGTGACCGTGCACCTGCCCAAGACGCCCGAGACGGTCGGACTCCTCGACGCGGACCGGCTGAAGCTGATGAAGCCGACCGCACGGCTGCTCAACGTGGCGCGCGGCGGGATCGTCGACGAGCACGCGTTGGCCGACGCCCTGCGCGCGGGCGTCATCGCGGGCGCCGCCATCGACGTGTTCGCGTCCGAGCCGACGACCGAGTCGCCGCTGTTCGGACTGCCCAACGCGGTGGTGACCCCGCACCTGGGCGCGTCGACCGAGGAGGCGCAGGACAAGGCGGGCACGCAGGTGGCGGACTACGTCAACCTCGCGCTGGCCGGCGAGTTCGTCCCCTCGGCCGTCAACGTCCAGGGCGGCCCGGTCGACGAGGACGTCAAGCCGTTCCTCCCCCTCGGTGAGAAGCTCGGCCGGTTGCTGACGGCCCTGGCCGAGGACGGCCTCGCCGGCGACGTGACCGTGGAGTACTGCGGGGCGCTCGCCGATCACGACGCACGGGTCGTCGGCCTGAGCGTGCTGAAGGGCATGCTCGCCGGGGTGTCCGGTGAACCGGTGACGTTCGTCAACGCCCCACTGCTCGCCGACGAGCGGGGGCTGCGCGTCCGTGAGGTGTCCGACAGCCACAGCGAGGACTACGTCTCGTTGCTGCGCGTGTCCGGCGCCGCCCGCGACGGCAGCACCATCCAGGTCGCGGGGACCCTGCTGCATCCGGGCGGGCGCGAACGCCTCGTCGAGGTGTGGAACACCCCCGTCGACGTCGAGCCCGCCGCCCACATGGCGTTCTTCCGCTACTCCGACCGTCCCGGTGTCGTCGGCGCGGTCGGGACCGGGTTCGGCGAGGCGGGCGTCAACATCGCGGCGGCCCAGGTCGGACGCGCCGAGGCGGGTGGCGAGGCCATCATGGCGCTCTCCCTGGACGACGCCGTGCCGCGCGACGTGCTGGAGCGCATCACGGCCCAGATCGGGGCCAGCGAGGGACGCACGATCTCGCTCGGCTGAAACGGTCCGGGGTGTGCCGGCGAGCGATGCCGGGACGCCGCTACGCCGGCTCGTCGTCGTCGTCGGGATCGTAGGCGTCGAGGTGCTGCTCGATCTCGTCCGGGGTCAACGGCCGGTCGGGGACGTCGCGGTAGACGCCACCGTCCTCGTAGGAGCCGTCCCTGGTCTGCCGCTGCTCGAGTTCGTCGGGCGTGCGCGGGACGTCGGGGTCCACGTGGCTCATCGCTGCTCCGTCGTCGGGGGAGGACCATGGTGCACCGGGCAGCGGGAGGCCGCGCCGGCGGCACCCGGCCGGGCGGCGGCGGCTGCCCGTCCGACGCCGCCCCGGCCTCCCCGCTCGTCAAGTGACCGTGCGTGCCCGGTGGTACTCGGGCCGGTCCCAGGCGCCGGTCCCGAGCACGTCGGCGAGGACATCGACGGCGTCGTGGACGTCGACGTGGCCCACGTACAACGGCGCGAAACCGAACCGCACGAGGTCGGGCGGGCGGTGGTCACCGATCACGCCGCGGGCGATCAGGCACTGGGTCACGGCGTGGGCATGGGGGTGCCGTAGGGACACCTGTGCGCCACGCGCGGCGGCGTCCCGTGGCGAGGCGATCTCGACCGCGCCGCCACAACGCTGGTCGACCAGCGTGATGAACGTGTTCGTCAGGCGGCGGGCTTTTGCCTCGAGGTCGGCGGGCCGGACACCGTCGAAGGCCTCGAGGGCCGCATCGAGGGCCGCGGTCGACAACACGTGGGGCGTGCCGGCCTGGAAGCGGCGCGCATCGGGGGCCGGCACGTAGGTGTCGCCGAACGCGAACGGCTTCGCGTGCCCGAACCAGCCCTGCAAGGGGGTGCGTGCCCGGTCGTGCCATCGTCTGGCGACGTAGAGGTAGCCGGGGGCGCCGGGTCCACCGTTGAGGTACTTGTACGAACAGCCAACGGCGAAGTCCACGCCCCACCCGTGCAGGTCGACCGCGAGGGCCCCCGTCGAGTGCGCGAGGTCCCACACCGTCAGCGCGCCGGCGGCGTGCGCGGCGGCCGTCAACGCCGCCACGTCGTGGCGGGCACCGGTGCGGTAGTCCACCTCCGTGAGTGCGAGCACGGCGACGTGGGCGTCGATACTCGTCGCGAGCTCGGCGGGCGGGACGACGCGGACGTCGAGGTCGCCGATCAGCTCGGCCAGCCCGTCGGCGACGTAGCGGTCCGTCGGGAAGTTCGCGGTGTCGGTCAGCAGCACCCGCCGATCGGGCCGCAACCGACGAGCCGCGGCGAGCACCTTGAACAACGCCACGGACGTCGAGTCGCCGACGGCCACCTCGTCGGCGTCGGCGCCGAGCAGGGGTGCCAGCCGGTCGGCGACCCGCGCGGGCAGGTCGACCCACCCGGCGTCGTTCCAGGACCGGATCAGTCCGGTCCCCCATTCCTGCGCGACGACCGTCTCGAGGCGATCCGCGACCCCGGCGGGCAGCGCGCCGAGCGAGTTGCCGTCGAGGTAGATGACCCCGTCGGGCAGCGTGAACCGCGCGCGGTGGCTCGCGAGGGGGTCGTCGGCGTCGCGTTCGGCGCAGGCCGCGCGGTCCATGCATCTCCTGTCTCGGTGCACGCAGGGCCGGAACCGTAGTGCGAACCCGCAGGTGAGCCGGGGGTTCCGCCGACGCATGGCGCGCCGGCCGCCCAGGGCGGCGTGCAGACGTCCTTGACAACAGGCTGACGTCGGTGTCAACTCGCCGAAGTGAAATTGACGTCGGCGTCAAGTTGGCCGGCGCGTCGGCCCCTCCGTGCGAGCGGTTGCTGCCGACATCCCGGTTCCGCCGCCGTCCCGTCCCCCGCGAAGGAGTCTCCGTGCGTCTCGCGTTCGTGTTCCCCGGCCAGGGTTCGTTCCGTGCCGGATGCCTCGACGCCTGGGACGACCACGAGGCCGCCTCGGTCGTCGACGAGGTCGGCGACGCCATCGGTCGCGACCTGCGCAGCCTGGCCGCGGATGCGGCGACGGGGGCACGGACGGCCGACGCGCAGCCGACGATCATGACCGCCTCGTTGGTCGCCTGGCGGGCGCTGCTCGGGGCTGGTGTCAGCCCCGACGTGGTCGCCGGACACAGCCTGGGAGAGGCCACCGCCGCCATCGCCGCCGGGTCACTTCCGGTCGCCGACGGGGCCCGGGTCGTCGCCGCACGCGGCGCCGCCATGGGTCGTGCCTGCGCCGCGAACCCCGGCGGCATGGCGGCGCTGGTCAAGCTGCAGCCCGACGCCGTCCAGGTGCTCGTCGACGAGGACCCCGACCTGGTCGTCGCCAACGACAACGCACCGGGCCAGGTCGTGCTCGCCGGCACGCCCGACGCCATCGAACGCATCCGCGAGCGTGCCCGCGAGGCCGGCGGGCGGGCCCTGCCGCTCGACGTCGAGGGCGCCTTCCACTCGCCGGCGATGGCGCCGGCCGTCGACGACCTCGCCGCCGCGCTGGCCGACGTCGAACTCCGCGACCCGCGGGTGCCCCTGGTCACCGGCACGACCACCGACGTGCTCCGCGACGGCGATGCCATCGGCCGCGCCCTGGTCGCCGGCGTCCTCGCCCCGGTCCGGTGGCGCGAACTGCAGGCCCGACTCGCCGAACTCGGCGTCGAGGACCTGGTCGAGGTCGGACCGGGCGGCGTCCTGGCCGGTCTCGCCAAGCGCAGCGTGCCCGACCTGCGCGTCCACACCGTGTCGGCCCCCGAGGACGTGGTGGCCGTCGCCGATCGGTTCGCCGGCGCCCGCGCCTGACACCTGTTCCTCCCCGCACCTTCGACGCACCGGAGTACCTCGTCATGATCCCGATCCCCGCCATGACCCTCGTCACCTCGCCCGTCGACGGCCGGGTCCGCAGCCTGGTCGCTGCCGACACCGTCGTCTCCCGGGGCGACATCGTGGCCACCGTCGAGGGTGCCTACGGTCCGGCCGAGATCCGCGCCAACTGCAGCGGACGGGTCGGTGGTGCGCTCGCGGGTGCCCGCCAGGCCGTCTCCGCCGGCGAGGGCGTGCTCTGGGTGCGCCGCTGATGGTGCGCCGCCGCACCGGTGCTGCCGGGGCCCCCGTGACCATCGCGGGCCTCGGTGCCTACCTGCCCGAACGGGTCGTCACCAACGACGACCTCGCCGCGACGGGGCTCGACACCTCCGACGAGTGGATCCGTTCGCGGACCGGCATCGTCCAGCGCCACTACGCCGCGCCCGAGCAGGCGACCTCCGACCTCGCGTTGGAAGCGGGCAAGGCGGCCCTCGCCGACGCCGGCCTCGGTACCGATGACGTCGCCGCGGTGATCGTGGCCACCACGACCCCGGACCACATGGTCCCCGGGACCGCGCCCCTGGTCGCCGCCGCACTCGGCACCGAGGTCGGCGCCTTCGACGTCCAGGCCGCGTGCTCGGGATTCGTGTACGCGCTGCGTGTCGGCACAGCCCTGGCGCTGGCCGAGGACGCGCCCGTGCTCGTCATCGGCGCCGAGACGCTCAGTCGCATCGTCGACCCCCGGGACCGGGGCGTGTCGATCCTGTTCGGTGACGGTGCCGGCGCCGTCGTCGTGGTCCCCGACGAGACCGGACGCATCGGACCCTTCTCCCTCGGTGCCGACGGCCGCGACCCGTCGATGCTGTGGACCGCGACGGGCGGAACCCGCGCCCCCGTCAGCCACCAGGTCGTCGACGACCGCAGCCACTTCCTGACGATGCGCGGCGGCGACGTCTACCGCAACGCCGTGTCACGCATGGCGGCCGCGTCCAGGGACGTGCTCGAGCAGGCCGGTCTCACCATCGACGACGTCGACCTGTTCATCGGCCACCAGGCCAATGTTCGGATCCTCGACGCCGTCGCCCAGCGCGTCGGCATCGAACCGGCCCGCTGCCACGTCACCGTGGGCCAGCACGGCAACACCTCGGCGGCCTCGGTGCCCCTGGCGCTGGCCGACGCGCGCGACGGCGGCCGGCTGCGGCCCGGCGACACCGTGTTGCTGACCGCGTTCGGTGCAGGGCTGACCTGGGGCGCCTGCCTGCTGACCTGGAACCCCACCACCGGCGGAGGGAACGCATGAACCGCGTGGCACTCGTGACCGGCGGCAGCGGCGGCATCGGCGCCGCGACCTGTCGCGCCCTGTCCGCCGACGGCTACCACGTGCTGGTCGGCTACGGCGGCAACGAGGACGCGGCGACCAAGACGGCCGCCGACTGTCCCGGCGATGCCGAGGCGGTCCATGTCGACGTCACCGACGAGGACTCGGTCGCGGCCGCGGTCGCCCGTGCCGGCGAGGTCGGCACCCTGGCCGTGGTGGTCAACAACGCCGGCGTCGCCGACGACGACCTCCTCCTGCGCCTGGACCCCGCGCGCTTCGACCGCACCATCGAGGTCAACCTGCGCGGTGCCTACCTCGTCTCCCGCGCCGCGATGCGGCCGATGCTTCGGGCGCGCTTCGGGCGCATCGTCAACGTCGCGTCCGTCGTCGCCCTCCGCGGCAACGTCGGGCAGACCGCCTATGCGGCGTCCAAGGCCGGCCTGATCGGTTTCAGCAAGTCGCTGGCCCGCGAGCTCGGCCGCAAGGGCGTCACCGTCAACGTGGTCGCACCCGGCTTCGTCGCCACCGCCATGACCGACGCGCTCGGCGACGAGGCCCGCGAGGCCCTGCTCGCCCAGGCGCCCACCGGTCGTGCGGTCGAGGCCGACGAGGTCGCCGCGACGATCGCCTTCCTCGCCTCCGAACGTGCCGGTTCGACCACCGGCGCCGTCATCCCCGTCGACGGCGGCGCCGGCATCTGACCGACCCGACTTCCGGCCCCGTGGGCCGGGCGACCGTCTCGCCGAGATGGTCCACGCACGACCCGTGTCACCGGATCCGCCGGGGCACACGCCCGAAACGACTGCTGAGGAGCACCCCATGAGCCAGGACCTGTTCGCCACCTTCAAGACCATCCTCGTCGACACCTTCGGCGTGCCGGCCGACGACATCGCCCCCGAGGCCACCTTCGAGGCGCTCGGTCTCGACTCGCTCGACGTCGTCGAGCTGACCCTGGTGCTCGAGGAGGAGACCGGCGTCAAGCTCGAGGACGAGGAGCTCGAGGACGTCCGCACCGTGCAGGACGCCATCGACAAGATCACCGAGAAGCAGCAGGCCGCCGCCTGAGGCAGCCCACCCGCCAGGACGCTCCCGCGTCCCGCACCGCGAACGACCTAGGAGGTCCGCGATGAACGCACCACGCAACGTCGTGGTCACCGGCATGGGTCTGGTGACTCCCGCAGGCCGCGGGGTGGTCGACGCCTGGAACGGCGTCCTGGCCGGTAAAGCCGCCGCGACGGTCGACGAGGAACTGGCGGCCGCCGGCACGCCGGTGACGATCGCCTGCCGCGTGCCGGCCTTCGATCCCGACGCCGAGATCGGTCGCGGCGCGAAGCGGCGCCTCGACCGCTTCACGCACCTCGGCGTGATGGCCGCCGCCGATGCGGTGGCCGACGCCGGCCTCGGGGACCCCGACGCCGACGAACCCGAGCGGATCGTCGCGACCGATCCCGACCTGGTCGGGATCCTGCTCGGTTCGGGCATCGGCGGCGCCGAGACCTGGGCCGACGAGTATCCCCGCTTCATCGACAAGGGCCCGGGCCGCGCGTCGCCGATGTTCGTGCCCAAGATGCTGTCCAACACCGCGGCCGGGACGGTGGCGATCCGCACCGGCGCCCGCGGTCCGAACATGACCGTCAACACCGCCTGCGCGGCCGGGGCCTCGGCGATCCACCTCGCCCGCGACCTGATCCGGTCCGGTTCGGCGGACGTGGTGCTTGCGGGCGGCGTCGAAGCCGGCATCACCGCGCTCTCGATCAGCGCCTTCGCGCAGATGGGCGCCCTGTCACGCAATCCCGACCCCGCGGCGGCCTCGCGCCCGTTCGACGTCGACCGCGACGGCTTCGTGATGGGCGAGGGCGCCGGCGTGCTGGTGCTCGAGTCCGAGGAACACGCCAGGCGGCGCGGGGCGCGCCTGCTGGCCACCATCGCCGGTGCCGGCGCGTCGGCCGACGCGTTCCACGCCACCGCGCCCCCCGATGACGGCGGCGGCGCTGTGCTCGCGATCCAGCGGGCGCTCGACGACGCCGGGATCGACCCGACCAGCATCGGCCACCTCAACGCCCACGGCACCTCGACGCCGCTCAACGACGCCGCCGAGGCCCGCGCCATGCGCGCGGTGTTCGGCGACCACACCGACGCCATCGCGGTCACCTCCACCAAGGGCGTCACCGGCCACCTGCTCGGCGCGGCCGGTGCCGTCGAGGCGGCGTTCGCGATCCAGGCCCTGCGCGAGGGCCTGATCCCCCCGACCGCCAACCTCACCACCCAGGACCCCGAGATCGCCCTGGACGTCGTCGCGGGAGAACCGCGCCGCGTCGAACTCGAGGCCGTCCTGTCCACCTCGATGGGCTTCGGCGGGCAGAACTCCGCGCTCGTCATCACCCGCGCCTGACCACCGGCGCCTCCCGGCGCCGGCTTCGGCCGGCGCCGCCTCCCCGCGACAACGAGGTACTTCGTGACCGAGACCATGCACGTCGAGACACCAGCGCTCGACCCGATCTCGCTGCAGCCTGGCGACGGTGCGCGTGTGCGCCTGTCCCGACTGCTCGATCCCGGCACCCTCGTCGAGCTCGGTTCGCAGCGACAGCACCGCGCGAACCAGTTCGGCCTGGACAAGCGGCGCCCTGACACCGACGGTGTCGTCGCCGGCACCGCCGCGATCGGTGGCCGCCAGGTCAACGTGTACGCCCAGGACCGTCGGGTGCTCGGCGGCTCGCTCGGCGAGGCCCATGCCGACAAGATCGCCCGCAGCATCGAGCAGGCGGCCCGCGGTGGGGTCCCGGTCGTGGGGATCAACGACTCGGGCGGCGCCCGTATCCAGGAGGGCGTCGCCGCCCTCGACGGCTACGGCCAGGTGTTCCGGGCCAACGTGGCCGCCTCCGGCCGGGTGCCGCAGATCGCGCTGATCCTCGGTCCCTGCGCGGGCGGCGCGGTCTACTCGCCGGCGCTGATGGACTTCACCGTCATGACCGACGAGGCCTACATGTTCCTCACCGGGCCGCGGGTGGTGAAGGCGGTCACCGGCGAGGACGTGGATGCCCGCTCGCTCGGGGGGCCCGAAGTCCACGGTGAGCGTTCCGGCTGCGCCTCGTTCGTCGTCGACGACGACGACGCGGCGTTCGAACTGACGCGGGAGCTGCTGAGCTACCTGCCCTCGTCCTCGTCGTCGCCGCTGCCCGAGGTGGCCCCCGAACCGCCGCCACCGGTCGACCTGCGTGCGCTGGTTCCGGTCGACGGTCGTGAGCCCTACGACGTCCGGGACGTGATCCGCGGCGTCGTCGACGGCGGGCGGTTCCTGGAAGTCCAGGAGCGTTGGGCCCGCAACCTCGTCGTCGGTTTCGCCCGCATCGACGGTCGCACCGTCGGTGTCGTCGCGAACCAGGCGAAGTGGCTCGCGGGCGTGCTGGACCTGACGGCGAGCGAGAAGGGGGCGCGGTTCGTGCGGTTCTGCGACGCCTTCGGCATCCCGCTGGTCGTGGCGGTCGACGTGCCCGGCTTCCTGCCCGGGACCGCCCAGGAGAACGGCGGCGTCATCCGCAAGGGCGCGAAGCTGCTGCACGCCTTCGCCTCGGCGACGGTGCCCCGCGTGTCGGTCGTCCTGCGCAAGGCGTTCGGCGGCGCCTACATCGTCATGAACTCGCGCAGCCTCGGCGCCGACGCGGTCCTCGCGTGGCCCGATGCCGAACTCGCCGTCATGGGCGCGGAAGGGGCCGCGGACATCATCTTCCGCCGGCAGCTCGACGCCGAACCGGAGCGGCGCGACGAGATGGTCGAGCAGTACCGCGCCGACGCCATGCACGTCGATCTGGCGGCGCGACGCGGCAGCGTCGACGAGATCATCGCCCCCGAGGAGACCCGCGACGCCCTGGTCGGCATCCTGCGATCGCTGAAGGGCGCACGCCAACCCGCATTCGTGCACGACAACCTCCCGCAGTGACCGTGCCCCTGCCCGCCTCGCCCCCGCCACACGAGCCGCAGGCGGGCTCGCAGGGTCGCACCGTCGAGCGTCAGCCGACCGTCGCGCCGATGGTGCCGGGTGCCCGTTCGGTCGTGCGGTTGACCCTGCGTCCGGTGTTGCAGTTGTGGCTGCGTCTGCACGTCGAGGGGGCTCATCACGTCCCGGCGGAAGGGCCCGTGCTGGTCGCCTCGACGCACCAGTCCCACGCCGACTCCGTGGCTCTGGGGGTCGCGATTCGGCGCCCGATCCACTTCCTGGGCGACGTCCGGTTGACGCAGTGGCCCGTCATCGGGCCCCTGCTGCCGAAGCTCGGCATGGTCCCGCTGCGGCGCGGCGAGGCCGACGCCGACGCGATGCACGTCCTCGGTGACCTCCTCGCCGACGGACGGGCGGTGGCGGTCTATCCCGAGGGATCGCGCAGCCGGGACGGTCGGGTGCACCGTCTGCGGAGCGGCCTGGTACGCCTCGCGGTGAGCAGCGGCGCGCAGGTCGTTCCGGCTGCCGTCGCCGGCATCTACGACGTCTGGCCGATCGGCGCCCGTCCCCGGTTGCGTGGCGGGCGGGTCACGGTCCGTTTCGGCCCACCGCTCGCACCGCCCGAGCCCACGCCGCGGGCCCGGCGCGAGTTCAACGACCGGCTCCAGGTGATCCTCGCCGAACTCGGTGGCACCGAGTGTGCCGACGACTTCTCGCCCTTCGGAGGCGGCGCGTGAGCGAGACCACCCCGGCCCTCGCGCTCGCCGCCGGTTGCGACGTCGTCGACGTCGCCCGTCTGTCCGCCGCCATCGACCGCCGCGAGGGGTTCCTCGTGCGCGTCTTCACCGATCGCGAGATCGCCGACGCCCGCCGCGGCGACGTGGCGGCCGGCTCCGAGCTCGAACGGGCGCGCCTCGCGGCCCGTTTCGCGGCCAAGGAGGCGACCCGCAAGGCCCTGGGTGATTTGCGGTTGCCCTTTCACGCCGTCGAGGTCCGAAGCGACCCGTCGGGCGCCCCGAACCTGTTCGTCAACGGCCGGCCCAGCGGCCTGACGTGTTCGTTGTCCCACGACGGCGGCGTCGCCATGGCCCTGGTCGTCGGCCCCCGCCCCACCACCTGACCGCTCCCCGAACCGAGGACGAGACCAGATGCTGCTCGACGGCAAGAAGCTGCTCATCACCGGCGTGCTCGACCCGCGCTCGATCGCGTTCGCCGTGGCGAACACCGCGATCGTGCAGGGCGCCGAGGTGGTGCTCACCGGGTTCGGGCGGTCGCGTCGGCTGACGGAACGATCCGCCGCGCGCCTGCCGGGGGAGGTCGAGGTGCTCGAACTCGACGTCACCAGGCCCGAGGACATCGCCGCCGTCGCCACCGCGCTGGGGTCGCGCTGGGGCCGGCTCGACGGCCTGCTGCACGCCATCGGGTTCGCGCCCGCCAGCTGTCTGGGCGGGGGTTTCCTCGACGCGCCGTGGGACGACGTCGCCACGGCGTTCCAGGTGTCGACGTACTCCTACGCGGCACTCGCCAACGGCTTCGCCGATCTGCTCGGGGCCGCGGACGGGGCGTCGGTGGTCGGCCTCGACTTCGACGCGCAGGTGGCCTGGCCCGGCTACGACTGGATGGGCGTGGCCAAGGCCGGCCTGGAGTCGGCCAACCGCTACCTGGCGCGCGAACTCGGCCCGCGCGGCGTGCGGGTCAACCTCGTGGCCGCGGGACCGCTCAACACCATGGCGGCGCGCTCGATCGACGGGTTCGCCGACTTCGAGACGGTGTGGAAGGAGCGGGCGCCGCTCGGCTGGGACCTCGGTGACCCCGAGCCGGTGGCCCGCACGGTCTGCGCCCTGCTGTCGGACTGGACCCCCGGGGTGACGGGCGAGATCGTCCACGTCGACGGCGGGGTGCACGCGATGGGTGCGGGGATGCCTGCCGCGGCGGAGGCACCCGTCCCGCCGACCGATGGCTGAGAGGCCGGGATCAGGGTCGTTCGGGCAGTGTGGCGGCATTCGGTCCGACGTGTGGCCGGGCCAGGGGGGCAGACGTGCCGGCCCACGCCGACGAGAATGTGCTCACGACCTACACATCGGAGAAGAACATGGGCGGTCTCGCCATTCTGTTGCTCATCCTGGCCCTCGTCATCGGCGGCGTCGGACTCCTCGTCGAGGGGCTGATGTGGCTGCTGATCATCGCCGTCGTGCTGGCCGTGGTCGGCGCGATCGCCGGTCGCGGGAAGGGCCGCAGCGGCGTCTGACCTCTTGACTCCGACCGACGGCGTCGCGGCCACCTGCCGCGACGCCGTCGGCGTGTTCAGGACTCCGTCGCGGCCTTGACGGCCAGGACCGGACAGTCCGCCTGGAGCAGGATGTCCTGTGCGTTGCTGCCGAGCACGAGCTTGCCGACCGGCGAACGACGGCGGATGCCGATGACGATCAGGTCGGCATCCTCGTCCTTGGCCACCTGCAGCAGGTCCTCGTCCGGCGCATTGCCCCGGACGAACTCGCGGAGGGTGTAGCGGACGCCCTCCGTGCTGAGCTGGCGCTCGAGGCGCTCGAACTCCTCCCGGTAGGCGATGACCTCGGCCTCGTCCTCCCGGGGCCCGCCGCGGAAGGAGTGCACGACGAGCAGTTCGGCATCGCGCAGCCGCGCCTCCTCGACAGCCCGTTGCAGAGCGGCGCGTCCCTCGGGCGACCGCAGGAATCCGACGACGATGCGCATGCGTTGTTCGACCTCCCCATGGCCCGACGGTCGAGCCACGGCCATGCTAATCGTGTGGGCACCGCCAGGCCGGCCCGGTGAACGGCGCCGTGCGCGGCTCGTGCCACACGAACATGCTCCGGCCAGCGCGGGTGACTAGGGTTCGGGGCCACACGCCTCCGCCCGAGTCGTGTGACCGGCGCGACGCACGGTGATCCCGCGCACGCTCCGGTGGAGAGACCAGTACACCGTCTGCCCCCAATCGGGCAGCATGCGGTGACACGGTGTGTCGGGGAGGAATTGGCACCCGTGACGGCTGGGCGTCGCCGGACACCCCGTGCGACCGCCCCGACAAGCGAGGAGTGGGCACGTGGCCGACGCTGCCATCGATCCCCGGGAGCTGCTTCCTCCCGACGAACCGGTGCACCTGCTGGACCCGGACGGGACCTACCACGAGGATCCCGAGCATCCGATCGATCTCGACGACGCCGGCCTGCGCGAGCTGTACCGCCTCATGCTCGTCACCCGCAAGGTCGACCGCGAGGCGATCAACCTGCAGCGGCAGGGGCAGCTCGGCGTCTATGCCTCGTGCATGGGGCAGGAAGCCGCCCAGGTCGGTTCGGCCTATGCACTGGCCGAGGAGGACTGGATCTTCCCGTCGTACCGGGAGCTCGGCGCCGCGCTCGTGCGCCAGGTCGATGCCGCCGGGCTGTTGCACCTGTACCGCGGCACCTGGCTCAGCGACCACGACCCCTACAAGCACCACTTCGGCCTGATGTCGATCCCGATCGGCACGCAGGCGCTTCACGCCACGGGCTTCGCCATGGGTGCGCGTCTCGACAACAACCCGATCGTCACGATGACCTACTTCGGTGACGGCGGAACCTCCGAGGGCGACCCGCACGAGGCCATGACCTTCGCCGGCGTGACCCGTGCGCCCGTCATCTTCTTCGTGCAGAACAACCAGTACGCGATCTCGGTGCCGCTCGAGAAGCAGACCGCGGCCCCGACCCTGGCGCACAAGGCCATCGGTTACGGGTTGCCCGGCCGCCGCTGCGACGGCAACGACGTGCTGGCCACCTACGCGGTGACCAAGAAGGCCGTCGACCGGGCCAGGGCCGGCGAGGGCCCCACCTTCATCGAGGCGCTGACCTACCGGATGGAGGCCCACACGACCTCCGACGACCCGTCGCGCTACCGCACCCAGGCCGAACTGGACGAGGCCGCCCTGACCGACCCCATCGCGCGGATGCGCAACTTCCTGCAGCAGCGCGACCTGTACGACACCGAGCTCGAAGAAGCCGTCGAGGACCAGGCCAAGGAGGTCGCCTCGTACGTGCGCGCCGGCATCTACGACGCGCCGCACGGCGACCCGATGGAGCTGTTCGAGCACGTCTACGTCGACCCGACGGGCCACTTCGACCTGCAGCGCGAACAGCTGCGGTCAGAGCTCGACGCGGGTCAGGGGGAGGGCTGACGATGGCGGTCACACTGGCACAGGCGATCAACCAGGCGCTGCACGACGCGATGTCCGAGGACGAGCGTGTGCTCGTCTTCGGTGAGGACGTCGGCAAGCTCGGTGGCGTGTTCCGCGTCACCGACAAGTTGCAGGAGAAGTTCACCGAGGACCGCTGCTTCGACACCCCGCTGGCCGAGTCGGGGATCATCGGCACCGCGATCGGGCTGGCGATGTACGGGTTCCGGCCCGTTCCCGAGATGCAGTTCGACGGGTTCACCTACCCGGCGTTCGAGCAGATCGTCAGCCACCTCGCGAAGATGCCGAACCGATCACGCGGCACGGTCAAGCTCCCGGTCACGATCCGCATCCCCTACGGCGGCGGGATCGGCGCGGTCGAGCACCACTCGGAGTCGCCCGAGGCCTACTGGGCCCACACGGCCGGCCTGAAGGTGTTCACGCCCGGCACGCCCGAGGACGCCTACTCGATGATGCGGGCCGCGATCGCGATGGACGACCCCGTCATCTTCCTGGAGCCCAAGCGTCGCTACTGGATGAAGTCCGACACCACGCTGCCGGTGCAGACCGAGCCGCCGCACCGGGCCGTCGTCCGGCGTGAAGGCACCGACGTGTCGGTGTTCTGCTACGGCCCGATGGTGCGCACGGCCATGGAGGCCGCCGAGGCCGCAGCCGACGAGGGCTGGTCGCTCGAGGTCGTCGACCTCCGTTCGCTCAGTCCGCTGGACACGCCCACGATGGTCGCCTCCGTCGAACGCACCGGTCGTGCGATCGTCGTGCACGAGGCCGCCCAGACCCTGGGCATGGGCGCCGAGATCGCCGCACGCATCCAGGAGCAGGCGTTCTACTCGCTCGAGGCCCCGGTGCTGCGGGCGACGGGCTACGACACGCCCTATCCGCCGGCCAAGCTCGAGGAGTTCTGGCTGCCCGACGTCGACCGGATCCTCGACCTCGTCGAGCGGTCGCTGAACTACTGACACACGGGTGGCCGGTCAGTACCCGGCTGCCGCCCGCGACGTCGATGAAGGGTGATCCGTGAGTGACGTGAAGGACTTCAAGCTGCCCGACCTCGGGGAGGGTCTCGAGGAGGGCGAGGTCGTCGAGTGGCACGTCGCCGTCGGCGACGTGATCGAGCTCAACCAGACCGTGGCGTCCATCGAGACCGCCAAGGCCGTGGTCGACGTCCCCTCGCCGTTCGCCGGCAAGGTCGTCGAACGCGTCGGCGAGGTCGGCGAGGCGCTGCAGGTGGGCACCGTGTTCCTCCGCATCGACGTCGCGGTCGAGGGGGGCGCGGTCGCCGAGGAGGCCGCGGCCACGCTCGCCGCCACCGAGGCGTCGCCCGCGCAGGGCGGGTTCGAGGCCGGCGCGAGCGCCGCCGCGAAGTCGGTGGAGGAGACCGCCGGCCTGTACGGCGAGGTCCACGACGGCGAGGCGGGACGCAAGTCGACCGGCCTCGACGCGGACGAGGAACCCCAGCCGCTGGTCGGCTACGGCGCGGGCAAGTCGGGGGCGCGGCGGCGTCGCCGAGGGGGCGGCGCGGGCGACACCGCGGGCGACGGGCAGGCTCCGGTCGTCGTCGCGCCCCTGGCCAAGCCACCCGTACGGAAGCTGGCGAAGGACCTCGGCGTCGACCTCGCCTCGATCGCTCCCGGATCCGGTCCCGACGGCGTCATCACACGCGACGACGTCCACGCGGCGGCCTCGCGGTCCGGTGACGACGCCGCACGCGACCACGCACCCGCCACGGCCCCGGCGCGCTCCGAGGTCGCGACCGCGTCCGGCACCGGCCAGCGGGCGGCGCCCGCCACCGACCCCTTCGCGGGCTTCAGCGGTGGCGGCGAGAAGGTGGTGCCCGGCTTCCGTGGGCGTACCCCCGGCGAGGTGGAACCGATCCGCGGGATCCGGAAACGGATCGTCGAGAAGATGGAGGTCTCGCGCACGGAGATCCCGGAAGCGACCTGCACCAAGTGGGCCGACCTCACCACGCTGTGGGAGCTGCGCAAGGACCTGACCGCCCAGGCGCAGGCCGACGGGTTCGACGTCAAGGTGACGCCGTTCGCCCTCATCCTGCGCGCCGTCGTGCTCGGTCTGCGGCGCTTCCCGACCCTCAACGGCGTGATCGACCGCGAGGCCGGCGAGATCCGTCTGCACGAGCACGTCAACCTCGGCTTCGCCGCCGACACCGACCGCGGCCTGGTCGTCCCCAACATCAAGGACGCGCACGCCAAGTCGACGCTGCAGATCGCGGCCGAGCTCAACCGGCTCGCGACCGCGGCACGCGACGGCAGCATCGGCGCCGGCGACATGACCGGCGGCACCTTCACCGTCTCCAACTACGGCGCGTTCGGCAACGACGACGGCAACCCGATCATCAACCACCCCGAAGCCGGGATCCTCGGGGTCGGCGCGATCGAGGAACGCCCCTGGGTCGTCGACGGCGAGGTGGTGGTGCGGCGCACCTGCAAGTTCTCGCTCGTGTTCGACCACCGGATCAGCGACGGCGGCGAGGCGGGACGGTTCGTGACCTACGTCGCGAACCTGTGCGAGAACCCCGCCCGCATCCTGCTGCACAGCTGACGCGACCAAGGAAAGCGCACATGCATGACATCGTCGTCGTCGGGGGCGGCCCCGGTGGGTACGCCACGGCGTTCCGGGCCGCGGCCCGCGGACTCGACGTCGCGCTCGTCGAGGCGGACAAGGTCGGTGGTACCTGCCTGCACCGCGGCTGCATCCCGTCGAAGGCGGTGCTGCACGTCGCCGAGGTGCTCGAGGAGGTGCACCGTGCCGACGTCCTCGGCCTGAGGGTCCGCTACGACGGCCTCGACGGGAACGCGCTCACGGCGTTCCGCGAGGGCGTCATCACGCGGATGTTCAAGGGTCTCGACTTCCTGGTCGCCAAGCGCACCACCCGCCACGAAGGTCGTGGTCGCCTCGTGCGTGGCCAGGACGGCCGCGTCGAGGTCGAGGTCACCGATGGCGAGGGCGCGACGACGCGCGTCCAGGGTCGACACGTCGTGCTGGCCACGGGCTCGTACGCACGCAGCCTGCCGGGCGTCGACATCGACGGTGAGGTCGTGCAGACCTCCGACCACGCGTTGTGGTTCACCGCGCCGCCGCAGCGGGCGGTGATCATCGGCGCCGGCGCCATCGGCATGGAGTTCGCGTCGATGTGGCGGCCGATGGGCAGCGAGGTCACGGTGGTCGAGGCGCTCGACCGCGTCCTCCCGCTCGAGGACGCCGACTGCTCCACGGCGGTGGCGAAGGCCTATGCGCAGCGCGGCATCGAGGTCCTGACCTCGGCCCGGGTGCAGTCGGTCGAACGCGATGGTGACCTCGGCCGGGTCGTGGTCGAGGTCGACGGTCAAGAGCGTGTGCTCGAGGCGGACCGGGTGCTGGTCGCGACCGGTCGGGGACCCAACACCGCCGACACGGGGGCCGCCGAGCTCGGCATCCTCGACGAGCGCGGGTTCGTGGTCACCGATGCGTGGGGCGCGACCGAGATCGAGGGCGTCTGGGCCGTCGGGGACGTCCGCCCGACCCTGGCGCTCGCGCATGCCGCCTTCGCCGAGGGTTTCGCGGTCGCCGACCGGATCGCCGGTCAGGACGGCGCGCGGCCCGTGGACCACACGCAGACGCCGCGCGTGACCTACTGCCACCCCGAGGTCGCGTCCGTCGGGCTGACCGAGGCCCAGGCACGCGACGCCTACGGCGACAACGCCGTGGCCGTCGAGACCTCGTCCCTCCGCCACAATGCCAAGGGCATCCTGGCGGGTACCGAGGGGTTCGTGAAGGTCGTGCACCGCACCGACCAGACGCCCGTCGGGGCCCCGGGCGGCGGTGGCCCGGTCGTCGGCGTCCACATCGTCGGACCGCACGCGACCGACCTGATCGCCGAGGCGACCCTCGCCACGACCTGGGAGGCCCTCCCCGAGGAGTTGGCGGCAATCACCCACGCGCACCCCTCGTTGTACGAGGCGATGGGCGAGGCGTTCCAGTCCGCGGCGGGTCTGCCGTTCCACGGGGCCTGACCGCCGGCGTGGGGGCGCCGGCCCCCGCGTCAGGACGGCGGCGACGTGGCCTGGTGGATCAACCCGTTCGCCACGTCGTTGAGCAGTTCTCCGGCGTGGTCGCTGGCGCGGGGGTCGGCCAGCGACGCGCGCGCGAGGCCGGAGACGACGGCGATCAGGATCCGGGCGAACCGCTCCGGCGCCAGCCGCTCGGGCGCGACGCCGAGGTCGTCGAGGTGCCGGCCGACCAGTTCGGTGACCCGGTCCTGGATGAGGCGCTGTCGCGCCGCGATGCGCTCGCGGACGTCGCCATTGCGTGCGGCGTAGAGCATGAACTCGGTCTCGAGCAGGAACCAGTCCTGGTCCACGACCTCGACCTCGGGTTCGGCGCCGGCGAACATCTGCGCACGGTCCTCGGGGGCGCGGGCGAAGAGCAGTTCCTCCATCGCGGCGATCGAGGCCTCGATGCGTCGATCGAGCAGCGCGAGGAACAGGTCCTCCTTCGAGTCGAAGTTCGAGTACACCGCCCCCTTGGTGTAGCCGGCGGCGTCGGCGACCAGGTCCACCGAGGCCGCGTGGTAGCCACGCTCGGCGAACACCCGCGCCGCGGCGTCGAGCAGTTCTTCGCGCGTCCTGGCCCGCTGCTCCTCGCGGCGGTTCTGGCGGATCGTGGTCACAACGGACCTCCTCGGGTCGCCGTGGTCGGTGCTGGTCAGTGGGGGCGCTCGCCCTCGCTCGGGGTGGCGTCGGTGCCGGCGTCCGCTGCCTCGTCGGCGGGAGCGTGGTCGGCTGCATCCCGGTCGACGTCGCCGTCGTCGGCGGGGTCGGTGGTGGCGGGCGGTGTCCGCCGCTGCCACCACACCAGTCCGGCGACCGCGAGCACGACGACGGCCAGCGCGACCCAGTTGTTGCGCGAGAGTCCGAGATAGCGCTCGGCGGTGTCCACCCGCAGTGCCTCGATCCAGGCGCGGCCGATCCCGTACCCGATGAAGTACAGAAACGCCAGCGATCCGCGCCGCAGGCGACCGGTCCGATCGATGCGCAACAGCACGGCGAACAGCACCAGGTTCCACAGCGACTCGTACAGGAACGTGGGATGGAAGGTCGAGAAGCTCTCGTACCCGGGCCGCCGATGGGCGGCCTCGACCTCCAGTGCCCACGGCACGTCCGTCGGACGCCCGTAGAGTTCCTGGTTGAAGTAGTTGCCCCAGCGCCCGATCGCCTGGGCGAGCGGCACCGCCGGTGCGGCGGCGTCGGCCAGCGCCGGCACGTCCATCCGCTTGTTCCTGGCGTACAGGAACGCCACGATCGAGCCGATGGTGAGCCCGCCGAAGAGCGCGAGTCCGCCCTGCCAGATGGCCAGGATGTCCTGCGGCTGGCGCAGGAAGTGGTCGAGGCGGGGCAGGACGTAGGCCAGCCGTGCCCCGAGGAACCCGGCGCCGAGCATGACCAGGGCGGCGGTCTCGGCACGCGAGGGGTCGCCCCCGAACTGCTCGTACCGCCGGACCATCAGCCGAAGCGCCAGGTAGGCGCCGAAGGCGATGAGGATGCCGTAGAGACGGACGTCCAGCGGCCCGAGTTCGAAGCCGTTGAAGGGCGGCGGGGGGATGGTGCCCAGGACGGCGTGCACGACAGCTGCCTCGAAGGTCTCGACGTGCCGGGGAACGTACCGCTCCGGGTGGCGGGGAACCCCGTTGGCGTCGCGTCCGCCGGAGCGGCACGAGTTCGCGGATCAGACGGCGAACAGGTGGACCAGTTCAGCCGGCGGCGGGCTCTCCAGCTGGTCGTAGCGGCACGATTCCGGGTCACGGTCGGGACGCCAACGCACCAGGCGGGCGCCGTGGCGGAGCCGGTCACCCTGCAGCTGCTCGTAGGCGACCTCGGCCACCAGTTCGGGACGCAACGGCTGCCAGCTGGTGTCCTTGGCCTGGTTCCAGCGCGAGGGACCGCGCGGCGTCCCGGTCATGCCGTCGCCGTCGGCCCAGGGATGTCCGGGCAGCGCCTCGCCGTCGGCGGGCCGGTAGGGCGCGAGCTCGTCGACGAGTTCCCGGCGCCGCTTCGCCGAGAACGCGGCCGCCACCCCGATGTGGCGGAGCTGTCCACCGTCGTCGTAGAGCCCCAGCAGCAGAGACCCGACGCCCTCGCCGTCCTTGTGCCAGCGGAACCCGCCGACGACGACATCCGCCGTCCGCTGGTGCTTGACCTTGACCAGCGTGCGCTTCCCCGGGGCGTAGGGGCCGTCGGCCGGCTTGGCGATCACCCCGTCCAGTCCAGCGCCCTCGAACCGTGCGAACCAGTCGCTGGCCGTCGCGGGATCGTCGGTCACCGGCGTGAGGTGCACCGGCGGCTCGATGCCGCGCAGTGCCGCCGCCAGCCGCTCCCGGCGTCGTGCGAATGCGGCACCCATCAAATCGTCCTCGCCGAGTGCGAGCACGTCGAACGCGACGAAGCGGGCCGGCGTCCGCTCGGCGAGCATCTGCACCCGCGAGTCCGCGGGATGGATCCGTTCGGAGAGCGCGTCGAAGTCGAGGACGCCGTCTCTCGGGACGACCAGTTCGCCGTCGACGACGCAGCGCTTCGGAAGGAGACGGAGCAGCGGCTCGCGCAGCTCCGGGAAGTAACGATCGAGTGGCTTGAGGTTGCGGCTCTGCAGCAACAGCTCGCCGCCGTCCCGGAACACGATGCACCGGAACCCGTCCCACTTGGGTTCGTAGTGCAACGGCCCGATCGGCAACTCGCGGGCGAGCTTTGCCAGCATCGGTTCCACGGGCGGGGTGACGGGCAGGTTCACGTGCATGCTCCGGGGGGAGAAGGCCTCGCGGACCGACGCAGCCTGCCATGCTCCACGGCGGTCCGTCCGCAGGGCGCGGCGTCGATCAGGGAGTCGGTGGGGTGAACGAGGTTCTGGTGCGGTTGCGCGGCTCGTGGCAGGACCTGCAGGACTCGCTGTGGTTGTTCCCGGCGCTGGGCGTGTTCCTGTCCGTCGCCGTCGCCTGGATCCTGGTCACGTTCGAGCCGACACTGGAGCGGTTGCCGTCCGCGCTGACCTACACCGGCAGTGCCGACGGGGCGCGGGCGATTCTCGCCGAGCTCGCCGGCGCGACCTTCACGGTGGTCGGCGTCGTGTTCTCCCTCACGGTCGTCGCGCTGCAGATGGCCTCGTCCCAGTTCACGCCCAGGCTCTTGCGGACGTTCCTCAAGGATCGCAGTGTCCAGGTCGTCCTCAGCGGCATGGTGAGTTCCGGCGTCTTCCACGTCGTCGTACTGCGCTACGTCCGCACGCCCGACGGCGGCGAGGAACCCTTCGTGCCCGAGCTCGCCGTGTCGGTGGCGCTGCTGTTCGCACTGGTGGCCGTCGGGATGCTGGTGTTCTTCCTGCACCACCTCACCAGCCGGTTGCGGGTCGACGACGTGATGGCCAGCATCCGGAAGCAGACCCTGGCGGTGCTCGATTCGTTGGCCGTCGACCGGGAGATGCTGCCCGATCAGGTCGCTCCGACCCCTCCCGCGGAGGCCCGGCCCGTGGTCGCGCGCACCAGCGGCTACCTCCAGACCGCCAGTCCGTCCGCGTTGTCCGCGACGGCGGAGGAGCACGACCTGGTGGTCTGCCTGCGGCCGAAGCCCGGACAGTGGGTGGCGGCGGGCACCACCGTGGCGTGGGTGTGGCCCGTCGACGACGGCGAGGCCGTGGAGGTCGACGACGATCTCGCCGCGGCTCTGCACCGGTGCTTCCACCTCGGCCGGGACCGCACCGAGTCCGACGACGTGGCCTTCGGGTTGCGCCAGCTCAGCGACATCGCCGCCCGTGCCCTGTCCACCGGCGTGAACGACCCGACCACGTGCGTGCAGGCACTCGGCCAGCTGAGCACGATCATGGTCGCGCTCGCCGACCAGCCCCTCGGTGCGGCGTTGGCGTACGACGCCGACGGGCGACTGCGCGCGGTGCAGCCCCGACCGACCTTCGCCGAACACCTCGAACTCGCCATCACCCAGCCGCGGCGCTACGGCGCGAGCGAACCCACGGTGCTCATCGCCGTCCTGGAGTTGCTGATCGACGTCGCGGAACGTGTGGCGGACAGCGGCGACCGCGCCGCCTCGGTGCGCCATCAGCTGCGGCGGACACTGGCGGCGGCCGAACTGCCCGACGACGCCGACGTCAGGACGGTCCGCGCCTTCGCCGATGCCGTCGCGGTCACCCTCGACGACGGCGTCCGGCCGGCGAACATCGGCCGTTGATTCCCTCCACCTCCCCTCGGGGCGGGAATGTCAGGCCCGCGGTGCCACGCTGGGCCCGTTCAGGCCGAGCAGGAGGCCTCGCAGGAGTTGCGCGAGCTGCGCGGGTTGCTCGTGCCACAGCTCGTGGCCAGCGTCGAGCAGGTGGTACCGCACCCGGGGAAGGGCGGCGACGAGACCTTCCACGGCGGCCGCGGGCCGCGGATCCTCTCGGCCGTGCACCACCAGGACCGGCACCTCCGTCAGCGCCGCGCAACGCCGCTCGAGCTCGTGCTCGTCCAACGCTTCCAGCTGGCGGTTGAGTCGATGGTTCACGTCCGGGCGGAAGCCGGCGGCCAGGGTCGTGGCCAACGCGGCGATGGCCTCGTGCGCGGCGTCGGGATCGAGCGAGTCGGCCCGCAGCTCGAGGGTGAACCGTTCGACCTCCTCGTCAGGACCTCGCTGGCGCGCTCGAAGCAGGTCGAGCCGTCGGCGTTCGGTGGTCGTCAGACGCCGCCGTTGTTCGTCGCGGAAGGCGTCGACCCAGCGGTGCCAGGCAAGGCCGGTGCCAGACAGGTACGACAGGCTCGTCGTCCTCGCCGGGTGCTCGAGGGCGTACAGCAGCCCGAGCGTCGCCCCCCAGGAATGGCCCACGACGTGCCACCGTTCGAAGCCCCATGCGTTGCGCAACCCGTCGAGGTCGGCGACGAGGCGCGCCAACGTCCACGGCGGCGTCCGGTCCGAGCGTCCCGCGCCCCGCTGGTCGTACCGATGCACGCGGCACACGTCGTCCAGCAACCGGGCGAGCGGCGCCGTGTAGTCGGGCAGCCCCGGCCCGCCGTGCAGGACCACGACGGGCGGCCCGGCAGGACCGTCGACGACGGTACGGAGGCGAACGCCGTCGACCTCGACGAAGCGTTCGATCACGGCAACCGGACCTGGCGCCGCCAGGCGGTGCGCAGCATCTCCGCACGGGGCTCACGGCCGATACCGGGACCGTCGGGAACCGCGAGGTGGCCGTCGCGCAGCACGAACGGCTCGGTCAGGTCCTCGGCGAAGTAGCGGCCCGACGCCGAGGTGTCCCCAGGGAGCGTGAAGCCCGGCATCGCGGCGACGGCGACGTTGAGCGCGCGTCCGATGCCGGTTTCCAGCATGCCACCGCACCACACGGGTACGCCCCGGTCGCGGCATGCGTCGTGGATGCGCACGGACTCGAGCGGGCCGCCGACGCGACCCGGCTTGACGTTGACGATCCGGCATGCCTGGAGTTCGAGCGCTTCGACCGCACGCGCCACGTCGAGGATCGACTCGTCGAGGCAGACGGGGGTCCGCCACCGTGCGGCGTGTCGCGCATGGTCGAGCAGACGGTCGGGCGCGAACGGCTGCTCGATCTGGACCAGCTCGAGCTCGTCGAGCGCATCGAGTGTCGCCACGTCCTCGGGGGCGTCGGGGTCGTAGCCCGCATTGGCATCCACCTGCAGTCGGAGCGCGGCGCCGAACCGTGCCCGCAGTGCCTGCATCGGCTGGGCGTCGTGGCCGCGGGCGACCTTGGCCTTGATGCGCACGTAGCCGTCGTCCAGATGGCCGGCGACCAACTCGAGCAACTCCGGGATGCCGCCGTCGGGGATCCCGACGGAGACGCCGGCCGGAACCCGGTCGCGGGTCGCCCCGAGGTGCGTCGCCAGCGAGCGACCGGCGGCGCGTAGTTGGACGTCGAGGATGGCGCCCTCCAGCGCCGCCTTCGCCATGCGGTGCCCCTTGAGGCCGCGCAGACGCGGGGCGACGTCCTCGGCGTGCAGCCTGCGGCCGGCGCGGAGCAGGACGGGGACGAGGACGTGCTCGAGGACGTGCGCGGCGCCGTCGGTGTACTCCTCGGTGTAGACGGGGGTCGCCGGGGTGACGCACTCACCCCATCCCGGGCCGTCCTCGGCGAGCACCCGGACGAGCAGCGCGTCGCGTTCGGTCTGCACCCCGAAGGAGGTCCGGAACGGGGTCACCAGGGGCAGCCGGACGCGAACGAGTTCGATCGCGGCGACGTCGACGGCCGGCAGGCGGTTCACGAGCGTTCCGCGAGTTCGGTCACGGACCGGTCCGCGGCCAGCACGTACCAGCCGTCGCGACTGCAGCCGCTGACGCGCATGCCCTGCTGCAGCGCATGACCGAGGGTGGCCCGGATGGCGGCGGCCCAGGCGTTGCCGAGGTCGGGATCCCGCTGGCGTATGGCTTCGATGTCGGCCGGGACCTGCACCAGGACGCGTGGCGCGTCCGTCGGTGTGAGGTGCGGCGTCTCGTCGTCGTCGACCCGCAGCAGCGTGGCCGCGCCGGCGCGGTGCATGGCTGCGACGTCGGGCGCCGCCGCCCGGTCGGCGGCCGCGGCCAGCACGCGTGGCGCCGTCAGGTCCCAGTCGGTGACGAGCCGGTCCGTCGGTGCGCCGGCGTTGCGGGCGTCCTGCATCCGGCCGTAGACGTCCTCGCGGTAGGCGACGACGCGGGCGCCGAGCAGCACCAGGTTGAACACCGCGTTGCGCCGGACGAGCGGATCGAAGGTCCAGCGCACCCGACCGATGCCCCGTTGCAGGCACCAGGCCCGCTGGTGCCACTTGAGCGCGCGGCCGACCCCGCGACCGGCCGCGCCGGCGACCACGCCGGTCACGTGGGAGTGCAGAAACACCTCACCGTCGTCGGCGAGCCCCAGGAAGGCGGCGGTCGCGCCGACCAGTGCACCGTCGCGGTAGGCGCCGGACACCTGCGCGCCGGCATGGGCGAGCGCGGTCAGCGCCTCGGGCGCCATGATCGCTCCCGCGTCGCCCGCCCGGCCCCAGACCGCGTCGAACAGGCCGGAGACGGCGGGCATGTCGGCATGGTCGTGCAGTTCCACCACCTGCACACCGGCGAGGTCCGCGGCGCGTGCCGCCGTCGCCAGGGCCTGCTCGCGGGTACTGGCGTCGGTCACGTCGGCTCCTGAAGCGACCCGCTCGCGGCAGCCGGGCGGGCGTCCGCAACCTACCCACCGTCAGGCGCCTCCGGCCGCCGGGCCGGGTGCGGGCGCCATCCGGCGAGGGCGTTGGCCGTGCTGATGCGCACGCGTGGCGCGCGGGACCATTTGCGTTCGACCCCGCCGTGCCGATTCACTCGGAACCATGCGTGATGTCAGCAGCCCCGTTCTGGACCGGCTCGATGCCGGCCGTGGCCTGCTGCACGCGCTCGAGATCCTGATTGCGGGTCTCGTCCTTCTGCTCGTCCTTTGATGCCGCGGCGCCGTTCCCACCCCTGAAAGACGGCGACGCGGAGGCACATCGAAGGGGATCCCACAACGGATCAGCCGCCGCGAGGTGGCGAGCAGACAAGGACAACTCGATGGGTCGGCCCACCGACATCGACGCAGCAGCCGTCGTCCCCGACGACGTCACCATCTTCGACACCACCCTGCGCGACGGCGAGCAGTCGCCTGGCATCTCCCTCGACGCCCGCGAGAAGGTCGAGATCGCCGAGCAGCTCGCCCGCCTGCAGGTCGACGTGATCGAGGCCGGCTTCTCGGCCGCCTCGCCCGGCGACTTCGACGCGGTCAAGGCCGTCGCCGAGATCGTCGGCAACGCCCCCCGCGCAGCCCAGGGTCCCGGCGGCTCCGAGGGCGTGACCGACCGTCGGGAGCCCCCGGTCATCGCGGCACTGGCGCGCGCCATGCCCGGCGACATCGAGGCCGCGGCCAAGTCGCTGGCGCCGGCCAAGCGTCACCGCATCCACACCTTCCTGTCGACCTCCGACATCCACCGCAAGTACATGCTGCAGGCGTCCGAGGACGAGATCCTGGCGCAGACGGTGCGGGCGGTGGAGCTCGCGCGTTCGTTCACCGACGACGTCGAGTTCAGTCCCCAGGACGCGACCCGCACCGACTTCTCGTTCCTCGTCGACATCGTCGCCGCCGCCGTCGAGGCCGGCGCGACCACCGTCAACATCCCCGACACCGTCGGCTACGCCCTGCCGCACGACTTCGGTGGCTGGATCGCCGAGCTGCACCGGCGCATCCCCGACATCGCCGACAAGGGCGTCGTCGTCAGCGTGCACTGCCACAACGACCTCGGGCTCGCCGTCGCGAACTCGCTCGAGGCGGTGCGCAACGGCGCCCGCCAGATCGAGGTCGCCGTCAACGGCCTCGGCGAGCGTGCGGGCAACTGCTCGCTCGAGGAGGTCGTCATGGCGATCCGCACCCGCGCGGACCTGCTCGGCGTCGACCACGGCCTCCACACCCCCGAACTGCTGCGCACCTCGAAGCTGGTGTCGAGTCTGACGGGGTACTCGGTGCAGAAGAACAAGGCGGTCGTCGGTGCCAACGCCTTCGCGCACGAGTCGGGCATCCACCAGCACGGCGTGCTGGCGGACCGTCTCACCTACGAGATCATGAAGAGCGAGGACGTCGGGGCCGACGGCTCGCAGATCGTGCTCGGCAAGCACTCCGGCCGGCACGCCTTCTTCAAGGCCGTCGACGACCTCGGCTTCGAGCTCGACGACGCCGAGGCCCAGAACGCCTTCCGGCGGTTCAAGGACCTGGCCGATCGCAAGGGGATCGTCAGCTCCGAGGACGTCGCCGCCATCGTCATCGCCGAGACCCACGTCAAGGCGGACGACGACTACGAACTCGTCTCCCTCGCCGTCACCGGCGGGACCGACACCCAGCCGACCGCCTCCGTGGCGGTCCGGCTCGTGGGCTCCGACGTCGCTGCCGAGACCGGCAACGACCCGGGCGCGACGGTCACCGCCGAAGCGAGCGGGGACGGCATGGTCGACGCAGCCTGCGGCGCGATCCGCCGCGCGGTCGGCCGGGACGGGGTCGCACTGGTCTCGTTCCAGGTGGCGGCCGTCACCGGGGGCATCGACGCCCTCGGTGAGGTCACCGTCACGGTGGAAGTGGAGGACGGGCAGCGCTTCACCGGGCGCGGCGTCTCCACCGACATCGTCGAGGCGAGCGCCCGCGCGTACGTGGATGCGCTGAACCGCTCGCGTCGACTCGTCCACCGCAGCTCCGAGTTCCGGCCGTGACCCGGCCGTTGGCGCTGCCCGCGAACGACCCGTCAGCAACCCGGGCCACGTGGCCCACGGCACCCGAGAGGACTACCGCATGAAGAACGTCATCCGCCTCAACGTCCCGCCGGACCAGACCCCCGAGGACGAGGCCGCCCTCGTCGCGGCGGTCGCGGCGTCCTACACCGAGTCGACCGGCTCCGAGGACGTCACCGTCGAGGTCAACCGCTCCGAGGAGGTCGACTACCGCTCGATCGCCGCGTCCCAGTCGTCGCGCTGGGGCTGAGGATGCCGAAGACGATCGTCGAGAAGATCTGGGACCAGCATGTCGTGCGGTCCCGTGAGGGGCAGCCAGACCTGCTCTACGTCGACCTGCACCTCGTGCACGAGGTGACCTCGCCGCAGGCGTTCGACGGCCTGCGCGTCGCGGGACGGACCGTGCGGCGCCCCGACCTGACGCTCGCGACGGCCGACCACAACGTGCCGACCGACCCGCGACAGGTGCGCGGCGAGCTGCCCATGACCGACGAGTTGTCGATCGCCCAGCTCGAGGCGCTGCGCCGCAACTGCGACGAGTTCGGGATCCGCCTGTTCCCGATGGGCAGTCGTAACCAGGGCATCGTCCACATCATCGGTCCCGAACTCGGGCTCACCCAACCGGGGGCCGTGATCGTGTGCGGCGACTCGCACACGGCGACCCACGGCGCGTTCGGCGCGTTGGCCTTCGGCATCGGCACCAGCGAGGTCGAGCATGTACTCGCCACGCAGACGTTGCCACAGCGCATGCCGAGGACGCTGGCCATCGAGGTCGAGGGCTCGTTGCCGGCAGGCACGACACCGAAGGACCTGATCCTGCACATCCTCGGGGTCATCGGCGTCGACGGCGGCACCGGCCACGTCATCGAGTACCGCGGACAGGCCTTCGACGAGATGTCGATGGAAGGTCGGATGACCGTCTGCAACATGTCGATCGAGGGGGGTGCGCGCGCCGGTCTCGTCGCGCCGGACGAGACCACGTTCGCCTATCTCGCGGACAAGCCGTACGCGCCGAAGGGCGCCGACTGGGACGCCGCCGTCGAGGCGTGGCGCGGGCTGCGCACCGACGAGGGCGCGACCTTCGACCGGGTGGTGCACATCGACGCGGCCGACGTCGTCCCCACCGTCACCTGGGGCACCACGCCGGCGCAGTCGGTCCCGGTGACCGGCGCCGTGCCGACCCCCGA
The DNA here is from genome assembly GCF_041821025.1 of Egicoccus sp. AB-alg6-2. Lineage (NCBI taxonomy): Bacteria > Bacillati > Actinomycetota > Nitriliruptoria > Egicoccales > Egicoccaceae > Egicoccus > Egicoccus sp. AB-alg6-2. Next base: position 158,953 of record NZ_JBGUAY010000003.1, on the reverse strand, counting down.
CCAGGCGCCCGACGAGGCCACCGCGAAGCAGTGGCAACGTGCCCTCGACTACATGGGCTTGCGTGGCGGCGAGACCATGACCGACATCGAGGTCGACACCGTCTTCATCGGATCGTGCACCAACGGTCGGCTCGAGGACCTGCGGGCCGTCGCCGAGATCGTCGAGGGCCGAAGGGTCAAGGACGGCATTCGCGCGATGGTGGTGCCGGGCTCGGGCCTGGTGGCCGCCGCTGCCGAGGCGGAGGGTCTCGACCAGCTGCTGATCGAGGCCGGGTTCGACTGGCGTGCGCCCGGCTGCTCGATGTGCCTGGGCATGAACCCCGACCAGCTCGCGCCGGGGGAGCGGTGCGCGTCGACGTCCAACCGCAACTTCGAGGGGCGGCAGGGCTTCAAGGGGCGCACGCACCTCGTCTCGCCCGCCATGGCGGCGGCCGCCGCCCTCACCGGCCGGCTCACCGACGTGCGAGCGTTCGCGGCCGCACAGGAGACGAACGCCTGATGGAACCCGTCACCGTGATCCGGGGCACCGCCTGCCCGATCGAGGCCAACGACGTCGACACCGACGCGATCATTCCCAAGCAGTACCTCAAGCGGGTCGAGCGGACCGGTTTCGGGCCGTTCGCGTTCTCGGAGTGGCGCTATCTCGACGACGGCAGCCCCAACCCCGACTTCCCCATGAACCAACCGCAGCACCAGGGTGCCAACATCCTGCTCGCCGGCCGCAACTTCGGCTGCGGCTCCTCGCGCGAGCACGCCCCCTGGGCGCTCGAGGACGCCGGATTCCGCGCCATCATCGCCACGAGCTTCGCCGACATCTTCCGCAACAACTGTGGGCAGATCGGCGTCGTGGCCGTGCAACTCGGCGAGCCGATCGTTCGGCAGCTGTTCGACCTGGTGGCTGCGGATCCGAGCGTCGAGATCACCGTCGATCTCGAGCAGCAACGGGTCCGCGCGCCGGGCGTTGGCGAACTCGCCGGCGTGGACGCACACTTCGACATCGACCAGCACACCAGGCACTGCCTGCTCAACGGGCTCGACGACATCGGCCTCACCCTGCAGGAGGACGCCGCGATCGCCGGTTACGAGTCGGCACGCCCGGCCTGGAGGCCGCGCGTGCCCGCCTCCTGACACGTGCGCCCCGGGGGGCGGGTCACGCGAGCCGTTCGAGCGCGTCGAGGACGAAGGCGTCGCGCCGCCCGGTGACGGTCGGCAGGTCGAGGTCGGCCCGCCCCTGCGCATGGAAGTTGGGCAGCCAGCCGTTGAGATCGTCAGGCGTGGCCACACCGGCGACCAGGTCCCACCACGCCAGGCTCGGGGGCGCCTCGCCGGCCGCCTCGCACCAGCCGGCCAGTACCTCGGCCGCGGCGTCGGCTCCGTGCAGCAGGGCGACGTCGGCCCGCAGGGAACCGAGGTCGATGCCGGCGGGCCCGAACCCGGCGAAGTCCCAGTCGATGGCGCCCACGTAGTCATCGTCGTCCCACAGCGTGTTCCCCTGCCACAGGTCGCCGTGGACGAAGCCCGGCGGGTCGTCCGGCGGCGCGTGCTCGGCGAGGACCGCTCGTGCGCGCTCGAGGAGCGGAGTCGAGGTGGTGCCGGTGGCACCGGCATCCAGGTCGTAGCCGTCCAGGGTCCGTGCCCGCTCCGGGAGTTCGTCGGTCGGGGAGCCGGTCACCCGGTGGATTCCCGCCGCGGCGGCGCCCAGTGCCCGGAGGCGCGCCACGCCGATGCGGCGGCCGATCCGACTCGAACCGGGCAGTCGCGTCACCAGGGTGGTGAGCCAGCCGGTCGCGGCCTCGAGGTCGTGCGCCAGCGGCCGGGGCGCCGGCACCGCGTGCGCTTCTGCGAGCTCGAGCGCGGCGGCGGCCGTGACGAAGCGGGCAAGCTCGTCGGGCTCGGGCCGGGCGGCCTTGAGCACCAGGTCGCGCTGTTCGTCGCCCACCGCCACCACCACACGCCAGGGGCCCCCTTCTCTGCCCTGTGCGAGCAACCCGGTGTGCAGGATCGCCGCGCGGTCACCCAGCGAGGCTTCCACCCAGGCACGCAGTTCCGGTGGGGGTGAAGCCGTCGTGTGCACGGGTGCCGCCAGTGGTCGGTCGGCATGGATCATGCCGGGTCGCCCGGCGTGGCCGGGCCGGATCCCGCCTCGGACGCGCGCTGCTCGACCAGCTCGACGAGTGCGTCGGCGGACCTGGCGAACTGGCGACGCACCGTCATCGCCGCGATGCGTCGACCGACCGGGAAGGTGCCGAGGTCCGCCTCGATCGCGGCGGTGATCTGGGTCGTGGCCGCGTCGACGGGCTCGAGCTCCACACGCAGGCGGGTCGTGAACGGCCGGTCCGCGACCCAGCCGAAGCGGTGTGGCGGCTCCCACACGTCGACCACCTGCTCGACGTCCATCGAGATGCCGAGCAGGGACCCGGTGACGGTCTGCACCCGGCCGACGCCGTTCCTGCCGTCGTCGGTGGCGGTCGAGACGAACGGCACCCACTCGGGTGCGCGTTCGGCCGCGACGAGGACCGCCCAGCAGTCCTCGATCGGGGCGTCGGCCCGCCGCCGCTCCTCGAAGCGCTCCATGCGCACCCCTACAGGTCGACGGCCAGGTCGGTCACGAACTCGCCGCCGACCGCCGCCAGGGCCTCGGGCGCCACGAGCAGTTTGAGCCGTCGGCTGCCCCCGCCGACGATCACCCGGTCGAGATCGCGGATCCGCGCGTCGAGGTACAGCGGCGTGTCGGGCGGCAGGGCGAACGGGGTCACGCCGCCGATCTCCATGCCCGTGACCTCACGGGTCAGTTCCGCCGGTGCGAAGGAGAGCTTGCGCACGCCAAGCAGCTTGCGTACCCGCTTGTTCACGTCGAGTCTGGTGGTCGCCAGCGCCACGCAGGCGGCCAGCACGGGCGGCTCGTCGCGGGACGCCACGAGGATGCAGTTGCCCGATGCCGCGAGGTCGTAGCCGTAGTGGGCGCAGAAGGCGGCGGTGTCCGCCAGCGCCGGGTCGATCTCGACCACCTCGTAGTCGGCGCCCGTGGCAGCGACCGCCCGCAGGACCTGGGCCTCGACGTCCATCTCAGTACCCCAGCGTGACGTCGACGGGTCCCAGCAGGTCGCGGCCCTCGGCGTAGCGACGCACGTTCTCGCGGATGCGCGCCGCGAGGAGGGTGCGCCCCATCTCGGGGGTGTTGCCAACGTGGGGGGTGACGATCGCGTTCGGCAGGGTCCACAGCGGGTGCCCGTCGGGCAGGGGCTCGGGATCGGTGACGTCCAGGGCGGCCCCGCCGATCCGGCCTTCGCGCAGTGCTGCGACCAGGTCGTCGGTCACCACGTGCCCGCCGCGGGCGACGTTGACCAGCCACGCGTGGTCCGCCATCGCGTCCAGGGCGGCGGCGTCGATGACCCCGCGGGTCTCGGGGGTGAGCGCCAGCGCGAGCACGACGAGGTCCCGGCCCCGCAGCGCGTCGTGCAGTCGATCGCTGCCGACGACCTCGGCGACCCCCTCCATCGGTTCGGGGTGGCGCCGCACCACGGTGATGTGCGCACCGAACGGCTGCAGCAGCCGCACGAGGGAGGTCGTGATGGCCCCGCCGCCGAGGATGGTCACCCGCCCGTCCAGCAGGTTGGTGCCGTAGGGCCCGGACCAGGACCGTGCCCGGGCGTAGCGACCGACGCCCCGCATCCCGCCCAGCGCGAGGGCCAGGACGTGCTCGGCCACCGGTTCGGCGTAGACGCCCTTGCCGCAGGTCCAGGTCCGGTCGGCGTCGAGGACGTCGAGGAACGGCTCGATCCCCGCGTAGGGGAGCTGGACCCAACCGATCCGCGGGTGGTCGTCGAGCACGGCCCGCAGGTCCTGCGGTGCGGCCGGATCGACCCAGACCAGCGCCTCGGCGTCGGCGACGGCGACCACGTTGCCGCCGCCCTCCTCGACGGCGTCACGAAGCGCCTGCGGGGTCGAGTCGGGCAGGACCGCGATGTCTGGACGGGCCACGTCGGACTCCTCGCCGGGTCGGAATCGGTCCGGCAAGCTACTCGGTGTCGCGTCACCGGGTGGCCGACGGGCGGGGCCGTCCGTGGGGCCGTCGACGCTACGGTGAGCGCCATCGCTTCCCCTCCCGAATGACGGTGTGTCCTCGTGAACGACGGACCGATCGGCGTCTTCGACAGCGGGCTGGGCGGGCTGACGGTGCTGCAGGCGCTGGCCGACCTGCTGCCCGCCGAGGACCTGGTCTACTTCGGCGACACGGCGCGTTATCCCTACGGCGACCGCCGCGCCGACGAACTCCGCCGATTCAGCGACCAGATCGCGGACCTGCTCGTCGACGAGGGGGCCAAGATGCTGGTGGTGGCGTGCAACTCGGCGACCGCGGCCGCGCTGACGCATCTGCGCGAGCGTCTGGCCATCCCGGTGATCGGCGTCGTCGAGCCGGGACTGCGGGCCGCCGCCAAGGCGTCCCGCAGCCGACGGACGGTGGTCATCGGCACCCGGATGACGGCGAGGAGCCGCATCTACGAGGACACGGCCGAGCGGCTCAAACTCGACCTGCAGCTCGAGGTACTTGCCTGCCCCGGGTTCGTCGAGCTCGTCGAGGAAGGGAGGACCGACACCCCCGAGGCGGTCGAGGTGGTCCACGACCGCCTGGCGCCGCTGCTGACGGCACGCACGGACACGCTCGTGCTCGGTTGCACGCACTACCCGCTGTTGTCGCGCGCGATCGGCGAGGTCGTCGGCCGCCACGTGACGCTCGTCTCGAGCGCCGACGAGACCGCCTTCGAGGTCCGCGACCTGCTCGAGCGCATGGGGTGGTTGCGGGCGGCCGACCGGCCGGGCCGCCGCGTGTTCATCACCTCGGGGCGCGCTGACCGGTTCGCGGAACTCGGGCGCCGCTTCCTCGGCCACCGCCTCCACGAGGTCCGTGCGCACGCCTGGGAGACGTCGGAGGAAGCGAAGCGGGGCGCCGGTCAGCGAGCGGTCGGCGCCTCGTAGGCCCGTGCGAGCAGGCGGTCGCGCGCCGGCTCCTCGGTGATGGCGACCACGGTCCGCGCCATGGCCAACGCGCCATCGCGCACGGCCCGGTCGGCCGACGGTGCCACGCAGGCCGCGGTGAACTCGGGCTGGTGGTTGACCGCACCTCGCGCGTCGATGCCCAGCATCGGGTGGATGGAGGGCATCGCCAGCGACACGTTGGCCATGTCGGTGGAGCCGGCCAGCGCGGTGTCGTCCGCGCCGGGTGCGGGGAAGGTGCGGCCGATGGCCTCGGCTTCGGTGGTGTAGAGCCGGCACAGTTCCTCGTCGGCGAGGAACTCGGAGTACGCCGGTCCGGGCTCGTCGAAACTGACCGTGGCGCCGGTCGCCACCGCTCCGGCCTCGAAACAGCGTTGCACCCGCGGATACAGGTCCGCGAGCTCGGTGAGCGAGCGCGACCGGACGTACCAGGTGCCGGCGGTGCGCTCGGGAACGATGTTCGGCGCGTCACCGCCGTCGGTGACGATGCCGTGGATACGGTCCGTGGGCCGGATGTGCTGGCGCAGCAGACCGATACCGACCTGCGCGACGGTGAGGGCGTCGGCGGCGTTGATGCCCAGCTGCGGGTAGGCCGAGGCGTGCGCGGACCGGCCGCGGTAGCGGACCTCGAAGTGCTGCACCGCGAGGCAGGTCATCTGGGCCGCCTCGAACGGGGCGGGGTGCACCATCATCGCGGCGTTGAGTCCGTCGAACGCGCCGCCCTCCATCATCAGGATCTTTCCGCCCCCACCTTCTTCGGCAGGTGTTCCCAGCACCACGACCTCGATCCCGAGGTCGTCGGCGACCTCGGCCAGGGCCAGCCCGGCCCCGACGGCGGCGCTGGCGATGACGTTGTGTCCGCAGGCGTGACCGATGCCGGGCAGCGCGTCGTACTCGGCACAGATGCCGATCCTGAGCGGACCGGACCCGGCCCGGGCGACGACGGCGGTGTCGAGGCCCGCGACCCCGTGCTGGACGTCGAAACCGCCGTTCGCGAGGGCTTCGGCCACCCGTCGCGAGGAACGGTGCTCCTCGAAGCCGATCTCGGCGTCGCCGTGCACGGCGTGGGAGAGGCCGACCAGCTGGTCACGGCGTGCGTCGGTCGCGGTGGCGAGGCGTTGGCGCAGGTCCACGTGCTGCTCCTCCGGCGGGATGACGGATCGACCCGCGCGACGGCCGAGCCGGCGGGGGTAGGGTCGTCGAACCTAGGCCACCCTCCCGGAGGTTCGCGCCCCCCGATGCGTCCTCGTGGTCGCACCGCCCTGGTCGCGCTGGCCTGCGCGACGGCGTTGCTCGGCTGTGCCGACGGTGGACCGTCGGAACGGCAGACGTCGGCGCCGGTTGGCCCCGAGACCGACTCCCCGCCGTCGACCGGCGACGAGCCGGGGGCTGCGCCGTCGGAGGGCGATCCGCCCGACGCCGCGACGACCGGGCTGTTGGACGTGTCGGGGCGTTCCCTGGACGGTGGCCGGATCGACCTCGCCGCCGCCCACGGCGACCAGGTGGCCCTGTGGATGTGGGCCCCCTGGTGAACGCCGTGCAACCGGGAAGCCCCCGCGGTCGCGGAGGCACTGCAGACCTACGGCGAGCAGATCCAGCTCGTCGGCGTCGCCGCGCACGACGACGACGAGGCGATGCAGGACTTCCTCGTCCGGCACGGGCTCGAGCAGATGCCGACCCTGGTCGACGACGACGGCTCGCTGTGGTCGCACTTCGGGGTCCGGGTCCAGCCGGCCTGGCTGTTCGTGGGCGCCGACGGCGAGGTGGAGCGCGTGCTGGGTGAGCTTTCGCGCGACCAGCTGTTCGACCGTCTCGACCGGCTCGTGAGCGACCGGGCCGGGGGCAGCGGGTGATCCGTGTGGTCGCCTTCGACCTGATGGACACCGTGGTGCGTGACCCGTACCGCGATGCCCTGCGCGCCGCGACGGGACTGTCGCTGGACGAACTCTTCGCCCGCCGACCCCCGCACGTCTATCCGGCGCTCGAGCGCGATGAACTGGCCGAGGACGACTACTGGGCCGCCTTCGCCGACCATGGCATCGACGTCGACCCGGATGCGTTCCACCGGGCGCGGCTCGCCGGGACCAGCTGGCTCGACGGGATGGCCGAGCTGCTCGACGGGCTGGCGGGCGTCGTGGTGCGCGCCACGGCGAGCAACTACCCGCGTTGGGTCGACGAGCTGGCGCGGACGCTGCTGGCCGGACGGTTCGACCGCGTCATCGCCTCATGTCATCTCGGTGCCCGGAAACCGGACGCGAGGTTCTATCGCGCCCTGTTGGACGAACTCGCGTGCGCGCCCCACGAGGTGCTCTTCGTCGACGACCGCGAGGAGAACGTCACGGGCGCGCGCGAGCTCGGCATCGCCGGCCACCGCTTCCGAGACGCCGCGGGCGTACGCGCCTTCCTGGCCGAGCACGGTGTGTCGGTCCGCGACTCCGGCCGGGGCGCGAAGGGATAGCGCTCGTTGTGCGGCACGGAGCCGGTGTCGGAACGGGCACGACTCGTGTTCAGCGTCCGATGGCGTGCACGATCGCGGCCGGCAGGGCCGCAGGGGCATCGGGGAGCAGCTCGATGCCGCGCAGCTCGCCGGTGGCCAGCCACCACAGCAGCACGGCTCGTTCCCAGTCGCTGGGCAGCGCCGCCGCCCAGTCGCGTGCTCGGGCACCGTCGTCTGCGTGCCCGGCGCACCAGCCGTCATCCTCCAGTTCCAGGCCGCAGCCACGACACACGGCCTGCCAGGGGACCGGCCCGCACAGGGGCAACAGCCTCGGCGCGTTCCCGCAGCGGTCGCAGTCGCCGGCCTCGACCGCCGCCGGACCGACCTCGGTCTCCGTCAGCCACGGTGCGAACGCCAGCAGGGCGCGGCGCAGCGCGGGTCGGTCGACGTCCTCGGAGAAGATCACGTGCAGCTCCCGGCGTTCGCGTCCCCGGGACGGTCGGCCGGCGTCGTCGGCGGCGTCGACGCGGGTCAGGTGCGCATGACCGCCGTGCCGGCGAAGGTGTCGTGGACACCACGGTTGTGCGCGTTCGAGGAGATCGTGACCATGATCACGACGAAGGCGACGAAGCTGAGCAGGCCGCCGAACCAGGGGATCAACCCGAACAGCATCCACACGTTGCGCTTCGCCGCGACGTCGGTCGCCGGTGCCGCGCCGTTGGCGTCGATCACCTTCAGGTTGAGCAGTTGCTTGCCGAGGGTGGCGCCCCGGTTGGACTCGAAGAAGACGAAGTAGCCGAACCACAACAGCGAGATGACGGCACTGCCGACCCACGTCTGGCGGTCCATGCCGAGCCCGCCGAAGCCGATGATCCAGAGCAGGATGTTGGCGGGCACGGCCACGATCAGGACGTCCAGGAGGCGTGCGCCGATTCGTGCGCCGAGCCCAGCCGTGCCGGTGAACACCGACCCGTGCGGGGTGCCTGGAGGCGGGACGGAGTGGTCGGTCATGCTGGCTCCAGTGAGAGCGGACGCGAGCACGATAGGCGTGGATACCGACCGATGTGGCCAGCTGCGTAGGATCTTCGCCGACGAGTCGACCGACGACAGGGCCGGACAGCATGGCAGACCACCGCATCGCGATCCTCGGGGGCGACGGCATCGGCCCCGAGGTCGTCGCCGAGGGCCTGAAGGTTCTCGACCGGCTCGAGGCGCTCGAGGACTTCCGTACCGAGCGGGTCGACTACGACCTCGGTGGGCGTCGCTACCTCGAGACCGGCGAGGTGCTCGACGACGAGACCCTGGACGAGCTGCGGCGCTTCGACGCCATCTACCTCGGCGCGGTCGGCACCCCCGACGTCCCGCCCGGCGTCATCGAACGCGGGCTGCTGCTCAAGCTGCGCTTCGCCTTCGACCAGTACGTCAACCACCGGCCGGTCAAGCTCTACCCCGGTGTCACCACCCCCATCGCCGGCCTGACGCCCGAACGTTGTGATTTCGTCGTCATCCGCGAGAACACCGAATCGGTCTACGCGGGCGCCGGCGGCAGGTTGTACGCAGGTACCGACCACGAGGTCGCCACGCAGGAGTCGGTCAACACCTACCACGGTGTCGAGCGGGTGCTGCGCTACAGCTTCGAGGAGGCCAGGCGCCGTCGCGGCCACCTCACGCTGGTGCACAAGACCAATGTGCTCGTGCATGCGGGGGCGCTGTGGATGGAGACGTTCGAACGGCTCGGCGACGACGAGTTCGCCGACGTGACCCGCGACTACGTCCACGTCGACGCGGCGTGCCTGTACTTCGTGACCCAGCCCGAACGGTTCGACGTGGTGGTGACCGAGAACCTCTTCGGCGACATCATCACCGACCTCGGCGCCGCCGTGCAGGGCGGGATGGGATTGGCCGCGTCGGGAAACCTCGACCCCACACGGCGGGCACCGTCGATGTTCGAGCCGGTGCACGGCTCGGCGCCCGACATCGCGGGCACGGGCCGGGCGGACCCCGTCGCGGCGGTCATGAGCCTCGGACAGATGCTCGCCTTCCTGGGCGAGGACGCCGCGGCGGCGCGGGTGGACGCCGCCGTCGGTGCGCTGCTGTCCGAACGCGGGGACGAGCGCCCGGACGGTTCGGCATACTCGACCGGCGACGTGGGGGACCGGCTGGTGGAGCTGGTCGCGTCGTGACGGTCGCGTGACACCCTCGAGGAGCACCAGGACGTCACCCACCCCGGGAGGAGAGCAGGCCGATGCCGTTTCCGAAGTCCGACAAGATCTGGATGGATGGCGCCTTCGTCGACTGGGACGAAGCCACGGTCCACGTCCTCACGCCGACGATCCACTACGGCTACGGCGTCTTCGAGGGCATCCGCGCCTATCCCACCGACGCCGGGCCGGCCGTCTTCCAACTGCGTCCCCACCTCGCCCGCCTGCTGAAGTCGGCGAAGATCTACCCGCCGCTCGACACCATCCCGTACTCGGTCGACGACCTGTGCGAGGTCGTGTGTGAACTGATCCGCGTCAACGGCCACGAGGGCGGCTGCTACATCCGTCCGACGATCATCCTCGGCTACGGCGAGATCGGCCTCAACCCGTTGCCGTCCAAGCCTCAGACCATCGTCGCGACCTGGGAGTGGGGCGCGTACCTGGGTGAGGACAGCGCCGTCAACGGCGTCCGGGTGGGCATCAGCTCCTACCGTCGCATCGGCAAGAACACCATCCCGCCCGCCGGCAAGGCCAACGGCCAGTACCTCAATTCCTCGCTGGCCAAGGTCGAGGCGCTACGTGCGGGCTACGACGAGGCCATCATGCTGTCCGAGGACGGCTACGTCGCGGAGGGCACGGGCGAGAACCTTTTCGTCGTGCGCGACGGGATGGTGCTGACCCCGCCCCTGTCCGACGGCCCACTGGGTGGTATCACCCGTTCCAGCGTGATGACGATCGCCCGCGACCTCGACATCGAGGTGCACGAGACCAGCCTCGTGCGGACCGACCTCTACCTGGCGGACGAGATCTTCCTCACGGGGACGGCGGCCGAGCTCACGCCCGTCCGCGAGGTCGACGGTCGCGTGATCGGTCCCCGGGGGCCGGTCACCGAACGCATCCAGTCCACCTTCGTCGACGCCATCCACGGGCGCATCGACGCCTACAAGGACTGGCTCACCGTCGTCGACTGAAGCGCTCGGTCGCGACCTGCCGCTGGTGCGAGGGAAGGACCCCACGTTGCCGTCGATGCGCGCGCAGCTCGTCAAACGCGGCCTGGTGACCTCGGTCCGGCTGCTGCGCTCGCGAAGCGGGGGCGTGCCCGACCCCGCCGGCCCGGTCGAGGAACTCGAGGCCTACGCGCTGCGTCTGCGGGAGCAGATGGAGCAGCTGGGAAACCGCATCCGCCTGCCGCGGACGGCCTCCTGGGAGGCCTGTGAGATGCCCGGCGTCCTCGGGGAGTGGGTACGTGACGAGCGGGCAGGCGACACCGACCGGGTCGTCTTCCACGTGCACGGCGGCGCCTACGCGATGGGGTCCCCACGCAGCCACCGGGGGCTCGGCGCGTCGCTGTCACGCACGGCCCGGGCTCCGGTCCTGCTGCCCGAATACCGGCTCGCGCCCGAGCACGTGTACCCGGCGGCGTTCGACGACGTGCTCACGGCCTGGCGCTGGCTCACCGAGGAACACGGCGCGCCCGCGCACCGCGTCGCCATCAGCGGGGACTCCGCCGGCGGTGGCCTCGCGCTCGGCCTGCTGGTGCACCTGCGCGACCGCGGGCAGCCCCTGCCGGGGTGCTACGTGGGCATGTCGCCTTGGACCGACCTCGCCGGGACCGGCGCGTCGATGCAGGAGCTCGACGGGGTCGACCCCTGGCTGACCACGCGGCTGGTCGAGCCGGCGGCGCGGGCGTACGTGGGTGAGCTCGAACTCGACGACCCGCGCGTCTCGCCGTTGTACGCCGACCTCTCCGGACTGCCGCCGATGCTGGTGCACGTCGGCAGTGACGAGATCCTCCGTGACGACGCACGGCGCCTGGTCGAGCGTGCGCGTGCCGCGGGCGTCGACGCGTCGCTCGGCGAGTTCGACGGGCTGTGGCACGTCTTCCACGCCTTCCCCGGCTTTCCCGAGTCCCGTCAGGCACTGCGCGAGGTCGGGGCCTTCATGCGACGCCACACCACCGGTGACGGCTGATCGCCACCCGCCTCCCGCAGCGAAATGAGGCTCGCCATGGACCGCGACGACGGCTAGCGTGGGTCGGCTCGCCTGCTCCCAGGAGGCCGACGTGGCCAGCGACGTGACCATCGGGCGCATCGACGCCGACGAGTTCGCCGACTTCCGACGCGTGTTCACGCAGACCTTCGGTTTCAGCATGTCCGAGGAGGACCTGGCACGGATCCGCCCGTGGCAGGAGCTCGATCGGGCCGTGGCGGCCCGGGTGGACGGCCGGATCGTCGGGACGTCGGGGGCCTACAGCTTCGACCTGTCGATGCCCGGTGCGGACCCGGCCCGGTGCGCCGGGGTGACGGTCGTCAGCGTCCGTGCCGACCAGCGGCGCCGCGGGGTCCTGACCAGGATGATGGCCCAGTTGTTCGACGACGCCGACGAGCGCGACGAGCCGTTCGCTGCCCTGTGGGCCTCCGAGGCACCGATCTACGGCCGCTTCGGGTTCGGGCCGGCAGCGCCGGGGATCAGCCTCGAGATCGAACGGGCGACCGCCGGACTTCGCACGCCCGTCGACGTCGGCGCGGTCCGCCTGGTCGACCGTGCCACCGCCGCAGCGGCGTTTCCCCCGATCTACGAGGCCGCTCGCCGGCAACGACCCGGCATGCTCGGCTTCGCCGACACGTGGTGGGAACGGTTGCTCGACGACGATCCGAGCCACCGTGACGGTGCCGGTGAGAAGCGCTACGCGCTGCTCGACGACCGTGGCTTCGCCATCTACCGGCTCAAGGAGGGTTCCTGGGACGGCGGCCTGCCGAACGGGACCGTGCACGTGCAGGAACTGATCGCCAACGACCCTGACGCGACCGCCACGATGTGGCAGTTCGTGCTCGACACCGATCTCAGCGCGACCACCCGTGCCGGCCGCCGCCCCGTCGACGACCCGCTGCCCCTGCTGCTGCAGGACGCCGGCCGCGCCAAGGTCCGCGCCGACTGGCCCCTGTACGTCGCGCTCGTCGACGTCCCCGCCGCACTGTCGGCACGCGGTTACGCGGTGGACGGCGCGGTCACGCTGCGCGTCCACGACCGCTTCCGCGGCTCCAACGACGGGACCTGGCGCCTCCAGGTCGCCGAGGGCAAGGCCACCTGCGAACCCTTCACCGGCGAGGCCGAGATCGAACTCGACAGCGAGGTGCTCGCGGCACTCGTCCTCGGCGGCCAACGCGCGACCCGCTATGCGGCCGCGGGCCGGCTCACCGCCGCACGACCCGACGGCGCCGCGCGCCTCGACCGTCTCTTCGCGACCGACGTGGCGCCGTGGACCGGCGTCATGTTCTAGTCCGATCCGCCCCCGATCGTCCCGGCCGTTTCACGGCCCCCGTCGTCCCGGAACCGCCCATGTCCTCCCTCGAACTGCAGCAGATCGCGCTCGATGACGCGCTTCCCTTCGCGAGATCGGTCTCGCGCAACTTCTACGAGGACGAGTCCGACGAGGAACTCGACCACTGGGTCAGGCTGATCCAGGAACCCGAGCTCGACTTCCGCGGCTGGGTCGTGCGCGACGGTGAGCAACTCGTCGCCAACTACGGCATCTACTCCATGGACGTCTCCACGCCCGGTGGCGGCCGCATGCCGATGGCCGGCGTGACCGCGGTCGGCGTCGCGCAGACCCACCGGCGCCGCGGCCTGTTGAACCGCATGATGGTCGCGGGCCTGGACGACGCCGCCGAACGGGGCGAGCCGGTCGCGATGCTCTACGCGTCCGAGTCGATCATCTACGGCCGGTACGGCTTCGGGGTCGTCGCGCCGACGGTCGGCTACCACATCGATCGCAGCGTGACGTTCCGCGACCCCGTCGACACCTCGATCGTCGTCCCGGCGGCGCCGGAACAGGCCCTCGCCGAATGGCCTTCCATCCTCGAGTCGGTCCGCGACCGGCGGCCGGGCTGTGCGACCCGCAGTCCCGAATGGTGGCGACGCACCCTCGTCAAGGATCCGGAGTCGTGGCGCGACGGCGCCAGTGCCCGTCGCCTCGTGCACGTCCCCGGACGTGGCTACGCCAGCTTCCGCGTCAAGGACGGCGCCTGGAAGGACAACCTTCCGGACGGGACGGTCCGCCTCGGCGAACTCGTCGCGGCCGATGCCGAGGCCGAGGCCGCCCTCTGGCAGTTCGTGTGCGACATCGACCTCACCAGTGCGGTCGCCGCGTCGCTGCGCCCGCCGGACTGTCCTCTCCCCGAGCTGGTCACCGACCGGCTGCGCCTGCGCACCAAGGCGTGGTACCCGCTGTATGCGCGCCTCCTCGACGTCCAGAAGGCCTTCGAGGGCCGCACCTACGCGGCCACGGCGGCGATCGTGCTCGACGTCGGCGACCCGACGCGCGACCAGTCGGGCACCTGGCTGCTCGACGCATCGCCCGATGGCGTGTCGATGACCCGCACCGACCGCGACGCCGACCTGTCGTTGCCGATCGACGCGCTCGCCTCGGTCTGGCTCGGCGGTGTCAGGGCCGTGCAGCTCGCCGGTGCCCGCCGCCTGGTCGAACGGCGGGCCGGCGCCGCCGCCGAACTCGACCGCCTCGTCGCGACCGACCTCGCCCCCTGGAACCCCTTCGAGTTCTAATTCTCCTGCCGACGGTTCCTCGGCGACGGGGCCGGGCGACGTTCGGCTGGCCGGAACCGAACCGTCACCGTCGGGGATGCGCGTTACGGTGCGACGACAGCTTCCGAGGAGCACGCACATGTCGAACGTGTACAAGAAGATCGAACTGGTCGGTTCCAGCCGCGAGGGTGTCGACGACGCCATCCGGCGCGCCATCTCCAAGGCGGCCGAGACGATCCACCACCTCGACTGGTTCGAGGTCAAGGAGATCCGGGGCTGGATCCAGGACGGCGACGTCCAGCACACCCAGGTGACGCTGCAGGTCGGCTTCCGCATCGAGGACGCCCCCGCCGGCTGAACCGCGACGGGAGTCGACAGCGGTGCGAAGCGGGCGGTACGGTCGCCACTCGCACGTCACCATGAGGGAGTCGACGATGCGTCCGACCGCTGCACCGCAGGGGCATGTCCCCTCCGTCGTGCCCGCCGGTCGTCGCTTCGTCATCGAGATTGCACCGCTCCCGTAGCCGGTGTGCACCGGGCTGCGGGAGCGGCCCGGCTCGCCTGGTCCTCCCGTCGTCCGGTCGCCACGTGCCGACCAGCGCCGCGTAGGAGGACGACCGATCGTGACCAGCGCCACCCACCACAGCCCCCTGCCCGAACCAGGGCCGGGCCTGGACCTGTACGACACCACGCTGCGCGACGGGACCCAGCGCGAGGGCGTGAGCCTGTCCGTGGACGACAAGCTGCGCGTCGCCCGCCGCATGGACGAGCTCGGCGTCGCCTACATCGAGGGTGGCTGGCCGGGCGCCAACCCCAAGGACACCGAGTTCTTCGCCCGCGCGGCGGACGGTGAGCTCGCGCTCGGGTCCGCGACGCTGGTCGCCTTCGGCATGACGCGTGGCCCTGGACGCGCGGCCGAAGCCGACCCCCTGCTGCAGGCGCTGGTGGACGCCCGCACCGAGGTGGTGTGCCTGGTCGGCAAGTCGTGGGGCTACCACGTCGACGAGGCGCTGGGCGTGCCGCGTCACGAGAACCTCGACATGGTGACCGACTCCATCCGCCACCTGACCGGGCTCGGCAAGCGGGTCTTCTTCGACGCCGAGCACTTCTTCGACGGATTCGGGCGCGACAACGCCTACGCCCGCGAGGTCGCCGCCGCGGCCGCCGAAGCCGGGGCCGAGTGCGTGGTGTTGTGCGACACCAACGGTGGCGCGATGCCCTGGGACGTGGCCGAGATCGTGGGCGGGCTGGTGCGCGACCTGCCGAGCCAGGTCGGCCTGCACTTCCACGACGACGGCGGATGTGCGGTCGCCAACACCCTGCTGGGTGTCGAGGCGGGCGCCACCCACGTGCAGGGGACGGCGAACGGGCTGGGGGAGCGGTGCGGGAACGCGAACCTGTTCACGATCCTCGCCGACCTGCAGCTCAAGCGCGGCCTCGAACTCGTCGCACCCGACCGGCTCGAGCGCCTGACCGAGATCAGCCACACGGTCGCGGAGCTGTGCAACCAGAACACCCCGTCGATCGCGCCCTACGTCGGTCACACCGCCTTCAGCCACAAGGCGGGGCTGCACGCCTCGGCACTCGCCAAGGCCCCCGACATGTACCAGCACATCGAGCCCGAGGACGTCGGCAACCGGCAGCGGCTCGTGGTCAGCGAGCTCGCCGGGCGCTCCAACATCCTGCTCAAGGCAAAGGAGCTCGGAGTCGACATCGACGACGACCAGGCGCGTGCGGTGCTCGCCGAGGTGAAGCGGCGTGAGGCGGAGGGCTGGACCTACGAGGCAGCCGATGCCTCGTTCGAGTTGTTGCTGCGCCGCACCACCGGTTCGCTGCCGCCCACGTCGGAGCCGTTCCGGTCGCAGCACTACCGGGTGAGTGTTGCGGGCGGTTCCGCCGACCTCGCCGGTGCGCAGGGGCCGGCCGAGGCGATCCTGGCCGTCGACGTCGGCGGGCAACGTCGCCTGGGAGCCGGCGAGGGCAACGGACCGGTCGACGCGCTCGACCACGCCTTCCGCAACGCCGTCAACGGCACCTGGCCGCAACTCGACCGGGTGCACCTGTCCGACTACAAGGTGCGGGTCCTCGAGGCCTCGGCCGGCACCGATGCCGTGACGCGGGTGCTCGTGACGTCGACCGACGGGGTCGACGTGTGGGACACCGTCGGGGTCCACCCCAACGTGGTCGAGGCGTCGTGGCTCGCGCTCGCCGATGCGTACACCCACGCGATCCTGCGGGTCGACTGGCACCCCCAACCGGCCCGCTAGCGTCGCCATCCACGCCCGACCAGGAGCCTCCTCCGTGCCCCGCATCGTCCGCTTCGTCCACGCCCAGACCGGCCCCAACCCGCGCTACGGCGTGCTCGAGGACGACGGGCACGTGTCGGTGATCGAGCCCCACCCGTTCACGAGGTTCAAGCCGACGGGCGAGCGGGCGCCGCTCGAGGGCCTGCAACTGCTGGCGCCGGTCATCCCGTCCAAGGTCATCTGCGCCGGGAAGAACTACCGCGACCACGCCGCCGAGATGGGCGGAGACGTGCCTGACGAGCCGTTGCTGTTCCTCAAGCCGTCGTCGTCGGTCATCGGGCCCGGCGAGCCGATCCGCGTCCCGACCGACATGACCGACGAGGTCCACCACGAGGGCGAGCTCGCCGTCGTCATCGGGGCGTTGATGCAGCGCGTCACGCCGGAACAGGCCCTGCAGGGCGTGCTCGGCTACACGATCGCCAACGACGTCACGGCCCGCGATCTCCAGCAGCGCGAGAGCCAGTGGTTCCGCGGCAAGGCGTTCGACAGCTTCTGCCCGCTGGGACCGGCCATCGCGACGGACCTCGACCCCACGGACGTGCGCATCCGCTGTTACGTCGATGACGAGCTGCGACAGGACGGCACGACCGCCGACCTCGTGTTCGGCATCGCCGAGCTGATCAGCGTCGCCTCGCAGGTGACGACGCTGCTGCCGAGCGACGTGATCCTGACCGGGACGCCGGCCGGTGTCGGCCCGATGCGGGCCGGCCAGCGGGTCCGCGTGGAGATCGACGGCATCGGCGTGCTGGACAACCCGCTGGTCGACCGGCAGGCCGCGCCGGCGAACGGGCACGAGCCGGCTTAGTTCGCGGCCGCGATCGCGACGTTGAGTGCGGTGGCGTACAGCAGCCAGCCGAGGTAGGGCAGCAGCAGCAGGGCCGCGAGGCGGCTTCGGCGCCAGAACGCGACCAGGGTCGCGACCACGAGGGCGTCGAGGACGACGATCACCGCAACGGCGGGCCAGAACCAGGCCAGGCCGAAGAAGACGCCCGGCCAGACGGCGTTCACCACCAGCTGGGCGCCCCACAGCGACAGTTCCCGGCCCGCGTCGCCGGCGCGCCCTGCCTGGCGCCACACCAGCCACGCCGCCACACCGATCAGCAGGTACAGGATCGGCCACACGATGCCGAACGCCTCGGACGGCGGTGCCCACGTCGGCCGGTCGAGGGCGAGGTAGCGCGAGCCGACGTCGCTGCCCTGCAGGAGGCTGCCGATGCCGCCGGCCAGGGCACTTCCGGCGACGAAGACCAGCAGCGCGAGCGTCTGCCGGCCAGCACCGTCGGTGCGTGTCGCGGTTCGGGCGTCACTGGTCACGGTCGTCGCCCTTCGAAGATTCTCGGCGGTATCCACCGCCAGGGTGGAGGGAGCCGCGCGACCATGCTGCCGGCTGCGGGCCGTTCGTCCCCGTCCCCGGCCGGTCGCGGCTTCAGTGGGCGGCGGACCGGCCGACCGGCATCCCACCTGAGCCCCGGAGGGGCCAAACGTGAAGCAGTTCGCCTGCGGGGACGCCGTCCCCGGATGTCAGTCCGCGTTCGTCGGTGCCGACGAGAACGCCGTTCTCGCCCAGGTCGCCGCGCACGCCCGCGCCGACCACGGGCTCGCCGAGATTCCCGAAACGCTGGTGCAGCAGGTCCTCGACCGGATCCTGGCGGTCTGACGGCGCTCCGTCAGCCGGTCTTCTCGACGGCCGGCTGACGTGTGTCGCCGGCAAGGTGTTCCAGCATCCGCGACACGCGCACGATCCCGATCGCGGTGCCTCGCCCGTCGGTCATGACCACCGGGTCGCTCCAGGCGCCGGCGACGCGGGTCACGGCCCGCTGCGCCACGCCCCGGACGCTCTCGGTGATCTTGGCCAGCAGCAGGCCCGGCTCCCGTCCGCGGCCGGTCAGCAGCAGTGCCGCGGGTCGACGGAACCCGTCGATCTCCAGCGCGATGTCACGATCGAACACCAGCACATCCCCGACCCGCTGCGTCGGGCGCTCCAGGAGCGTGGCCATGTCGGCGGTCTCGACCTGCAGCGCGATCCGGTCCAGGATCGCGCGCACGATCGACATCGGGATCTCGCCGGTGAACTCCTGCGCGGGCCGGCCCAGGAGGTAGCCCTGGCCGAGCGGCACACCGATCGACACCAGCTCGTCGAGTTCACCGAGGGTTTCGACGCCCTCGCCGAGCAGCCAGGCGTCGATCCCGTCGGTGATCTCGCCGAGCGCCCGGAGCAACACCCGGCGGGCCGGGTCGAGGTCGAGGTCCTGGACTAGGCTGCGGTCGAGTTTGACCAGGTCGGGGCGCAGGCGCAGGAGCGCCTGGAGGCCGGCGTAGCCCGAGCCCACGTCGTCGATGGCGGTCCGTGCCCCGGCCGAGCGCAACGGCTCGAGTCCGCGCAGGACCTCCGTGGGGTCGTCGATCGCCGCATGCTCGGTCAACTCCAGAACGACCCGGTCGAGTCGGCCGGCGTCGAGCAGTACCGCCCGGACGTCGGGATCGGTGACGTGCAGCGGCTCGAGGTTGAGCGCGAGGAAGGTGTCCGCTGGGAGTTCGGGCAGCAGGCGCAGCGCCTGCTCCAGCACGGCCCGGGTCAGGGCGGAACCCATACCGAGGCGCTCGGCTGCGGCGAACCAGACGTCGGGGGTCGCGGCGGGCGGGCCAAGGAAACGCGCCAGCACCTCGTGGCCCACCACCGTGCCTCGACGCAGGTCCACGATCGGCTGCAGGGCCATGCCCGGCGGCCGGCGGTCCGACACCGTGGCCGCAAGCGCGAGGCGCCAGTCGTGGTCGGTGACGCTCACGCAGGCTCCGGTTCGGGTGCTCGGTGCGGCAGGCGGGTGGCGCCGGTCCTGTCGGCGACGTCGGCCGCGGCTTGAGGGCTCGCCGTGGTTCGCGGCCGCACCGCCGCACGTGGAAGGATGGCGACACCCAGCGTCGACAAGGAGCGCCCGTGACCATCCCGAACGTCCTGGCGGCCCGCTACGCCGCGCCGGCCATGCGGGAGCTGTGGTCGCCGGCGGGCAAGGTCGTGCTGGAGCGCCAGTTGTGGATCGCCGTCCTGCGGGCGCAGCGCGAGCTCGGTGTCGACGTGCCGGACGGGGTGATCGAGGCCTACGAGGCCGTCGTGCACGACGTCGACCTGGAGGCGATCGCCGCCCGCGAGCGCGTCACGCGTCACGACGTCAAGGCACGCATCGAGGAATTCTGCGCCCTTGCTGGCCACGAGCACGTCCACAAGGGGATGACGTCGAGGGATCTGACCGAGAACGTCGAACAGCTGCAGGTCCGTCGCTCCCTGGAGCTCGTTCGGGACCGTTGTGTCGCCACGCTCGGCTTGCTGGCGGACCGGGCGGCCGAGCACACGGCACTGGTGATGGCCGGTCGCAGCCACAACGTCGCCGCGCAGGCGACGACGCTCGGCAAGCGTTTCGCCAACGCCGGCGAGGAGTTGCTGCAAGCGACCAGGCGCATCGAGGAACTGCTCGCGCGCTACCCCTTGCGCGGCATCAAGGGCCCGGTCGGGACCCAGCAGGACATGCTCGACCTGCTCGGTGACACCTACCGGCTCGACGACCTCGAGGCTCGTGTCCGGAGCCACCTCGGGTTCACGGCCGGCCTCGACAACGTCGGACAGGTGTATCCGCGCTCGCTCGATCTCGACGTGGTCGCCGCGCTGGTGCAGGTGGCGTCCGGGCCGTCGAGTCTGGCGACCACGATCCGGCTCATGGCCGGCCAGGAGTTGGCGACCGAGGGGTTCCAGCCCGGCCAGGTCGGCTCGTCGGCGATGCCGCACAAGATGAACGCACGCTCGTGCGAGCGGGTCAACGGCCTGAAGGTGATCCTCGACGGCCACCTCGTCATGGTCGCCGGCCTCGCCGGCGCCCAGTGGAACGAGGGCGACGTGTCCGACTCCGTGGTCCGTCGCGTGGCGCTGCCCGACGCCTTCTTCGCCGTCGACGGCCTGTTCGAGACCTTCCTGACCGTCCTGGTGGAGTTCGGTGCCTACCCGGCCGTCGTGGAACGTGAACTCACCCGGTACCTGCCGTTCCTGGCCACCACGAAGGTGCTGGTGGCGGCGATCCGGGCCGGGGTCGGACGCGAGGCGGCGCACGAGGCGATCAAGGAGCACGCGGTCGCCGCCGCATTGGCGATGCGCGAGGACGGGCGCGCCGACAACGACCTCGTCGAGCGCCTCGCCGACGACCCGCGGCTTCCGCTCGATCGGTCGGAGCTCGACGCGCTGCTCGCCGACCGGCTCGGGTTCGTCGGCGCTGCCGGGCAACAGGTCGCACGGTTCGTCGACGCCGTCGCCGAGGTGACGGCGCGCCACCCCGACGCCGCGACCTACCGGCCCGGTGCCATCATCTGAGGCGGCGTCAGCACATCGCCGTCCGCGCCGTGGTGTGCCGCACCCACCGCTCGAGCAGTTCGGTCACCTCGTGGTACAGCCCGATGTCCAGCGGGCGCGCCAGGCCGCGGATGACCGAGCCGGGCGTCGCGTCGGGGTCCAGTTGCGCCGTCACCAGCAGTTCGGTGCCGTGCTCGTGCGTGCGCAACCGCGCCTCCACGAGCCACGACTCGCGGCCCGCGGTCACGGCGAGCGCGAGCAACCGCTCGGGCACGGCGTCGAGCACGCGGATGTCGTAGGTCGACAACCGCCGGTCGTGACGCCGGCTGACCACCACGCGGGCGCCCGGGTGCAGGTCGCCGCGGCCCTCGACGTCGACGAGGTCGAGGTCGTGGTCCTCGACCACGAGACGGTCCACGTCCACGAGGCGGCGCCATACGGCGGAGGGCTCGACGGCAAGGTCGCTGCCGACGGTCACGGTCGTCATCGCGTCTCCTTCCCCGTGGGTCGGCGAGGTGTTGCCGACCGTAGGCAGCCGCGGCCGGCCGCAGCAGAGGACAAGGTCCCGGACTGACCGCCCTACCATCGCGCCCGCAACGTCCCGTGTCGTCTTCCGCCTCGAGGCCATCCG
The DNA here is from genome assembly GCF_041821025.1 of Egicoccus sp. AB-alg6-2. NCBI lineage: Bacteria > Bacillati > Actinomycetota > Nitriliruptoria > Egicoccales > Egicoccaceae > Egicoccus > Egicoccus sp. AB-alg6-2. The sequence goes on along the minus strand of NZ_JBGUAY010000003.1, from coordinate 137,508 downwards.
CCGTGTCGTCCACCTCCGCCCCCCGCGTGCGCTTCTGTCCGGCCCCGTCCGGGTGGCTGCACGTCGGCAGCGTCCGCGCCGCGCTCTACAACTACCTCCACGCCCGCCATCACGGTGGCACGTTCGTGTTCCGGATCGAGGACACGGATGCATCGCGGGCGACCGAGGAGTCGATGCGCTCCATGATGGAGGCGATGGCCTGGATCGGGCTCGACTGGGACGAGGGCCCCGAGCCCCAGGGCGACGGGTTCGCATCCCGTGGCGCCTACGGTCCGTACCGCCAGTCCGAGCGGACCGCGTTGTACGCCGCGGTGGCACGACGGCTCGAGGCGTACGGCGCGACCTACCGCGACCACCGTACGGCCGAGGACCTCGAAGCCTGGCGCGAGGCGCAACGCGCGGGTCAGGGCGACGGCCCGCCGGTGGTGAAGGCGTCGACGTTCGAGCACACCGAGCAGGAGCTGGAACGCTTCGCCGCCGAAGGCCGTCCCGCCTCGCTCCGGCTGCGCACCCCAGAGTCCGGTCGCGTGGCCGTGCACGACCTCGTGCGCGGTGAGGTGGGGTGGGACTGGACGCAGATCTCCGACCCGGTCATCGCCCGCTCCGACGGCAGCGCGACGTACCCCCTGGCCAACTCGGTCGACGACCTCGCGCAGGGCATCTCGTTGATCTGTCGCGGCGAGGACCTGCTGTCGGTCACGCCCCGTCAGGTCCTGCTGCACGAGCTGTTGACCACCGACGACGGGGCGGGCTCGACCATCCTCGACGCCGCGCTGGCGGAGGTCGGCCTGCCCGCCCGCGAGCCGTCCTGGGGCCCGCCGGAGGCGTTCGCGCACCTGCCCATGGTGGTCGGCATGGACCGCAAGAAGCTGTCCAAGCGCCACGGGTCGGTGTCGATCCAGGAGTTCGCGCGCCAGGGGTTCCTGCCCGAGACGTTGCGCAACTACCTCGCGCTGCTCGGCTGGTCGACCGGCGACGGCCGCGAGCGGCTGACCGACGCCGAGATGATCGCCGAGTTCGACCTCAGCGGGGTCGGACGTTCCGCTGCGGCCTTCGACGTGGACAAGCTCACCGCGTTCAACGGCGAGCGCATCCGCGAGCTGCCGGTCGGGGAACTCGCACGGCGGCTGGTGCCGTTCCTCGACGGGACCTACGGCGAGGACGTGCTGGTGGCCACCCCGCCCACCGACGAGCAGCTGGCCGTTCTGACCGGCCTGGTGCCCCTGGTGCAGGAGCGGATGCAGCGCCTCGACGAGGTGCAGCGGTATGCGCCCGCGTTCCTGCGCGACGCGGTCGACTTCGACGCCGACAGCGTCGCCAAGGTCTTCGGCAAGGCCGGTTCGGTCGAGGCGATCGAGGCGGCCCAGCGCGTCCTGGCCGACGCCGACTGGGATCTCGGCGCCATCGAGGCGGCCCTGCGGGGGCTGCCCGAGGAGCTCGGCATCGGGTTCGGGAAGGTGGCGCAGCCGATCCGCGTGGCGGTCACGGGGTCGTCGGTCAGCCCACCGCTGTTCGAGTCGATCGAACTGCTCGGTCGCGAGCGGACGCTCGACCGCCTGTCGGCCGCGCTTCCCGTCGCCCGGCAGGCCCGCGAGGAGCGCTGACCCCCGGCGCGCACGCTTTGCGACATCGTGACGCGCCGCGTACCCTTCGCGCCGCGCACCGACCACGGCGGCCGAGCGTCGACACCGGAACCAGGACCGGGCCACGACGACGCGAGGACGTGACCGCCAACGCCGGTGCCGAACCCTTTCGGGGGTGGTGTAATCGGTAACACGGCTGGTTCTGGTCCAGTTATTGAGGGTTCGAGTCCTTCCCCCCGAGCTGGTCGAGTGCGCGCGCGAGCGCGGGTTCGACCCCGGAGACCGACTTCGGTTAGTCTCCGCCCGCCTCGCACCGTCGAGGCAGCAGCAAGTCCTACGCCCCCGTCGTCTAGCGGCCTAGGACGCCGCCCTCTCAAGGCGGTAACGGCGGTTCAAATCCGCTCGGGGGTACGCGATTTGCAACGCATGAAATGAGGGTCGGCCATCCGGTCGGCCCTCATTTCATTTCCTCACCGGGTCGAAGCAGGTCTGGGGCGTAGCGGCGGAGGATCGCCACGGCGAACGTGACCTTGTCTCGATGCGTTGACCGCGGGGATGCCCGGTACTCCACAACTCGAGGTTCTCGATCCGGTTGTCGGTCCGGACACCGTTGATGTGGTGCACCACCTCGTCGTCCCGCAGCGGCCTTCCGAGATGACGAGCCATCACCAGGCGATGCTCGAGGACGGATGCGAGGCCGGGCGCCAACCACTGCTCCTCGGACCCGATCTGCACCTTCCAGTAGCCATGGCTGAGTGAGCCTTCGCCGGTCACGATGCGGATCGGGCGGTCGGGCCGGGCGTCGCCGGTGTCGAGCAGCCGCCGGTAGTGGGTGTTGCAGAGCCTGCGTGCGTATCGCTGGCGGTCGCAGCCGTCCACCTCGCACGGACCGGCTCGACGGACCGGCACCTGCGCCCGAACGTCTCCGCTGTTGCGCCACCGCTGATAGTGCGCATGGCACCAGCCACGCGACTTGGCCTGCCGGTCGCAGCCGTCGACGGCGCACGCCTCAGGTCGTTCGCCGCGGATCGGGCTACCGCTGCGCAACCACCGCTTGTAGTGCATCCCGCACCAGCCGCGGGCGTACACCTGCTTGCTGCAGTCGTCTTCCTTGCAGATCACCTTCTGGTCCTGACCCGCCCCCGCGAGCCCTCGTTCGAAGTCGCACCGAGGCTGCCAGAAGCCTGTGACACGTTGCGCCTGGGTCCCCGCCGCCAGACACGTTCAGACGTGGCGGGGGGAGTCAGCAAGAGCTGGCGAAGCGGTCGAGGGCGGTGAGGATCGCGTCGTCCATGCCCTCGCCGGTCCCGTGCCCCGCGCCGCCGAGCACCACCAGCTCGCTGCCGGGCCACGCCCGATGCAGCCGCCACGCGTTGTCCATCGGCGCGGTCAGGTCGAGCCGTCCCTGGATCAGCACCGCGGGTGTCCCCGCCAGGCTCGGCACCCGCGCGAGCACCTCGCCGTCGTCGAGGAACAGCCGGTGGCGGAAGTAGTGGACGACCAGGCGGGCGAAGGCCAACCGGAAGCGCGGGTCGAGGTAGCGGGGATCGGCCGGCTGATCGTGAGCCATCGCGACGATCGCGTCCTCCCAGTCGCACCACCGTCGCGCCGCCGGCGTGTGCACCGCCGGATCGGGGTCGGTCAACAACCGGTGATAGCCCGCGACGACGTCGTCGTCGCGCGAACCGGGAGGAAGTCCGGCCCGCAACCGCTCCCAGGCCTCCGGGAAGAACCTGGCGACGCCACCGGCGACCCAGGCGACCTCGTCGTGTCGCCCGGTCGTGATGGCCAGCAGCACCGCCGCACTGACCCGCTCGGGGTGTTCGACGGCGTAGGTGAGGCTCAGCGTCGATCCCCACGAGCCGCCGAACAGCAGCCACCGGTCGATGTCAAGGTGCTCCCGGACGCGCTCGAAGTCCGCCACGAGGTGAGCGGTCGTGTTCGTGTCGAGGTCGACCAGCGGCTCGCTGGCGTGGGGGCGGCTGCGACCACACCCGCGCTGGTCGACCAGCACCACGCGGTAGCGCGCGGGGTCGAAGAAGCGGCGCAGTCCCGGCGTGCAGCCCGATCCCGGTCCACCGTGGACCACCAGCGCCGGTCGCCCCCGGGGATTGCCGCAGACCTCGTAGTGGACGCGGTGACCGTCGCCCACGTCGAGCAGGCCCGCGTCGTACGGCTCGATGGCGGGATAACGGGTCACAACCGGCCGGACTCGATGATGCGCTGCAGGAACTGGCGCGTGCGGGGATGTTCGGGGTCGGCGAACAGCTGGTCGGGCGGCGAGATCTCGCAGATCCTGCCCTCGTCGAGGAAGGCGACCCGGTCGGCGACGTCGCGGGCGAATCCCATCTCGTGGGTGACGATCAACATCGTCATGCCGCGCTCCTTCAAGTCGCGGATGACGGCCAGCACCCCACCGATCAGTTCAGGATCGAGCGCCGCCGTCACCTCGTCGAGCAGCAGCACGTCCGGCTCGGTCGCCATGGCCCGCACGATCGCGACACGTTGCTGCTGACCTCCCGAGAGCCGGTCGGGGTAGCTGTCGGCGAACTCGGCCATGCCGAACAGCTGCAGCAGTCCGCGGGCGCGGTCCTCGGCCTGACGGCGTCGCTGATGGTGCACCTTGCGGGGAGCCAGGGTGACGTTGTCCAGCACGCTCAGGTGCGGGAACAGGTTGTAGGACTGGAACACGATCCCGACCCGTTTGCGCAGTTCCCGCTCGGCCAGGTCGCCGCTCTCCAGCGCCACCCCGTCCAGGCGGATCGTGCCGTGGTCGTACTCGACCAGCCGGGCCACGCACCGAAGCAGCGTCGACTTGCCGGATCCGGAGGCGCCGATCAGACACACCACCTCGTGATCGGCGACGGCGAGGTCGACCTGGTCGAGCACCAGCGTGTCGCCGTAGTACTTGGTGAGGCGTTCGACCTCGACGCGTGGTCGCATCAGAACGCCCTCTGCAGCCGGCGCAGCTGGTCCCGGCGGGTGTACCAGTCGGTGAACCGCGCGAGCGGGACGCTCGCCAGCAGGAACAGCAACGCCGCGACGACGTAGCTCGAGTAATTGAACGTTCCGGCGGTGTAGATCTGTGCCTCGCGGACGGCCTCGCGCGCACCGATGACGCTGAGCAGGACGACGTCCTTCTGCAGGGACACCGCCCCGTTGAGCAGCGCCGGCGTGACGTTGCGGACCGCCTGCGGAACGACGGCGTAGCGCAGGGACTGCCATTGCGACAGCCCGAGCGCCTTCGCGGCCGCGCGTTGGCTGTCGTGGACGGCGATCATCCCCGACCGGTACACCTCGGCGGTGTAGGCCGAGTAGCTCAGGATGAGCGCGACCGTGCCCCACAACAGGCTGCTGCGACCGAGCCCGGGGAGTTGCAGGGCGGGGATCCCGAAGCCGAACAGCAGGATCAGCAGCAGGGACGGCACGCCGCGCAGCAGGTCGATGAAGACCACGGCGCCGATCCGGAGCGGTGCCGCGACGGGTCCGGTCAGCGACCGGGCCACGGCGACGAGGAGCGCCAGGACCAGGATCGCGACCTGCCCGATCGCGAAGATGCGCATGTTGAGCCAGAACCCCCGCAGTACCTGGGGGAACGACGCACGCATCTGTTCGGGGCCGAAGAAGGTGGCCTGGATGCGCGGCCACTGCGGCGACGACGCCACGAACACCGCGAGCAACCCGAACACGAGCGCCGTGCTGACCGCGGCGATCAGCAGGGGGCGAACCTGCTGGCCGGTCGGCACACGGTGCCGCGCCGGCGGGGGTGCCGGCGCGGCAGGGCGTTGCGGGATCACTCCGAGATGGTGGGGATGTCGCCGCCCCCGGCCAGCCACTCCTCGGCCAGCGCGTCGAGCGTTCCGTCGGCGCGCAACGATTCGAGCGCCTCGTCCACGCAGGGGACCAGCGGGCTTCCCTCCTCGAACAGCAGTCCGAGTCCGTCGTCCATCGGTTCACCCGGCAGGATGCCGGCGATGACCGAGTCCTCGACCTGCACCGCCGTGACGAACAGCGCGCCCGGCAACCCGAAGACCGTGGCGTCGATCTGCCCGCCTTGCAGTGCCTGGAACAGGCCGGCCTGGTCGTCGTAGACCGCGACGTCGTCGACGCCGATGACGTCCTCGATGTAGGCGAGGTCCGTGGTGCCGACCACGGCGCCGAACCGGACGTCCTGCAGTTCGTCGAGCGAGGTGGCGGACGCGGCGGGGCTGTCGCTGAGCGCGACGAGCGACTTGTCCACCTCGTAGTAGGGCACCGAGAAGTCGACGACCTGTTCGCGTTCCTCGGTGATGGAGTACTGCTGGATGTTGAAGTCGTAGTCCTTCTCGCCCGGACCGATCGCCTCGTCGAACCCGGTGCGCACCCAGCTCACCTGGTCCTCGGCGAAGCCGAGTTCCTCGGCCAGCGCATAGACCACCGCGCTCTCGAAACCTTCGCCGCTGGCGGGGTCGTCGTCCATCATCCATGGCGGGAACACCGGCTCGCCGGTCGCCACGGTGAGCTGCCCCTGCTGGAACAGGTCAGGGCTGTCCGGCCCGCAGGCGGTCGCCTGCCCATCGGCGTCGTCCGTCGCGTCGTCCGTCGCGTCGTCGGTCGTGCCGCCCGTCGCGTCGTCGGTCGCACCGGTCGTCGGCTCGTCGACGGTGGTGCTGTCGGTGGTGTCGCCGCCGCACGCGCTGGCGACGAGTGCGAGCGCTGCCAGGCCGGCAGCCGTCCTGCGCACGTTCACTTGCGTCCTCCTCGTCGTCCGGTCGCACACGGCGGTCACGGGAGGATCCGCCCGGCGTCCGAGATGGCAGACGGTAGCTGGGGCGGGGCGAACCGCAGCGCCTGAAACGGAAGAACGTGCCGAACCGTGCATCGGCGCCCGGGCAGCCTCAGTCGATCGGCGGCGGCACCTCACCGGCGTGCAATGCCCGTGCGGTCGCGACGGTGTCGGCGTCGCGAGGGTCCTTGTCGGGGCGGTAGCCGCGGACACGGGCGAAGCGCATCGCGAGCCCCGCGGGGTAGCGCGGCGATCGGACGAGCCCGTCGAGGGCGATCTCGACCACCAGTTCCGGCCGCACGTGGACGACGTGCCCCTCGCGATGCGTCTCCCTGGCGAGCAGCTGCTCGGTCTGCCAGGCCAGGACCGAGTCCGTGAGCCCCTTGAACGTCTTGCCGAGCATCACGAACACGTCGCGGTCGGGGTCGTACGCGCCCAGGTGCAGGTTGGACAGCCAACCGCGTCGGCGTCCCGATCCCCACTCGGCCGCGAGCACGACGAGATCCAGCGTGTGGACCGGCTTCACCTTGCGCCACGCCGCCCCGCGACGTCCGGCCTCGTACGCCGCGTCGAGGTCCTTGACCATGACACCTTCGTGGCCGGCGGCCAGCGTGCCCCGGAGGAACTCGTGGGCCTCCGCCGGGTCCGCGGTACGCAGTTGGTCGATCCGCAGCGACGCGGGAACCACGTCCGCCAGCTCCGCCAGCCGCTCGCGCAGGGGGAGGTCGATCAGGTCGCGACCGTCGACGTGGAGCAGGTCGAAGAAGCGCACCTGCAGGCGCATCTCGTCGGCGGGACGCTCGGGGGCGACCTCGGTCCCGAAGCGCTGCATGGTGTCCTGGAACGCGTGCGGTCGACCCTCGTCGTCCAGGGCGAGCACCTCGCCGTCCAACACCACCCTTGTCGCCGCCAGTGCTCGCGCGGCCTCGACGACCTCGGGGACGCGGTGGGTGACCTCCAGGAGGTTGCGCGTGAACGCGTGCACCGCGTCGCCGTTGCGGTGGACCTGGACCCGTGCGCCGTCGAGCTTGGCGTCGACGACCACCTCGCCGAGGTCGGCCATCGCGTCCGCGACCGTGGCGGCGGTCTGGGCGAGCATGGGCTGCAACGGCGTGCCGAGCTCGAGCCGGAACGTCTCGAGGCCGGCGGCGCCTTCGGTCAGCGCGGCCACGGCCGTGCGCCGGAGATCTCCGGTGAGCATCGCGGCGCGTCGCACGGCGGCTTCCGGCAGCTCCGCCGCCGTGGCGACCGCCTGGGTCAGCAGCCCGGACAGGGCGCCCTGACGCAGTTCGCGCACGACGAGCCGACGCAAAAATTCCTGCTCCTGCGGGGTCGCTCGCGCCAACAGATCGGCCAACAGCTGCAGGCGGCGGCTGCGGGACCCGGTTCCTGCCTCGACGTCGGCGATGGCCTGCAGGGTCGCGTCGACCTCGCCAACGGTCAGGGTCGCGTCGTCGGCGGGTTCCGCGTCGATGCCGAACACGCCGGAGGGGCCGAGGTCGAGGCGTTCCTGGCGCGGTTCGCCGGACAGAAAGGCCACCCCCGCCTCCAGCTCGTCCCGATCCAGCGCCCGCAACGCGGTCACCAGTGCGGCGTTCTTCGCCTTCCGGCTCCGTGTGGCGGCGACCTCGGCGGACACCGCCACCAGCTCCGACAGCAGCACACGCACCCTCCGCTCGGCGACCTCCGAGGTCTAGCCGCCGACGAGCTCGACCGCCTCCAGTTCGATGACCGGTCGGGCGAACAGGGCCACGTCGAAGCGGTCGACCTCGCGGGCGAGATCGACGTCGATCTGCGGCAGCCAGGCCGGCCCGTCGCCGCCGAACGTGCGGCCGGCGTCGCTGCACGCGACCCGCTCGAGGAACGGCCGCGGATCGGGGTCGTTCCCCGCGACCCGCGCCGCGATCAACTCGGCACAGGCGAGGTCCTCGTCGCCGTCGCGACCGAGCGAGGCGCCCGTGACCACGTAGGTCACCCGCGAGACCCTTGCCGACCGCAGGGCCCGTGCCGTCGCCGCCGCCGTCACGAACGAGGCGGCGAGCAGCACCGGGCTGTCCTGACAGCGGACCAGCCCCTGGGTGCCGGCGGTGGTGCGGTGCACGAACGGGCGACCGGCGAAGTCCCAGGTCGCCACGTCGCTGGGGGAGTTGCCGAGGTCGAACCCGTCAAGGGGCTTGCCGCCCTGCTCGCCCGCGAGCACGGCGTCGGGAACGTGTTGCTCGCGCAGCGCGAACGCGCGCTCGGGCGTGTCGACGGCCAGCACGCGTCCCGCTCCCCGGTGCAGTGCCCAGGGAACGGTCGTGAAGGCGCGCAGGACATCGATCACGACCACGGCGTCGTCGGCCGCCGCGCCGTCGAGGTCGACGAAGACGGCGCCGCTCACACCGGCGTCGCCAGGAACGACCGCAGTCGCGTGGCCGCGATCTCGAGGTCGTCGACGCGGACGTACTCGCCGCGTTGGTGCGCCTGTGCCGTCAGCCCCGGGCCGTAGTTGAGCGCGGGTACGCCGACCTCGGCGAAGCGGGCGACGTCGGTCCAGGCCTGCTTCGCCGCGACGGGCGCGCCGATGCGGTCGACGAACGCCCGCACGACCGGGTCGGACAACCGCGGCGGCGCGCCGGGGGAGCGGTCCACGATCTCGACCCGCGCCCGGTCCCCGATCCGCTCGCGAAGCTCGGCCTCGGCCTCGGCCAGGTCGCGCGACGGCGCGAACCGGAAGTTGAGGTTGACCATGAACGCACCCGGGATGACGTTGCGGACCGGCGTGGTCTCCGCACGGGGCCCCGGCCCGAGGCCGTCGGTCCACGCCTGCGTCGCCGACCACACGTCCTTGTAGACGATCCCGTCCAGGTCGACCTCGCGGACGTGGTCGGCGTCGAGTTCGGCCAGGAACGCCCCGGCCATCGTCAGCGCGTTGCGGCCGTGCCATGGCCGTGCCGAATGCGCCTGTCGACCCGCGAACGTCACGACGGCGTGCAGTCCACCGAGGCAGCCCAGTTGCACCTCGCCGTCGGTCGGTTCCAGCACGATGGCCAGTGCCGCCTCCCGCAGCCACGGCACCTCGTCGAGCACGGTCCGAAGCTCGTTGCCGTCGGCCGGTCCCTCCTCACCCGCATAGAGGACGAGCGCGAGGTCGTAGGGCGATGCCTCGCGCAGGGCCCGGTCCTCGAAGGCCGCCATGGCGACCACGTTGCCCGCCTTCATGTCCGAGGTGCCGCGTCCCACGACCACGTCGACACCGTCGCGGTCCTCACGACGCGTTTGCACGTCGGCGTCCGTGGGCGGGACGACGTCGAGGTGGCCGACCAGCAGCACCAGGGGACGGGCCGGCATCCCACGGCGTCCGTCCACCACGATGCTGTGCCCGACGCGGGTGACCTCCTCGCCGAGGTCGGTGTAGCGCGCCTGCATCGCGTCGGCGATCGGGCCCTCGTCGCCGGTGGTGCAGAGGTGGCCGCAGTGCTCGACCAGGCGGGTGACCAGGTCGTCGCGGTCAGTCATTGGCGTGCAGGTCGGCGTTGAGGCCGCCCCAGTCGGCCGTCTCACCCTGACGCATGCGCACGCGCACCGTTCCGGTCACCGAGTCGCGCAGGAACAGCAGGCCGTCCTGGCCCGACAGTTCGCTGGCCTTGACGATCGCGCCGTCGGGCAGCGTGACCTTGGTGCCCGCGGTGACGTAGAGGCCGGCCTCGACCACGCAGCGGTCACCGAGCGAGATCCCGATGCCGGCATTGGCGCCGATCAGGCACTGTTCGCCGACGGCGATCACCTCCTTGCCACCACCCGAGAGCGTGCCCATCACCGAGGCGCTGCCACCGAGGTCGGAGCCGTCGCCCAGCACCACGCCGGCGGAGATCCGGCCCTCGACCATCGAGGCGCCGAGCGTGCCCGCGTTGAAGTTGACGAACCCCTCGTGCATCACGGTCGTCCCCGGGGCGAGGTGGGCGCCGAGGCGGACCCGGTCGGCGTCGCCGATGCGCACACCGCCGGGCACGACGTAGTCGGTCATGCGCGGGAACTTGTCGACGCTGCTGACGCGGAGTCGGTGCCCGTCCGCCTCGAGCCGCAGGCGCAGGGCGGTGAACCCGTCCGGGTCGCACGGCCCGAGGTCGGTCCACACCACGTTGTTCAGCAGCCCGAACGCGCCCTCCAGCGAAGCGCCGTGCGGCTGGACGAGTCGATGCGAGAGCAGGTGCAGCCGCAGGTAGACGTCGTGGGCGTCGACCGGAGCCGCGTCCAGTGCCTCGATGAAGGTCACCACGGCCCGCCGACGTGTGCCGGTGTCGACGGTGGGCGGCACCTGCCCGGCGGCGACCGCGTCGCGGACGGCGTCGGAAACGCTCTGCTGTCCGGTGACGGCGTCGACGTGCGCGTCGGTCAGCTCGAACGTGCCGGCTCCGCCACGGTGACCGACCGCGGCGGCGAGCGCGGCGGCCGCGGTCGGTGCGTCGTCGAGCTTGACGAGCGGGTACCAGGTGTCGAGCACCTTGGTGCCCTCGCCGGCGTCGGAGATGGTGGCCAGGCCGATGCCGAGCGCGGCGGTGGCGGTCATGGCGGTTCCTTCGTGGGCGCGGTCGGGCGGACAGCGACGTCCGACGGCCGAGCCTAACGGCTGTGCCAGACTGCCTCCGCGGCCCACCCGACTGTTCGCCCCACCGCCAACCGCGTCCCTACGAAGAGGAGCCGACCGTGCCCCATCCGTTCCTCGACGCCGACGGGCCGGTCGCCATTGCGCACCGGGGTGGCGACCACGTCGGTGCGGAGAACTCGATGGCGGCCTTCGCCGACGCGGTCGCGCTCGGCTACCGCTACCTCGAAACGGACGTGCACGTCTCCAGCGACGGGGTGCTGGTGCTCCACCACGACCCCACGCTCGACCGGGTCACCGACACCGTCGGTGCCATCGCCGGGTTGTCCTGGGACGTCGTCTCGGGCGCGCGGATCTCGAGCCGCGAGCCGGTCCCGCGTTTCGACGAGGCCGTCGCGAGCTTTCCGGACGTGCGGTGGATCGTGGACGTCAAGGACGACCTGGCGGTCGAGCCGATGATCGCCCGCCTGCGTGGTGACGACGAGCTGCTGGCCAGGATCTGCGTCGGCTCGTTCTCGGACTCGCGGCTGGACCGGATCCGCAACGCCCTCGGCGAGCGGGTGTGTACCTCGGCCGGCCCCGCCGAGGTGCGTCGCCTGCGCATCGGGTCGTTGACCCGGCGCGGCGGCAGCAGGGTGCGCCTGCGCGCCGACGTGCTGCAGGTTCCGTTGCGCTTCGGGGCGATCCCGATCGTCGACCGCCGCTTCCTCGCCGCCGCCCATTGGGCCGCCATGCCGGTCCAGGTCTGGACGGTGAACGAGCCGGGCGAGATGCACCGACTGCTCGACCTCGGCGTGGACGGGCTGGTCAGCGACCGCACCCGATTGTTGCGCGACGTCCTGGCCGAGCGGGGCTGCTGGGAGGCCACGCCCGGGGACGACGAGTAGCGTGCCGCGACCGCCAGACGATCCCCGACCGGACCCCACGTGGACAGCCATCCCCCCGCCCCGCAGGGCGGCGACGCCGAGCCGATCGCGCCACGGCCACCAGAGGCTGCGCCGGACACGGCCCCGCAGCGTCCGTTGGACCTGCTGGGGACCGCGGCCGTCGGCTTCGGCATGGGCACGGCCGACCTCGTACCCGGGTTCTCCGGTGGCACCGTGGCCCTGATCACCGGCATCTACCCCCGCCTGATCGCCAACGTGCGTCAGGGGGCGCGGACGTTGTCGCTGTTGCTGCGCGGGCAGTTGCGTGCCGCCGGGACGGCGTTCGCGGCGATCGAGTGGGGCTTCGTCGTCAGCCTGCTGCTCGGCATCCTCGCCGCCATCTTTTCCCTTGCCACGCTGCTCCGCGGACTGCTGCACCACCACCCCGTGCCGATGTCGGCGCTGTTCCTGGGCCTCATCGCCGGTGCGACCGTCCTGGCCTGGCAGGAACTGCGTCGACCTTCCGGGACCCACCTGCTGGTGGTGTTGGGCGTCGGCGCGCTGACCTTCGTCGTGCTCGGCCTACGGTCGGGGCCGGTCGCCGACCCCACGCTGGCCCACTTCCTCGTCGCCGGCATGATCGGCGTCTGCGCCATGATCCTGCCGGGCATCTCCGGCTCGTTCCTGCTGCTGATGCTCGGCATGTACACCAACGTCATCGACGCGGTCAGCGAGCGCGACCTCGGCGTGATCGCCGTGGTCGGGACTGGCTGCGTCGCCGGACTGGCGTCGTTCGCCACCCTGCTCAACTGGCTCCTGCAGCGCTGGCACGACCTCGTCCTGGCCGCCCTCGTCGGGTTGATGGTCGGGTCGGTGCGCGTGTTGTGGCCGTGGCCGAGCGGCGTCGACGGGGTCGGCGACACGCGGCTGGGCGCCCCGGTCGCCACCGAGGTGCCGACGGCACTCGCGCTCGGGCTGACGGCGCTCGTCATCGTGCTGGTCGTCGGCATGCTCGGCAAGCGCGTCGCCGAACGGACCTGAGGACGACGACGCGCGCCCACCCGGACGCCATGTCGCGTGGTGTCGTCGGTGTCGCGGCAATCACGCACCGGTGGCGAGTTGGCGCGACATCGATGCGGAGCCGTGACACGGCGGTGTCAGCTCGGCAGGCGTCCGGCGTCGATGGCTTCGGCCCAGCGTTCGACCGCCTCGCGGCAGCCTTGGACGGTCGGGACCAGCGCCAGGCGCATCCACCCCGCTCCGGCCGGTCCGAACGCGGTCCCGGGGGAGGCGATGATGCGCTCCTTCAGCAGCGCCTCGGCGTAGCCGGTGTCGTCGCCGCCCGGGGCGCGGAACCAGACGTAGAAGGTCGCGTCCGAGCCGCTCACCTCGATGCCCGCGTCACGCAGGAAGCCGAGCACCACGTCGCGCTTGGCGGCGAACACCGCCCGCCTGGCATCGACGTGGGTCTGGTCGCGCCACGCGGCCGTCGCCGCCACCTGGACGAAGTCGGGCGAGGCGGTGCCGACGTTGGGTCGCAGCAGGCGCAGGCGACGGATCAGCTCCGGGTCGCCGACGATCGCCCCGGCGCGATAGCCGGTCATGCCCGAGCGCTTGGACAGCGACACGAAGGCGAGCACGTCGGTGAAGTTGCCCTCGCACACCTCGAGCACGCTCGGCGCCGGCTCGTCGAACCACACCTCCTGGTAGCACTCGTCCGAGGCCAGCAGCAGGCCCTGTTCCCGTGCCGTTGCGACCTGGCGGCGGTAGTAGTCGACGTCGACGACCGCACCGGTGGGGTTGTGGGGGTAGTTCACCCAGGCGAGGCAGGCGGCCGCGAGGCGGTCGGCGCCGAGATCGCCCAGTTCGAGGCGCCACGCGCCCTCGTGGGTCAGGGGCACCGGATCGGAGACCCCGCCCGCGAACAGGGCGCCACGCCCGTACACCGGATAGCCGGGGTCGCCCCAGACGACCGCCCGCCGGTCCCCGTGGGGATCGAGCACGGCGAGCGGCAGGTGGAAGATCGCCTCCTTGCTGCCCGCGGACGGCAGCACGTGCACGTCGGGGTCGACCTCGACGCCGTGGCGGGTCCGGACCCAGCTCGCGACGGCCTCACGCAACGCCCGCTGTCCGGCCGCCGTGGGATAGCGGCTGACCGGCCCGACCGCGTCGATCAACGCGTCACGGATGAACGGCGGCGTGGGTTCGTCCGGGTCGCCGATCGAGAAATCGGCTACCGGGCCGCCATCGGCCCGCAGCTCGTTGGCGAGGTCCTGCAACCCCGCGAGCGGGTAGCCGCCCAGCTGCTCGAGCGCCGGGTTCGTCGTTGCCATGGTGCGTTTCCTCCACGTGCCTGCGACGGGGAGCGTAGGCGGAGGTCGATAGGCTCCCGCGTCATGGACGAGGCGCTACGGACGATCCTGGTGCGCTGCACCGGACGCGACCGCCCCGGCATCACGACGGGGCTGCTCGGCGTGCTCGCTTCGACCGGTGCGCACCTGTACGACATGGAACAGGTGGTGGTCCGCGAACGCCTCACCCTCGACCTGCTTGTCGGTGTCACCGCCGGCGACGACGTCCTGAAGGACCTGCTCTTTCACGGCTGGGAGCACGGGCTGCAACTCGAGTTCGAGGTCGTCGAGGAGACCTCACAGCGGGCCACCAAGCCCCGCTTCGTGGTGACCGTCATCGGACAGACCCTTGCGCCGGGTGCGCTGGCCGGGGTCACGGGCGCGATCGCCGAGGGCGACGGCAACATCGACCGCATCCTGCGTCTCTCGCGCTACCCGGTGGTCTCCTACGAGTTCGTGGTCGTCGACGGCGACGTCGAGGTGATGCGGCGGGCGCTGGTCGCCGCCAGCCGTCAGCACGGCGTCGACGTCGCCATCCAGCGGGAGAGCCTCGAACGGCGGGCCAAGCGCCTGGTGGTCATGGACGTGGACTCGACCCTGATCCAGGACGAGGTCATCGAACTGCTCGCCGACGTCGCCGGTTGCGCCGGCGAGGTCGCCGACATCACGGCACGGGCGATGAACGGCGAACTCGACTTCGAGGCCTCCCTGCGCGAGCGGGTCGCCAAGCTCGCCGGCACCCCCGCCAGTGCGCTGGACGAGGTCCGGGCCCGCCTGCGGCTCACCCCCGGCGCACGCACGTTCGTGCGGACGCTCAAGCGGCTGGGCTACACCGTCGCGATCGTCTCGGGCGGGTTCACCGCCGTCACCGACGTGCTCGCCCACGACCTCGACCTCGACCACGCGGTCGCCAACGAACTCGAGGTGGTCGACGGCCACCTCACCGGCCGCGTTCTCGGTGACGTCGTCGACCGTGCCGGCAAGGCGGCGGTCCTGCGCCGCATCGCCGCCGCCGAGCAGATCCCGCTCGAACAGACCGTCGCCATCGGCGACGGCGCCAACGACCTCGACATGCTCGCCACCGCGGGCCTCGGCATCGCCTTCAACGCCAAGCCCGTGGTCCGCGACGCCGCCGACACCGCGGTCTCGGTGCCCTACCTCGACGCGATCCTGTTCCTGCTCGGCATTCGCCGCGACGAGGTGGACGCCGCCGACGCCAACGACCCCGATCTCGTCCGCGACGCGCCGCTCCCGGTTCCGGGCACCCCGCCGGTCTGAATTCTTTGCCGCCGGTTCCTGCTGCCGGGGCACCGTGCCGTTCGGTTCCTGCGGCCGGAACGGTCACCGGCGGCAAGTTCGGTGCCCGCCGGTTCCTGCTGCCGGGGCACCGTGCCGTTCGGTTCCTGCTGCCGGGGCACCGTGCCATTCCGTCAGGCGGCGGGGGGCAGCGGTGGCGGCCCGGGGTCGTCGATGCTGGCGGCGGTGACCAGCAGCTGCTCGAGGACGTCGGTGCGCCTCGCGATGCGCATTCCGGCGCGCCGGTACAGGCCGACGGCGCCGTCCATCGTCACGTCGTCGACCTCGAGCCGCACGCCCGTCAGCCCCCGGGTCCGGAACGCGCCGAACGCCGCCCGCAGCAGCGCCATGCCGATCCCTCGGCCCTGCCACGCCGGGACCACGGCGAGGTCGCGGATCCAGCCCTCCTCGGCGGCGCCTTCCGCGCCGGCCCGGCACCAGGCGAACCCGACGACCGTCGGCGCATCGAGCCCGTCCGCGTCGGACACCCCGATGCCCGGGTCCGCCTCGGCGAGCAGCACCAGCGAAGGGTCGAAGCCCGGGTCGCGGGTGTGGAACTCGACCCAGTCGTGCAGTTCCAGCGGCAGGAACTCCGGGTTGTCGGCGAACGCCGCCAGGTGCGCCGACCACAGCGCCTCCTCGTCACGCCCGGGCACGAACGTCCGGCAGCCCACCCCCGCCGGCCACACCGCTTGCGGGGGCGAGGCGTGCAGGTCCAGCCGCAACTGCAGCAGGTGGCGGACGGGCACGAAGCCGCGGTGGGCGAAGAAGGACCGCGCCCGCTCGTCGCCGTCGACGACGGTCGTGCGCAGCACCGCCGTCGCGCGTCCCGCGAGCCATGCCTCGCGGCGTGCCCGCCGTTCGGCGTGGTCGAGGAGGTAGGTGGCCAGCCCGTGCCCCTCCCACGCGGGGTGGACCTTGCCCTCGACATGCAGGTCGAGCTCGTCGGTCCACGGGTCGACGTCGGCCTGGAACTCCAGCGCCGCCACCAGCGCGGGGGACGCGTCCGGGTGCTCGACCAGCAGCACGTCCTGTGGTCCTCCGAGCTCCAGCCAACGCACCCGCAGGTCGCCGGGGCGGGTCGTGACGGCACCCACCCGCGCCAACGAGCACGCCGCGTACAGCCCGGCGACGGTGAACAGGTCGTCCCAGGTGGCGCGCCGCAGCGAGAAGCCGTCTGGTGGCGTCGGCAGGGCGGAGGGTGGCAGGTCGTCGGGCACGGACGCATGCTACGGGCGACTACCCTCGGCGCCCGCCACCCGACCCAGCCAGGAGCGCCGTTTCCGTGCCCCGTGTCGACGTCTTCCACCTCACCCCGACCCGCCGGCTGCCCCTCATCGAGGAGGACGGCCTGCGTACCCGCGCCGACCTGTCGACGCTGTTCGGCCCACCCAGCGACTTCGATGCCGCGGCGCCCGGCACGTTCGCGCACGGCAAGCGCGTCAGCGCCTGGCTGTCCCGGGACTACGCCGAAGCGCACGCCGACGAGTACGGACGTGGCCTGGTCAGCTACAGCGTGGACCCGGCCAAGACGCTGGCGGCACCCGCCTCGCTGCGGGCGTCGGTCAGCCCGGCCGAGTACTGGGAGCAGGCGAAGCCGCTGAAGCAGTGGCTGGACGGAGGCGACGCGCCGGACGACCTCGAGGTGCACCAGAACCTGCCGGTGCGGGTCAAGTACCTGCAGTTGCACGCTCCGCTGGTGGGCGAAACCGAACTCGGCCCCTACGCGCCGTTGGTGGCCGCCGTCGCCGACGAGGACCGGCTCTCGGCCAAGGCGCTGATGCACCTCGCCGTCATCGCCTCGGACGGCGACTTCGACTCACCGGCGTTCACGGCCGCCTGTGCACTGGCCTGGCGCGACGAGAAAGACCCCGACCGCCTGGTGCGCGAACTGATCGAGACCGACCCCGACAAGGTGGCCTCAGCGGCCCTCGCCGAGCACGGCGCCACGGCGCCGGAGGCGGTCCAGGCCATGCGCGCGGCGCTCGACGAGACCCGCGAGTGGTCCGACCAGAACGGTGTCGACCACGGCCAGGGGCTGTTCGCCCGCACCGCGCTCGTGCTGGACGAACTCCCCGCGAAGGCGTGACGCGCACGCCTCCGCGGCAGGGTCACATCGAGACGATGCCGAGGCGGGTGACGCGCGGGTCGTCCTCGTCGCCTTCGAGTTCGAACCGGACGCGCTGACCGAGCCGCAGCTCCATCAGTCCCGACGCATCGAAGGTCGCCTGGTCGTAGGGCAGTTCCCGCAGCCGGTCGTCGAGCACCGTGCCCGTCCGGGTCACCGGGTCGTAGTTCCGCACCGTGCCCTGGGGCATGTCGGGACGCTCCTGATCTCGGGTTCGAAGCGGCGAGGATAGCCGCGACCGCCGGTTCAGCCGGTCTCGGCGTCCTGGTAGGTCCAGCGCTCCAGCACCGCCGTGGTCGCCCGCCCGAGCGGTCCGGTGCGCAGTGATGCGAGGTCGCCGAGCGTGTCGACGTCCGTGGCGAACCCGGGCCGGTGACAGGTGGCGACACGCAGCCCCCGGGCCGCTGCCTCGATGCGATGGCGACGTGCAGAGCGCGGACCGTAGGCGGTGGGCATGACGTCGCCGGGGCGACGGAGCAGTCCGCCCGTGCCGCCGTCGTCGGTCGGTGCGACCACCACCTCGGCATCGGTGTCGAGCACGGCCGTGACGTCGTCGGCCGCCAGTCGCGGCAGGTCGGCGGTCACCACGAGCAGCGCACCGACCGGCCCAACCCGCTGTTGCGCCGCCCACAGCGCCGCGTCGAGGCCGTCACAGCCGGGAGGGTCGAGCACGACCTCGAGCCCGAGCGCGCAGGCGGCCGCCGCGGCGGCCTCGCCACCGGCCACGACGACGAGGGCGTCGACGGCGGCCACCGCCAGTGCATCGCACACGTCGGCGAGCATCGCGCCGGCGAGCGCAGCGCGACGTTCGGGCGACAACGCGTCCGCGAGACGCGTCTTGCCCACTCCGGGGGCGCGGAGCGGGACGAGAGCGACCGTGTTCGACGACATCCGCGGCAGCCTAGCCCGGTAGGGTCTCGCGGCCGGAGGCCACCCGGCGCGACGACGGGAGAGACGTTTCGTGGGCAAGGTCGCGGTCATGGGAGCCGGATCGTGGGGAACCGCGTTCGGCATCATGTGTGTGGACGCCGGCGAGCCGACGACCATCTGGGCCCGCCGCGACGCGGTCGCCGGCGAGATCGCCCGGGAGCGCACCAACAACCTCTACCTGCCCGACGTGCGCCTGCCCGACGGGCTCGAGGCCACCTCCGACCCCGCGTCCGCACTCGCCGACGCCGACGTGGTGGTGCTCGCCGTCCCGTCGGTCGGCATCGAGCAGCAGCTGGCCGACTGGGGCGCGTACATCCCTTCGGACGCCACGCTGGTGAGCCTGATCAAGGGCGTGGACGTGGCGTCGCTGCGGTTCGCCAGCCAGGTCGTGCGTGACTCGCTGGACTGCGATCCGGACCGCGTCGTCGTCGTGTCGGGGCCCAACCTCGCGAAGGAGTGCGCCCAACGTCTGCCGGCGGCCACCGTGGCCGCGAGCCCGGACGAGCGGCGCGCCGAGCGGGTGCAGCAGGCGGTGATGGCGCCCTACTTCCGGGTCTACACCAACCCGGACAAGATCGGGGTCGAGGTCGGCGGCGCGGTCAAGAACGTGGTTGCGCTCGCGGCCGGGATGGCCCACGGCATGGGCTTCGGCGACAACACCATGGCCGCCGTCATCACCCGCGGCCTGGCCGAGATGGTCCGCCTCGGCGTGGCGCTCGGCGGCAACGCCCTGACGTTCGCCGGGCTGGCGGGGGTGGGCGATCTCGTCGCCACCTGCACGTCGCCGAAGTCGCGCAACCGCACCGTCGGCGAGCGGCTCGGCAAGGGGGAATCGCTCGAGGACGTGATCGCCTCGATGAACATGGTCGCCGAGGGCGTCAAGTCGTCACGAGCGATCCTCGGCCTGGCCGAACGCGCCGGCGTCGAGATGCCGATCACGGAGGGCGTGGTCGCGGTCTGCCACGCCGGACACGATCCCGGCAACCTGGTCGAGGCGCTGTTGCAGCGCTCGGCCAAGCCGGAGATCTACGGCATGTGAGCCGGGCTCGAACGGCGGCTCAGTCGAACGAGATGCCGAGCGCCTGGACGATCTTTCCGGTCTGCTCCATGACGCCCTGGGTGAACTCCGCCGAGCCGGGTCCGACCTGCTGGATCGCCTCCCACTTGTCCGCGACCTCGTCGGGGCTGGGCACACCGTCGAACGTGGCGCCCTCGCCCTCGAGGATGGCGACCCGCGCCATGTAGCCGCCGCCGACGGAGTAGATCCGGCCGGTGTCGGTGCAGGCCTCGGAGGCGAGGTAGGCGACCAGCGGGGAGACGTAGTCCGGCTCGAGCCGCGCAAGCAGCTCCGGCGGCATGATGTCCTCGGTCATCCGTGACGCGGCGATCGGGGCGATCACGTTCGAGGTGATGCCGTACTTGGCGCCCTCGTGGGCGAGCGTGCGGGTCAGGCCGACGAGGCCGAGCTTGGCCGCCGAGTAGTTGGCCTGGCCGAAGTTGCCGTACAGGCCGGAACCGGACGTGGTGTTGATGATGCGCCCGTACCCCTGCTCGCGCAGGTGTGGCCAGGCGGCACGGGCGACGTGGAAGCCGCCGTAGAGGTGGACCTTGAGCACGAGGTCGAGCTGTGCTTCCTCGAGCTTGGCGAACGAGACGTCGCGCAGGATGCCGGCGTTGTTGACCACGACGTCGACGCGCCCGAAGGCGTCGATGGCGCTCGCGACGATCGCCTCGCCGCCCTGCCAGGTGTGGACGCCGTCGTAGTTGGCGACCGCCTCGCCACCCGCGTCGCGGATCTCGGCGACGACCGCGTCGGCCATCTCCGAGCCCCCGCCCTCGCCGGCGCGGTTGCTGCCGAGGTCGTTGACGACCACCTTCGCGCCACGGCTGGCCAGCAGCAGGGCATGGCTGCGTCCGAGTCCGCCGCCGGCGCCGGTGACGATGGCGACGCGTCCATCGAAGTCGATCTGGGCCACGCGGCTTCCTCCTGCCTGGTCGAGGGCGGCCGGTCGCCGCTCCTCCCGGTGCGGCCGCACCCTAGCGACGTGGGACGGACCGGACGGAACCGTTCCGGATGCCCTCGCTAGGCTGCCGGCGAATTCGTCCTCCGACGTCTGGTCCGCGCGCGTGGAACCGTCTCTGCCCCGCCCGAGGGGACGCTTCGCGACGCGGGCGGTCCAGGCCGCCGCGATCGTGCCCGAGGTGGCGCAGAAGCCGGTCGGTCCGGCGATCTGGCCCTCGGCGACCTGGGCGATGCCGACCTCCTCCGAGGTCGGTGACCTGCTGACCGATACCGCCCCCGGCTACGTCTACGGCCGCTACGACAACCCCACCGCCACCACGTTGCACGGCCTGGTGGCGTCGCTGCACGAGGCGCCGGCCGCGTGGTCGCTGGCGTCGGGGACGGCCGCGATCCATGCGGTGCTCTCGGTGCTCCGCGGCGCGGGGCGGGTCCTGTCGACCTCGCGGCTGTACGGCGGTACCTGGGCGTTGTTCCGCCGTCTCACCGACGAGGCCGGGTGGCAGGTCGACCACGCCGACCTGCTGACCGTCGAAGCGCTCGAGGATGCGCTGGAGGCGTCGCACACGGTGGTCCACGTCGAGACCATCGCCAACCCTTCCACGGCGGTCGCCGACGTCGCCGGCATGGCGGCCCTCTGCCGCGAACGCGGGGTTGCCCTCGTGGTCGACAACACCTTCGCCTCGCCCTACCTGTGCCGGCCCTACGCGCTGGGCGCCACGGCGGTCGTCGAGTCGGCGACGAAGTACCTCGCCGGGCACGGTGACGTCGTCGCCGGGGTGGTCGCGGCTGACGAGGCCGTCGTGGCCGCCGTGCGGGAGCACACCTTCGAACTCGGTGGTTCGCTGGGGCCGTTCGAGTCGTGGCTGGTGGTGCGCGGCGCGCAGACCCTGCCGTTGCGGATGCGCGCTGCCAGTGCCAACGCGTCGGCCGTCGCCCACGCGCTCGTCGACTCCGGGGCCGTGGAGGTCGTGCGCTATCCCGGGCTCGAGGACCATCCGCAACACGCGCTCGCCGCAGAGCTGTTCGGCGGGCGGGGGTTCGGCGGCGTGCTGTCGTTCGACCTGCCCGACCGCAACGCCGCCGAGCGCTTCGCCGATGCCTGCGAGGTGTTCGCCCGCGCCGCTTCCCTCGGCGGCACCCACTCGCTGGTGTTGCACCCGGCCTCCACCAGTCACCGTCAGCTCGACGACGCGTCGCTCGCCGCCGCGGGTCTCGGCCCTGGAACGATCCGACTCGCGATCGGGATCGAGGACGAGGAGGACCTGCGGGCGGACGTCCGCCAGGCGTTGTCGGCCATCCACCCCCCGCGCTGAGGCGCGGGAGCAACCGGTCTCGCACGAGGCCACCGAGAAGTCAGGAGCCCCCCGATGAAGCGCGTCCTGCTGCTGTACGGCGGCCGTTCCTCGGAACACGAGGTGTCGTGCCTGTCGGCACGCTCCGTGCTGGCCGTCATCGACCGCTCGCGCTACGAGGTGGTGCCGGTCGGCATCACCCGGGAGGGACGGTGGACGCTCACCGACGGCGTCATCGAGTCCGCGGCGGGCCGGCCACTGCCCGAGGTCGCCGACGCGGGCCCGACGGTGGCGCTGGTCGGCGGCAAGGACGGCGCGCGCCTGATCCAGGTCGACGAGGACGGCGAATCCGCGCGCGTGGTCGGACGCATCGACGTCGCCTTCCCCGTCCTGCACGGACCCTGGGGTGAGGACGGCACGGTGCAGGGGCTGCTGGCGACGGTGGGCGTGCCCTACGTCGGAGCCGACGTCACGGCGTCCTCGATCGGGATCGACAAGGGGGCGATGAAGGCGGCGTTCGCGGCCCGCGGGTTGCCGCAGGGGCCGTACGCGACCGTGCACCGCCGCCGCTGGGATGCCGACCCCGAACTGGTCGCGGCGACCCTCGAGGACCGCCTGCCCTATCCCTGGTTCGTCAAGCCGGCACGCCAGGGGTCCTCGATCGGCATCGGGCGCGTCGGGGAGCGCCACGAGCTCGGCGCCGCGCTCGTCGAGGCGTACGGCTACGACGACGTGGCGATCGTCGAGCAGGGCTTCGCCGCCCCCCGCGAGCTCGAGGTGGGCGTTCTCGGCAACGAGGACATCGCGGTGACGGCACCGGGCGAGATCCGGCCGTCCCACGACTTCTACGACTTCGAGGCGAAGTACCTCGTCGAGTCCGAACTGGTCGTGCCGGCCGAGGTCGCCGACGACGTCGCCGAGCGCATCGACCACCTCGCGCGCGAGGCGTACCGGGCGATCGGGTGTCGGGGCATGGCGCGGGTCGACTTCTTCCTCACCGAGGACGCGCAACTGCTCGTCAACGAGATCAACACCATCCCCGGCTTCACGCCGAACTCGATGTTCCCACGCCTGTGGGACGCCGAGGGTGTCCGCTACCCGGAACTGGTCGACCGCCTTCTCGACCTCGCGTTGGCCACCGACGCGTGACGAAGCGAACGCTACGCCCGCGCGAATAGTGGAGCCAGCGGGCAGATGCAAGCGCCGTGCCCGTCCGCGAGGTGGGGTCCTGGAGCTTGCGGGCCCCGGGGGGTACCCGCGTACGGTGGCCGCGTACCGAGGCGCCGGGCCTCCGCCCGCGACCGGTGCGACTGGCGAGAACACCTGGAGGTGAGTCCACGCTGGCGGGGTCAGCCCGACGGCCCCGGCCGGGACACGCGTGCGAAGCACGGCGTCGCGGTCAGACCAGCGGTTGTCATGGTCGACCTGATCACGTTCCGCGCTCCCGCAGCCGACGACGCTGCGGACCTGTGGCGATTGGCGCGTGACAGCGGTTCGCTGGACCTGAACTCCCCGTACGCCTACCTGCTGTGGTGCACCGACTTCGCCGACTCGACGGTCGTCGCGAGCGCGGGCACCGAGCCGATCGGGTTCGTCGGTGGTCACCGGCCGCCCAACGATCCCGACTGCGCGTTCGTCTGGCAGGTCGCGGTCGCGCCCAGCCAACGCGGGAGCGGCCTCGGCCGCCGCCTGCTGCTGGCCTTCCTGGCCCGGCCCGGCAACCGCGGCGCCACCTGGTTGACCGCCACGGTCACCCCCTCCAACGCCGCCTCGCTCGCCCTCTTCCGTGGCACCGCGCGCCACCTCGGCGTCCGCTGCGAGGAGCGCGAACGCTTCCCCGCCGAGGTGTTTCCCGCCGAGGTGGGCGCGCACGAGCCCGAGATCGCCCTCCGCATCGGGCCGCTGCCGCCGGACTGAGCGGCGCGTCGTCGTCGTCCGCCGGTCCGCCGGTGGTCGTGACGCGTGCAGGCACGAGCCGGGCGCCGACCACCGACTGCCCTCGACCACACCGACACCCAAGGAACCCCGTGAACGCGATCATCGATCAGCACGAGTCACAGGTCCGCTCCTACTGCCGCAACTGGCCCGCGACCTTCGAACGGGCCCGCGGTTCGCAGGTGTGGGACGTCGACGGGCGCCGCTACCTCGACTTCTTCTCCGGCGCCGGCGCCCTCAACTACGGCCACAACGATCCCGCCATGCAGCAGGCGGTCGTCGACTACCTGCTCGGCGACCACGTCGTCCATTCGCTGGACACCTACACGCCGGCGAAGGAACGGTTTCTCGCGCGCTTCAACGAGGTGGTCCTCGCGCCTCGCGGCATGGGCGACTGGAAGGTGCAGTTCCCGGGCCCGACGGGGACCAACGCCGTCGAAGCGGCCATGAAGCTGGCGCGCAAGGTGACCGGCCGTGACCGCGTCATCGGGTTCACCAACGCCTTCCACGGCATGACCGTCGGCTCGCTGGCGGTCTCGGGGAACGCGGGCAAGCGCGGCGGCGCCGGCATCATGCTGGGTGCCGGCACCAACCTGCCCTACGACGGCTACTTCGGCGCCGACGTCGACACCGTCGGCTACCTCGACTCGCTGCTGCGCGACAGCGGTAGCGGCCTCGACCTGCCGGCCGCCGTGATCGTCGAGACCGTCCAGGCCGAGGGTGGCCTCAACACGGCCTCCATGCAGTGGTTGCAGGACCTCGAGAAGGTCTGCCGCCGTCACGACGTGCTGCTGATCGTGGACGACATCCAGGCCGGCTGCGGCCGGACCGGCACGTTCTTCAGCTTCGAGCCGGCCGGCATCCAGCCCGACATCGTGACGCTGTCCAAGTCGCTGTCCGGCTTCGGGCTGCCACTGGCACTGACGATCTTCCGCGCCGAACTCGACGTGTGGGACCCGGGCGAACACAACGGCACCTTCCGTGGCCACAACCCGGCCTTCGTCACCGCGACCGAGGCCCTGCGGTTCTGGGAGGACGACCGGCTCGCCCGCGACGTCGAACGCAAGGCCGGCGTCATCGCGCAGACCCTGGACCGGCTCGCCGCGGCCCATCCGGTCCTGCAGGCGGAACGCCGGGGACGTGGCATGGTCCAGGGCCTCGCGTGCGCCGAGGGATTCGCCGCCGACATCTGTGCCGCGGCGTTCGCGCTCGGGCTGATCGTCGAGACCTCCGGTCCGCGCGACGAGGTCGTGAAGTTGCTGCCGGCGCTGACCATCAGCGACGAGGAGCTCGACGAGGGCCTCGAGTTGTTGGTCCGTGCCGTGGTCGATGCGGTCCCCGCCACCGCGGCCGTCCCGCTGGCCCCCCAGCCCGCCTGAACCGAAAGGCTTCCCATGATCGTCCGCAGCCTCGGTGACCTGGTCGGCACCGACCGCGACGTCACCGCCGAGACCTGGTCCAGTCGCCGCTTCCTGCTCGCGCAGGACGGCCTGGGCTACTCGCTCAACGACACCGTTCTGCACGCCGGCACCACGACCGAGATGCACTACCGCCACCACCGGGAATCCGTCTACTGCATCGCGGGCACCGGATCGCTGACCAATCTCGAGACGGGGGAGGAGCATGCGATCGCGCCCGGGACGCTCTACGTGCTGGA
Organism: Egicoccus sp. AB-alg6-2; assembly: GCF_041821025.1. Taxonomy (NCBI): domain Bacteria; kingdom Bacillati; phylum Actinomycetota; class Nitriliruptoria; order Egicoccales; family Egicoccaceae; genus Egicoccus; species Egicoccus sp. AB-alg6-2. Next base: position 112,094 of record NZ_JBGUAY010000003.1, on the reverse strand, counting down.
CGGCCACGAGCGGCACTCGCTGCACGCCGAGACGGACCTGCGCATGGTGTGCGTGTTCACGCCGGCGCTGACCGGCCGCGAGGTGCACGGACCGGACGGCGCCTACCCGCCCGCGGAGGCGGTCGAGACCGCCCCGCCGACGTACGAAACCGACGACCAGACCAGGGGGGTCGTTCATGGCTAGGACCGAGACAACCCGCGACCGGACCGACGCACTGCGCGTGGATCACTACCCGACCCGGGTCAGCGACACGCCCCAACTGCTGGAGCGCTCCGAGCCCACCACCCGTGGCGGGGTCGACGACGGCCCGTTGGACCAGGCGGCGCTGGACGCCTTCGAGCAGAACGGTTACCTGGTTCTGCCGGAGGTGTTCTCCGCGGACGAGATCGCCGGATTCCGGGGCCGCCTCGACGAGCTCGCGGCCGACCCGGCCGTCCGCGCCGACGAACGCACCATCACCGAGCTCGAATCCGACCAGGTCCGCTCGATCTTCGAGGTCCACGCGTCCGATGCGCTGTTCGGGCGCCTGTCGGCCGACCCCCGGGTCGCCGACGTGGCGCGTCAGTTGCTCGGTTCGGAGGTCTACATCCACCAGAGCCGCGTGAACGTCAAACCGGGCTTCGTCGGCAAGGGCTTCTGGTGGCACTCCGACTTCGAGACCTGGCACGCCGAGGACGGCATGCCACGCATGCGGTGCCTGTCGGCGTCGGTCACCTTGACCGACAACTACCCGCACAACGGCCCGTTGATGGTCGTCCCCGGCTCCCACCGGACGTTCGTCACGACCGTCGGTGCCACGCCCGAGGACCACTACAAGGCGTCGCTGAAGAAGCAGGAGGTCGGCACACCCGACCACGACAGCCTGCACGAGCTCATCGTCGGCCAGGGCCGCGAAATCCGTCAGCTCACCGGACGGGCCGGGTCGGTGGTGTTCTTCGACTGCAACCTCATGCATGCCTCGTCGGAGAACCAGACGCCCTACCCGCGCAGCAACGTGTTCCTGGTCTACAACTCGGTCGACAACGGCGTCGAGGAACCGTTCGCCGCCCCGTCCCGGCGCCCCCAGTTCGTTGCCGCCACCACGTGGCAGCCCGTGCCTAGAGGTTGACGATCGGGCAGGTCAGCGTGCGCGTGATGCCGTCGATGCCCTGGATCCGCGAGACCACCATGCGGCCGAGTTCGTCGACGTTGCCGGCCGACGCCTTGACGATCACGTCGTAGGGGCCGGTGACGTCGGCAGCTTCGGTGACGCCGGGTAGTTCCGCGACGGCGCGCGCGACCGCCGCCGCCTTGCCCAGTTCGGTCTGGATGAGGATGTAGGCCGAGACGTCCACCACGCGCGCTCCCGTTTCGCTCGCACCGCTGACGCACCCTACCGGCCGGCGTCCTCGCGGGGCGGGGAAAACGGCGGGCCGCTCGGGGGCGGAACACGACGAAACGCCGCGTCGAGCACGTCGACGCGGCGTTCGTTGCGTTGGTGCGGGCGTCAGCCCCGCGTTGGCGTCAGCTGGGCGTCTTGACCGGCGGACGCGTGACCTTGCCGGCCTTGAGGCAGCCCGTGCAGACGTCGACCTTGACGGTGCGACCGCCCACGAACGCCTTCACCCGCTGGATGTTGGGGCTCCACCGCTTGCTCGAGCGACGGTGCGAGTGGCTGACCTGCTTGCCGAACCAGGGCTTCTTGCCGCAGTAGCTGCAGACGGAGGCCATGATGGAAGTCCTTCTCGATGCGCGGACCCGGAACGTGCGCCACGCAGGGGCGCGACCGGGATGAGTCCGGGGGACCGGAGAAGACCGTCCTCGTGCTCGGCGCGCTACGCGCCACACGCGAACGGTCTCGTGTCGACCCGACAGGGCGACCGCAGGAGCCTACCAGCCGGCCCTGGCACGCGCGAGCGTGACCCCGCACCCGTTAGCCTCGGTTCCCGTGCGTCTCGGACGACGGCGGGAAGGACGTGGCGTGGCGGAGCGCGGGGGAGCGCCCCTGGCCGCGGCGGAGCTGCCGGCACTGCTGGAGCGGGTGCACGCGGCACTCGCGGCACGGCGCGGCGCCATCGACGACCTCAACGTCTTCCCGGTGCCCGATGGCGACACCGGCACGAACATGACGCTGACGGTCCGCGCCGGGCTCGAGGCGTTGCGCACCGTCGCGGACGCGGCGGCCGATGCGCGGGCCGCGGCGGTGATCCGAGGCGCGGTACGCGGCGCCCGGGGGAACTCGGGCGTGATCCTCAGCCAGGTCGTCCGCGCGGTCGTCGAGGTCGTCAGCGGCGAGCGTGCCGTCGACGCGGAGGTGTACGCACGTGCCCTCCAGCGCGCCCGTGAGCTCGCCTACGAGGCGGTGGCCGACCCGGTCGAGGGCACCATCCTCACGGTCATCGGGTGCGCAGCCGACGAAGCCCGTGCCGCGGTCGCGGCCGGCGAGGACCTGGTCGCCACTTCGGCTCGCGTGGTGGCCGAGGCCCGGGCCGCCGTCGAACGCACCCGCGATCAGCTGCCGGTGCTGCGGCAGGCGGGTGTCGTCGATGCCGGCGCCCGGGGCTTCGAGGTGTTGCTCGCGGCCGTGCACGGCCATCTCACCGGCGAGGACCCGCCGGTCGTCGAGGAAGCCCCGCGGACGCGCATGGCCGAGGTGTGCGATGGGCCGCTCAGCCACCGGTTCGAGGTGCAGTACCTCCTCGACGCCGACGACGCCGACGCGGCGCCGCTGCGACGTCGGCTCGAGGTGCTCGGCGACTCGGTGGTGGTCGTGGCCGCCGGCGGCCTGCTCAACGTCCACGTCCACACCGATGACGTGGGCGCGGCCGTCGAGGAAGGACTGCGGTTCGGCACGCCGAGCGACATCGAGGTGACCCACTTCGCGGATCAGATCGCGGCGAACCGGGCGGCGCGCCCGCCGCAGACCGTCGGTGCCGTCGCCGTGCTCCACGGCGACGGGCTGACCGCACTCGCGGAACAGGCCGGAGCCGCCGTCGTCTCGGGCCGATCGGGGGCGTTGCCCTCGGTCGCCGACCTGCTCAACGCCGTCGGTTCGGTCGTCGCGGAGCGCATCCTGCTGTTGCCCGGGCACCGCAACGGGATCGCGGCGGCCCAGCAGGCGGTCGCCGTGTCGTCGGCCGAGGGCGGACGCCCCCTGGACGTCGTCGCGGCCGCTTCGTCGCCGCCTGCGGTGCTGGCCGCCCTCGCCGTGCTGGATCCGCAGGCGCCGGCACACCGGGTGCTGGCCGACGTCACCGCGGCCGCCGAGGCCGTGCGTGCCGGCGAGGTGGTCGCGGCGGTCCGCGACGCCGAGACCCCCGTGGGGCGCGTACGGCGGGGGCAGCTGCTGGCGGTCGTCGAGGGCCGGGTCGTGCGCGCCTGCGAGGACGCCGTGCTCGCGCTCGAGGCCGTCTGCTCCTCGCTGGGCGTCGCCGACGCGGAACTGGTCACCCTGCTCGTCGGTGCCGAGGTGGACGAGATCAGCCGTGACGGCGCCGTCGGTGTGGTGCACGAGCTCGCCGGCGGCGAGGTCGAGGTGGTGGACGCCGGCCAGCGGCCCGCGCTCTTCTGGGTCGGCGTCGAGTGAGTCCGCTCCGCTCCCTCGAGGACCGCGTCGACGCGCTCGACGGCGTGGGGCCGAAGGCCCGCGACGCGCTGGCCGAGGCGTTCGGCATCATCACCATCCGCGATCTGCTCGAGCACTACCCGCGCCGCTACCAGGACGCCGGCGAGGTGCTCGACCTGTCCGAGGTGCGCACCGACGAACCGGCCACGCTGATCGGCGAGGTACTGGGCTGGAACCGCCGTCGCGTGCCCAAGCGCGGGCAGCGACGACCGTTGGACATCGCCGAGGGGCAGGTGCGCCAGGCCAGCGGCCGGGTCTTCGTGGTGACGTTCTTCAACCAGTCCTGGCGCGCCAATCAGCTCGCGCCTGGCACCGTGGCCGCCTTCAGCGGCAAGGTGAAGCGTTTCCGCAACGACCTGCAACTGGCCAGCCCCGACGTCGAGGTCATCGGCCGGGTCGCCGCAGGGATCGACCCCGACGCCGCGGCCGAGCGCCTGCGTCATCAGCGCCTCCTTGCGGTCTATCCGGCCACGGAGGCGTGGCCTTCGTTCAAGCTGGCCAACCTGGTCGAAGCCGCCCTCGAGCAGCTGCCCGAGTTGCCGGACTGGCTGCCCGAGTCGCTGCTCGACGAGCTCGACCTGCTGAGCTTCGATGCCGCGTTGCGTGGCATCCACCTGCCACCCGATCACGAGACCCGGCGGGCGGCGCGACGGCGACTGGTGTTCGACGAACTGTTCACCCTGCAGCTCGGTGTGCAGCGCCGACGGGCACAGCTCGAGGCCGAGGTCATGGGGCTCGACAACGCCCCGGTGCCCGACGGGCGCGCCCAGGCGTTCCTCGACGCGCTGCCGTTTCCACCGACCGGCGCGCAGCAGCGCGCCTTCGTCGAGCTCGCCCAGGACCTGGGCGGCCGGCGACCGATGCACCGCCTGCTGCAGGGCGACGTCGGCTCGGGCAAGACCGTGGTGGCGGTCTGGACCCTGCTCAATGCGGTGGACCACGGCCGCCAGGCCGCGTTCATGGTCCCGACCGAGGTGCTGGCCGAGCAGCACTTCCGCACGCTCACCACGTTGTTGGCCCCATTGGGCGTCAACGTCCTCGACGGTGTGCGGGTCGAGCTGCTGACCTCGTCCACGCCGACCAAGGTCAGGCGGCGGCTGCTGTCGGAGCTGATGACCGGTGAGCTCGACATCCTCGTCGGGACGCACGCGCTCTTGGAAGAGGGGGTGAGGTTCGCCGACCTCGGCGTCGTGGTCATCGATGAACAGCACCGCTTCGGCGTCGCTCAACGGGTCCGGCTCAAGGAGAAGGCGGGCGGCCCGCGCCTGGATCCCGATGCGCCCGAGATCATGCCGGACGTGCTGGTCATGACCGCGACCCCGATCCCACGCTCGCTCGCGCTCACCTGGTACGGCGACCTCGACGTGACCGTGCTCGACGAACTGCCGCCCGGGCGTGAGCCGATCACCACCCAGCTCATCACCCCGGACCAGGTGGGGCGCCGCGACAAGCTGTACGCGTTCATCCGCGACGAAGCCGCCGCCGGCCGCCGCGCCTACGTCGTGTGCCCACTGGTGGAGGAGGGGGAGCTCCCGGCCAGGAACGTGACCTCCGAGCACGCGCGGCTGGCCGCCGACGTCTTCCCCGACCTGACCGTCGAGCTCATCCACGGCCGCATGCGGCCCGACGCCAAGGATGCGGCGATGACCCGCTTCCGGACCGGCGAGGCCCAGGTCCTGGTGGCCACCACGGTGATCGAGGTCGGCGTCGACGTGCCCGAGGCGACCATCATGGTGATCGAGGACGCCGAGCGGTTCGGCATCAGTCAGCTGCACCAGCTGCGCGGCCGGGTCGGTCGGGGAGGCGGCACCAGCTACTGCGTGCTGTTCGCCGGCTGGTCCGGCGGTGAGCTGCCGGACGGCACCCTCGAGCGTCTGCAGGCCGTCGCCGCCACCACCGATGGCTTCGCGCTCGCCGAGAAGGACCTCGAACTGCGGGGGACCGGCATGTTGTTCGGCCGTACCCAGTCGGGCGCGAAGTCCGACATCAAGCTGGCGAACCTGCGCACCGACCAGCCGCTGATCGAGGAGACACGCCGGCGTGCCCGCGCGATCGTGGCGGCCGATCCCGACCTCGAGACGCCCGAGCACCGGCCGTTGCGGGCCGAGGTGGCCCGCCGGTTCGAAGGGCGCGGTGTCGAGGTGGTCGAGGTCGACGCGTCGGACGAACTCGGGGCGTTCGCGGCGCTCGAGACCGGCTGACGCGCGGGGACGACGACCACGAAGCACCGTCGCGCCGGCGGGGCCGGGTCGCGGAACCGCCCGCACTAGCGTTGGCGTGGAGCGCCTGGGAGGAGGGCAAGCGTGGGCGAGGTCGAACTCGGGACGTTGCTGTGGGAGCCGTCGGCGGACGCGCGCGACCGCACCAACCTCGGCCGCTTCGTGCAGTGGGTCGAGCGGACCCGCGGGCTCGAGCTGCCCACCTACGACGACGTCTGGCGCTGGTCGGTCGACGACCTCGAGGACTTCTGGGCCGCGATCGTGGCGTGGTTCGACCTGCCCCTCGCCGCGCCCTACGAGCGGATCCTCGCCGACGACCGCATGCCCGGCGCCATCTGGCTGCCCGGCGCCCGCCTGAACTACGCCGAGCAGGTGCTGCGCTGGCGGGGTGACCGGCCCGCCGTCGTCGCCCGGTCGCAGACCCGCGACGACGTGGTCCTGACCCGCGAGGGGCTCCGCGACCAGGTCGCACGAGCGACCGCCGGGCTCCGCGCCCTGGGCGTCGGCACCGGTGACCGGGTCGTCGGCTACCTGCCCAACCTGCCCGAGACCATCGTGGCCTTCCTCGCCTGCGCCTCGATCGGCGCCATCTGGTCCTCGTGCGCCCCCGAGTTCGGGGTCAAGGCCGTCGTGGACCGCGTCCGCCAGATCGAGCCGAAGGTCCTGTTCGCCGTCGACGGCTACCGCTACGGCGACCGTGTCGTGTCGCGCGTCGACGAGGTGGCGGCGATCCGCGACGCCCTGCCGAGCCTGCGGGCCACCGTCGTGCTGCCCTACCTCGAGACCGAGCCGGACGTGGACGCCTTCCCGGGCGCGCGGTCCTGGGCGACCTTCATGGACACCGTTGCCGAGGAGCCGGTGACGCAGGCGGTGCCCTTCGACCACCCGCTGTACGTGCTCTACAGCTCGGGGACGACGGGGCTGCCCAAGCCCATCGTGCACGGCCACGGCGGCATTCTGCTCGAGCACGTCAAGATCCTGGGGCTGCATCACGATCTCGACGAGACATCGGTGTTCACGTGGTTCACCACCACGGGCTGGATGATGTGGAACTACCTCGTCTCCGGACTCGCGGTCGGTGCCACCGTCGTCCTCTTCGACGGGGATCCGGCCCACCCGGACCCGTCGACGTTGTGGCGGTTGGCCGCCGAGACCGGCGTCGACGTGTTCGGCGTCGGAGCCCCGTTCCTGATGGCCTGCCGCAAGACCGGGCTGCGCCCGGGTGAGCGGTTCGACCTGACGCACCTGCGGCAGATCGGATCCACGGGCTCGCCGCTGCCGCCCGAGGGCTTCGGGTGGGTGCGCGACGCCGTCGGCGCGCATGTCCAGGTCGTCTCCGCCTCCGGTGGGACCGACGTCTGCACGGCGTTCGTCGCCGCCGCGCCGCTCCTGCCCGTCCACGCCGGCGAGATCCCGTGCCGCTGCCTCGGTGCGCGCGTGGAGGCGTTCGATCCCGATGGGCGGCCCGTGATCGGTCAGCGCGGTGAACTGGTCATCACCCGGCCCATGCCGTCGATGCCGGTCGGGTTCTGGGGCGACCCGGACGGTCGGCGCTACCGCGAGGCCTACTTCGACGACTTCCCGGGGGTCTGGCGTCACGGGGACTGGCTCGAGATCACCGAGCGGGGGACGTGCATCATCACGGGGCGCTCCGACGCGACGCTCAACCGCGGCGGGGTACGCATGGGCACGGCCGAGTTCTATGCCGTGGTCGAGGACGTCGAGGGCGTGGCGGACTCCCTCGTCGTCCACCTCGACGCCCGTGCCGGTCGCCCGGACCGGCTGGTGCTGTTCGTCGTGACCACGCCAGGCACCGAACTCGACGACGAACTGCGGGCGCGGCTGACCGCGGCGATCCGTGCGGGCCTGTCACCACGTCACGTCCCCGACGAGGTCCACGCCGTGCCTGCGGTGCCGCGCACCATCTCGGGCAAGAAGATGGAGGTGCCGGTCAAGCGGTTGCTCGAGGGCGAGCCGTTGGAGCAGGTCGCCAACCCCGGCGCGATGGCCAACCCGTCGAGCCTCGACGCGTACGCGTCGGCACCCACGCGCACGCACTGAACCAGAATCGTGCGCACGGCGCGCGGATGACGGTTGGTATCCGGGAGCGGCTGCTTGCCCGTTCGTACGGGGCCCGAATGGTGGCTTCGACCGGCCTAGTCCCGGTCCGGATGTGTGCGACCAGACGGGCGTACGGGGCCGATCGTGCAGATGGTGGGGTTGCCGACGCGACGAACGCACAAACGCACAAGCGCCTGCCGGATCCGCACCCCCGGCGGGCGAGGCGGTTGCGTTCGCCGCGCCGCCGGTCCACGGTTTGCCGCCGCGCCGCCGGGACGAGCACCAGCGTCCCGGGCCCGTAGCGCCGCTCGCGCCGACCCAACGCTCGGCTTCCCCGACCCGGAGATCGCTCCGTGCTGCTTCGCTGCGCCCGCTTCACCTTCACCCTCGCCCTGGCTGCCGCCCTGGTTGCCACGACCGCCTTCACCGCGACACCGTCGGCCGAGGCCGCGGAGTTCTCCGACACCAGCGGTCGCGGCTACGCCGACGCCGTCGACGCGCTCGCCCAGCGCGGGATCGTCCAGGGTGACCGCAACGGTCACTTCAATCCCGAGCACGAGCTGACCCGCGGGCAGATGGCCAGCATCCTCGCGGCCGCGCTGGAGTTGCCCGCCCCGGCGGACACGCCGTTCACCGACGCCGTCGACCACCCCCACGCCGACGGCATCGCCGCACTCGAGGCGGCCGGCGTCGTCAACGGCTGTGACACGGCGCGCTTCTGCCCCGACGAGCCGATCAGTCGTGCGGCACTGGCGACGATGCTCGCGAACGGCTTCGAGGTCCCCGCGACCGACGCGCGTCACTTCGACGATGGTGGCGGCGTCCACGAGGAAGCGATCCACGCCCTCGCCGAAGCCGGAATCGCCGCCGGCTGCACCGCACCCGTCAGTGGCTTCTGCCCGACCGGCCAGGTGCTCCGCTGGCAGGTCGCCTACTTCGTGGCCCGCGCACTCGACCTGGTCGACCGCGTCGAGATCGCCCCGCTGGCCGAGCGTCAGCAGCTCGAGCGCGAACGGCAGGAGCGGCTCGCCGCCGAGCGCGCCGCCCAGCAGAAGGCCGAGGAGGAGGCCCGCATCCAGGCCGCGCGCAACGAGCGCGACGCCATGTGGGACCGTCTCGCCCAGTGCGAGTCCGGCGGCAACTGGAGCATCAACACCGGCAACGGCTACTACGGCGGCCTGCAGTTCACGCTGTCGTCGTGGCGTGCGGTCGGTGGCAGCGGCTACCCGCACCACCACAGCCGTGCGGAACAGATCAACCGTGGTGAGCGCCTGCTCGCGATCCAGGGTTGGGGCGCATGGCCGGCCTGCTCCCGCAAGCTCGGCTACCGCTGACATCCGGTGACACCCATGACGGCGGCGGCGCGTACAGCGCCGCCGCCGTCGTGTGTGCACCGGGAACCGGCGGCGGAGCAATTACGCTCACGCGCCCCTGCCGTCGTCCCCGAGGTGTCCGCCGCGTGTCCGAGTCGTCCGCGCCACCCGTCGCCGAACGCCGCCCGTACCAGCACCAGCGGCATGGCCAGGTCATCGACGACCCCTGGTACTGGTTGCGCGACCGCGAGGACCCGGCGGTGCGCGCGCACCTCGAGGCCGAGAACGCCTGGACCGACGCGCACCTCGCCCCGCTGCAACCCCTGATCGAGCAGCTGTTCGGGGAGATCAAGAGTCGGGTGCAGGAGACCGACGCGTCGACACCGAGCCTCGACGGCGGGTGGTTGTACTACCGGCGCACGGTGGAGGGTCAGCAGTACGGCATCCACTGCCGCCGTCCGGCGCCGGTCGGCGTCGACGACGTCCGGGCGCTGCCCGACGAACTGCGGCGGCCCGTCGATCCCGAGGCGCCACCCGCGGACGAGGTCGTCCTGCTCGACGAGAACGTCGAGGCGGCCGAACACGACTTCTTCCGGCTCGGCGGCTATGCCGTCAGCCCCGACCATCGCCTGGCTGCCGAACTGGTCGACACCGACGGCTCCGAACGGTTCACGATCCGCGTCCGCGACCTGAGCACCGGGGAGCTGTTGCCCGACCGCATCGTGGGGGCGGCGTACTCGCTGGCCTGGTTCGGTGACGGCGAAACGTTCCTCTACACCGTCCCCGACGAGGCCTGGCGACCCCATCAGGTCCGCCGTCACCGGCTCGGAACCGACCCCGCGACCGACGAGGTGGTCCACCGCGAGGACGACGAGCGGTTCTGGTGCGGGGTCGGACGGATGCGCTCGGAGCAGTACCTGGCCATCTCGGTCGGCAGCAAGGTCACCAGCGAGTGGTACCTGCTGGATGCCGACGACCCGCAGGCGGCGCCACAGCTGGTCGCGGCCCGCGAGCACGGCGTCGAGTACGACCTCGACCACCGTGGCGAGGACTTGCTGATCGTCACCAACGCCGACGGCGCCGAGGACTTCAAGCTCGTCACCGCGCCCGTCTCCACGCCGGGCCGTGCGCACTGGCGCGACCTCGTCGGCCATCGTCCCGGCGTGCGCCTCGAGGGCGTCGACGCCTTCGCGACGCATCTGGTCCTGCACGAGCGCACCGAGGCGCGGACGCAAGTGCGTGTCGTCGACCCCGCCACGGGCCAGGGCGGGGTGCTCGCGATGGACGAGGAGGTCTACACCGCCGGCACCGGTCCCAACCCGAGCTTCGACACGCGCGTGCTGCGGCTGGTCTACACCTCGCTCACCACGCCGACACAGGTGATCGACGTCGACCTCGACACGGGCGCGCGCACGGTGCTGAAGCAGCAGCCGGTGCGTGGCGGCTATGACCGCGAGCAGTACGTGTCCTGGCGCGAATGGGCGACGGCGAGCGACGGGACGCGGGTCCCGATCAGCTGCGTACGTCGTGTGGACACGGCGCTCGACGGGACGGCGCCGTGCCTGTTGTACGGCTACGGCTCGTACGAGATCTCGATCGATCCGAGCTTCTCGCCGGTGCGGCTGTCGCTGCTCGACCGCGGCTTCGTGTTCGCGATCGCGCACGTCCGCGGCGGGGGTGAGATGGGACGCCGCTGGTACGAGGACGGCAAGTTCCTCGCCAAGCCCAACACCTTCTCGGACTTCGTCGCGTGCGCCGACCACCTCGTCGAACAGTCGATCACCGCCCGTGACCGGCTGGCCGTGCGTGGCGGCTCAGCCGGCGGGCTGCTGATCGGCGCGGCGCTCAACCTGCGTCCCGACGTCGCCGCTGCGGCCGTCGCCGAGGTGCCCTTCGTCGACGTCGTGAACACCATGTCGGATGCGTCGATCCCGCTGACCGTCATCGAGTACGACGAGTGGGGCAATCCCGAGGACCCCGACTATCACGAGGTCATGCGCAGCTACTCGCCCTACGACAACGTCCGGGCGGCCGACTACCCCGCGATGTTCGTCACGGCCGGGCTCAACGATCCGCGGGTGCAGTACTGGGAGCCGGCGAAGTGGGTCGCCAAGCTCCGTGCGACGGCGACCGGCGGCGGCCCGATCCTGCTGCGCACCGAGCTGGGCGCGGGTCATGCCGGGCGTTCCGGGCGCTACGACGCCTGGCGTGACGAGGCACGCACGCTCGCGTTCGTGATCGACCGGGTCCAGCCCGACGCCAGGCCGCTGTCCGGCGCGCCGGCCTGATGCGCATCGTCGCGGGAGCTGCCCGCGGTCGGCGCCTGGTCGCGCCGAAGGGCTTCGACGTGCGCCCCACGACCGACCGGGTGAAGGAGGCGCTGTTCTCGTCGCTGCAGCCGCTGCTGCCGGGTGCCAGGGTGCTGGATCTGTACGCCGGTTCCGGAGGGCTCGGTCTCGAGGCGCTGTCGCGCGGCGCGGCCGCCGTGACCTTCGTGGAGCGGGCCCAGCCCGCCGTCGGCGCCCTCCGGCGCAACATCGACACCGTCGACCTGCCCGGGACCGAGGTCGTCGTGATGGACGCGGCCAAAGCGCTCGCGTCACCACTGCCCGGGTCGCCGTTCGACCTCGTCCTCGCCGACCCGCCGTACCGCCTCCCCGCCGCCGAACTGGGTGCCGTCCTCGAGGCACTCGTCGCCCAGCTGGCGCCCGGAGCGGCCGTCGTCATCGAACGCGCCGCCCGCGACGGCAACCCGCCGTGGCCCGATGCGCTGCTGCCGGGATCGCCCCGCCGCTACGGTGACACCGCGCTCCATCGCGCCGAACTGCCCCGCCCGAGCGAGTCCAGGAGTGACCCATGACGGTGTCGGTGGTCGTGCCCGGCAGCTTCGATCCCGTCACCCTCGGTCATCTCGACATCGTCCGGCGCGCGTGCGCACGCTTCGACCGCGTCGTGGTCGCCGTCCTCGAGAATCCCAACAAGCAGGGCCTGTTCAGCGTCGACGAACGGCTCGAGCTCATCCGCGCCGTCGCCGGCGACGTTCCCAACCTCGAGGTCGACCGTTTCGAAGGCCTCCTGGTCGACTTCTGCAACGCCCGGGGCATCGGCATCATCTGCAAGGGCCTGCGGGCGGTGAGCGACTTCGAGTACGAACTGCAGATGGCCCAGATGAACCATCGGATCGGCGGGGTCGAGACGGTGTTCATGTCGACCTCCCCGGAGCACTCGTACCTGTCGAGTTCGCTGGTGAAAGAGGTGGCGCGCTTCGGCGGGCCGCTGGACGGGACCGTTCCGCCGGCCGTCGCGGACGCCCTGCGCGAACGGCTGGGATGAGCGGTCGGAACCGGCCGGGACGACGCACGTGCGCAGCTGCCGGCGCGCGGCAGCTGGTGGCGGGACCGATCATGGATGACGCTACGCTCCGCCGCACCCGAGATGTGCAAGGCGTCTGATGTCCGACCACCACGGCGTGCCCCTCGACGTCGAGGCCAAGCTCCACCAGCTCGAGCGGCTGGTGGCCGAGGCCAAGGCCGTGCCGCTGTCGGCCTCGATCATGCTCAACCGGGCGGAGCTCGACGGTCTGGTCGCGGACGTGCGCGACGCCCTGCCGGACGAGCTGACCCAGGCCCGATGGGTGGTCAAGGAACGCGACGAGATCATCGAGCGGGCCAGGACCGACGCCGAACACATCGTCGAGGACGCCCGCGCCGAGGCCTCCCGGCTCGTCGCGCACCAGGACGTCGTCCGCTCGGCGTCGCGCGAGGCCGAACGCATCGTCGAGGACGCCCGCGAGCAGGCCCGGCAGATGCGGCTCGAGGCCGAGGACTACGTCGACGCCAAGCTGGCGAACTTCGAGGTCGTCCTGCAGAAGACGCTGACCGCCGTCGAGAAGGGGCGCCAGAAGCTGCGCGGCCGACTCGACACCGACCAGCTCGCCGAGGACCTCGACGCCGACATCGTCGACTAATGGGGTTCGACCGTCCGCTGTTTCGTGCAGGATGGTCCCGAGCCGCCAGCCGGTCAGCACTGTACGAGACAGAATCTCGAGTTCTAGCCCTAGATCGTGCACCGGCTGGTGGGTGAGGTTGACCTTGGATGGCTGGTGGGATGACGTGCTGCGAGCACTGAACCATTAGGACGCTGGTGGTCGCCTCGGGCTCACGACGATCGGGAGGACGATGGGTGAGGTGTACGTAGGGCACGACTGGGCAGAGGACCACCACGACGTACAGGTCCAAGACGACCAGGGCCGTGTGCTGGCCAAGGCTCGGCTGGCGGACGGGGTCGAGGGCGTCGCAAGTTTCCATGCGCTGCTGGCCGACCATGTCGAGGACCCCGCCGACGTGGTTGTGGCGACCGAGACCGACCGGGGCCTGTTTGTCGGGGCGCTGGTCGCGGCGGGCTACCAGGTGATCGCGGTCAACCCGAAGTCGACCTCGCGCTACCGCGAGCGGCACTCGACCTCGGGCGCGAAGTCCGACCCTGGCGACGCGAAGGTGCTGGCCGATCTGGCCCGCACCGATCGGCACAACCACCGTCCGGTGGCTGGCGACAGCGAGCTGGCCGAAGCGGTCAAGATGCTCACCAGGGCACACCAGAGTCTGGTGTGGACCCGCCAGCGGCAGACCAACCAGCTGCGCTCGACCCTGCGCGAGTTCTACCCCGCCGCGCTCGAAGCGTTCGACAGTCTGAGCTCACCCGATGCGCTCGCGGTCCTGTCCATCGCTCCCTGTCCTGAACAGGGCCGACGGCTGTCGCGATCCAAGATCGCCGCGGCGCTGCGCCGCGCAGGCCGGCAACGAAACATCGAGCGCCGAACGCTGGAGATCCAGACCGCGCTACGCAGCGAGCAGTTGCAGGCGCCGCCGCTGGTCGCGGACGCGATGAGCACGATCGTGGCCGCATCGGTCGCGGTCATCAGCCAGTTGCAGACCCAGATCGCCGGTCTCGAACACGAACTGGCCCAACGTTTTGAGATGCACCCGGACGCCAGGATCATCCGTTCCCTGCCAGGACTGGGGATGATCCTCGGTGCCCGGGTGCTCGCAGAGTTCGGAGATGACCCGAACCGCTACGACACCGCCAAGTCTCGCAAGAACTACGCCGGCACGTCACCGATCACCAAAGCCTCGGGCAAACACCGGGTCGTGCTCGCCCGCTACGCCCGCAACAAGCACCTCGCCGACGCCTGCTACCTGTCGGCATTCGCCGCCCTCACCGCAAGTCCCGGCGCACGGACCTTCTACGACCAACGACGCGCCGCCGGTGACACCCACCACCGCGCCCTACGCGCCCTCGGCAACCGGCTCGTGGGCATCCTCCACGGCTGCCTACGACACCACACCCTCTACGACGAACACACCGCCTGGGCCCACCGGCTCACCCTTGCCGCTTGACACTTGCACCCGTGGGATATCTAGGGCGGTCCGACCCGGCGGACCGGTCCGGAACTCGTGTGGTACCGTGGACGTTCGCGTCCACGCCGCCCAGCACCTGCTGGGCGTTCGTCGCGCCGGGGTTGTCGTCCCACGTGTCCGGTGTCCGCACCCGTTCCGGGACCGCACCACACACCGGCGCGTGCCCGGCGTATCCGTTCGAATCCGTTCGAGGTCCCACCACCGTGCGCGTTCCCGTCACCGAGCTCGTCGACAACCCGGGTGCCACCCGGGAGCTGTCGCGTGCCGTGCCCGTCGAGGAGTTCGGCAAGGACTCCTGGGGGCCCGCCGAGGGCGCCTTCCGCGGGGACGTCGAGCTCGACCTCGACCTCGACGCCGTCGTCGAGGGGATCCTCGTACGTGGTGGCATCGGTGTCGACCTCGAGCTGCCGTGCGCACGCTGCCTGGTACCCCAGGCCGTCCACGTCGACAGCGACGTCGCCGAGTTGTTCGTCGACCCCACCAAGCGTGAGGACGACGACGACGAGGATCCCGGTTACGAGCTCGTCGACGACCGCACCGCCATCGACCTGTCGGTGATGGTGCGCGACGCCCTGCTCGTCGACCTGCCGGTGCGGGTGCTCTGCCGCGAGGACTGCCAGGGGTTGTGCGAGGAATGCGGGACCGACCGCAACCTCACCGACTGCGGGCACCGTCCCGACGCCGTCCCCGATCCCCGCTGGGCCAAGCTCGGCGACCTCGATCTGCCGACCGAGTAGCCTCCCTCGTTGAACCGACGTGTCGCGTGTCGACCACCACACGCCGCCCCCGACCGACCGACACCCGCCGACGTGCGGGTCGAGAACCACCAGGAGAGTCCGATGGCCGTCCCGAAGCGGAAGATGTCGCGCTCGCGTACGCGCCACCGCAAGGCCCAGTGGCTGCGCACGACCGCCCCGACCAACGCCAGCTGCAAGCGCTGCAAGGCGCCGGTCCGCCCCCACACCGTGTGTGGCACCTGCGGCACGTACGGCGGCCGGACGGTGCTCGACGTCGAGTAGCCCCGGAGCCCGCGTGAGCACACCTCTCGAGTTCGCGCCCGCCGCGGAACTCGCTGCGCTCCTCGGCGTCCACTTCGACGAGCCGGCCCTGCTCGAGCAGGCGCTGGTCCATCGTTCGTGGGCGTTCGAGAACGGCCACGCCGAGCCCAACGAGCGGCTCGAGTTCCTCGGTGACGCCGTGCTCGCGCTCGTCGTGACCGACGAGATCTACCACGCCCATCCCGAGGAGCAGGAAGGGCGGCTCGCCAAGGTGCGCTCCGCCGCGGTCAAGACCGAGTCGCTGGCCTCGATCGCCCGCGACCTCGGCCTCGGACGTTTCATTCGGCTCGGGC
The DNA here is from genome assembly GCF_041821025.1 of Egicoccus sp. AB-alg6-2. Taxonomy (NCBI): domain Bacteria; kingdom Bacillati; phylum Actinomycetota; class Nitriliruptoria; order Egicoccales; family Egicoccaceae; genus Egicoccus; species Egicoccus sp. AB-alg6-2. Next base: position 96,128 of record NZ_JBGUAY010000003.1, on the reverse strand, counting down.
GCGGCGAAGCGATCTCCGGCGGTGCCGACAAGGACTCGATCCTGGCCGACACGCTCGAGGCCGTGCTCGGCGCCACCTACCTCGACGGCGGGTTCGCCACCGCCTACGACCTCGTCGAACGCCTCTTCGCGCGACGCCTGCTCGACCTCGCCGGACGCGACGCCGCCCTGGACTACAAGACCAGCCTGCAGGAGTTGTCCGCCGCCCGGTTCGAGCAACTGCCGCGTTACGAGCTGCACGACACCGGCCCGGACCACGACAAGACCTTTTCCGCCACCGTCCTCGTCGCCGGTGAAGTGGTCGGCTCCGGGACCGGTCGGAGCAAGAAGCAGGCCGAGCAGACGGCCGCCCGCGAGGCCTACCGGCGGCTGGCGGCCCGCGCCGTGGCCGACGGCCACGACGCCGTCCGCTAGTTTCTGGCCGACCCCGGGCAGCGCGTCACGCGCCCGGCCCCGGGGCGCCGAGAAGGGAGGACCCCGGTGCTTGAACTGCCCGAGGTCGAGGTGTTGCGCAAGGACCTCGAGAAAGAGGTCGTCGGCAAGAAGGTCAAGGACGTCATCGTCGAGACCGCCGCGCTCGTGACGCCGTTCCACAGCAAGCGTCCCGACTTCGTCAAGGCCCTCGTCGGTCGCAAGGTCGAGGCGGCCCGGCGTCGTGGGCGCGTGCTGTTCCTCGACCTCGACGACGAACGCACCTGGATCATCGATCCCGGCGACTCGGGGTATCTGCACCGCGAGACCGCCAACGAGGCGCCCGGCGGCGACACCCATCTCGCCGTCAGCTTCACGGTGGGAGGGGCCATCCACCTCTCGGAACCCGGCGCCGACGTCAGCGCCCGGACCGGTGTGGTCGCCACCGCGGAGGCGCTCGAGGTCGCCGAGGTCGCGCCGGATGCGCTGGACCCGCTCGACGACAACCCGACCTGGATGGAGTTCGGCCGTTTCCTGCAGGCCGCCGACCAGCCGCTCAAGCTGCTGCTGACCGATCCGAGCGTCATCGCGGGCATCGGGCCGATCTACAGCGACGAGATCCTGTGGGAGGCCGGCCTCCGCCACGACCGGTCCTCGGCGTCGTTGTCGACCCAGGAGGTCCGCCGCCTGTACCGCGCCATGCAGGAGGTCCTGCAGGCCGCGATGAAGGCCGCGGGCTCGGGCCTCGACGAGTCCGACGCCGAGACCAGCGTCGACGACGACGGCGAGGCCGCCGAACACCTGCACGTCTTCGGTCGCGAGGGACTGCCGTGCCACCGCTGCCGGCAGCCGATCGCACGCACCCGCATCAAGAAGGGGATCTACACCTTCCACTGCCCCCAGTGCATGATCTGAATCCTCTGCCGCCGGTTCCTGGCCGGCGGAGTCGCGAACCGGTCGCTGGCCGTCGTGAACCGTCACCGACGGCGAAACCCGATCTCGCTGCCGCCGTTCCTGGCCGGTGGTGCAACGGGCGGGCCCTTTTCGTGCGGTGAGGGATGCGGTATCATCGGGCCCACTGACGGCCCATTGTGGCCTGCGCGTACGAGTTGCGGCATCGACCAGCCGCCTCGACGTCGCACCCCGCCACGAACCGTGTGCACCCGGAGGATGAGGCATGGGCAAGGCACTGCTCGGCACCCATGCGTCCCCGTCCAGCCTGCGGCTTCTCGACGAGGTCCGCGTCCTGCGTCAGCGGGTCGCCGACCTCGAACGGGCACTGGCCGAGGCCGAGGCGGTCCGCGACGCGACGGTGTCGGAGTTCGCGGTCGAAGCCGTCGAGCTCGACCAGCGCGAGCCGGCACGTACCTGAGGCGACGACGTCACGCGTTCGTGCCGCGCTCGACCGTCGTGCCTCACCCGCGCCACGGCCGCTGACGGCTAGGCTCCCGCTCTCGTCGCCGCGCACGTCGTTGCCGGCGCTTCCCCAAGAACGCGCTCACCGGCGCCCGCCGACGGTGAGCCGCAGCCGACCGGCGCCGTGCGCGCGTCCGACGGAGGAAGCGTGTTTCTCAGGTCCCTGACCCTGCGCGGCTTCAAGTCGTTCGCGGACAAGACCGTGCTCGAGGTCGAGCCCGGCATCACCGTCATCGTCGGTCCCAACGGCTCGGGCAAGTCCAACGTGGTCGACGCGCTCGCATGGGTGCTCGGTACCCACTCCGCGAAGAAGGTCCGCGGCGGGTCGATGTCCGACGTCATCTTCGCCGGTTCGCCGACGCGGTCGCGGGCCAACCAGGCGCGTGTCGAGATCGTGATCGACAACGCCGACGGCCGGTTGGGTGGCGCCGGCCTCGGCACGGCCGCCAGCGCCGCGCAGTTCAGCGAGGTCCGCGTCGCCCGCACCATCCATGCCGACGGCGACAGCGGCTACCAGATCAACGGCCAGGAGGTCCGTGCCCTCGACGTCCAGGAGCTGTTGTCGGACACCGGACTGGGCCGCGAGCTGCACACCATCGTCGGGCAGGGACAGCTCGACGAGATCCTCAACGCCAAGCCCGAGGAGCGACGCCGCTACATCGAGGAAGCCGCTGGCATCCTCAAACACCGCCGCCGTCGCGAACGTGCCCTGCGCAAGCTCGAACAGGTCGACGGGCACATCGACAAGCTCAAGACCGTCCTGCGCGAGTTGCGACGCCAGCTGCGCCCGCTCGAACGGCAGGCGGAGGCGGCGGACCGCTACGCCCAGCTGCAGGCGGAGCTCCGGGACGTGAAGTTGCGGCTGGCCGCCCGTGAGCTCGACCGTTTCACCCGGCTCTCGGAGAGCGAGGGCCGTGACGACGACGAGACGTCGGCGCAGCTGCGGGAGGCCGAGGACGACCTCGCTCGCCACCGTGAGCAGCAGGCCGAGCTCGAGGCCGAACTGGCCCGCCTCGGGCCCGCGGCGGAGCAGGCACAGCGGACCTACTACCGGCTGACGTCGCTGCAGGAGCGCCTGAAGGGCACCATCGATCTCGTCGAGGCAAAGCGGCGCCACCTGGTGGAGTACACCGAGGAGCCGCTCGCCGGCCGCCCACCCGCCGAGCTGCGCGCCCAGGCCGACCGGGTCGAAGCCGACCACCACGCGCGCGGCGAGGAACGCGACGCCGACCGCCACCGGCTCGAGGAGGCCAGCGCCGCGCGCCGTGAGGCCGAGCAGGCCCGCCGCGCCCACGAACAGACCGTGCAGGCCGAACGTCGGCGTCGGGCCGAACAACGGGAACGGGTACTGCGCTGGGAGGGCGAGGTCTCGGCGCTGCGTGGCGCCGTCGCCACCGCCGAGGCCGAACTCGCCCGGGTCGCTTCGACGCTCGAGAGCCTGGACGCCCGCGTGGCCGAGGCCGAGCACGAGGTCACCCAGGTCCAGGACGAGATCCAGCAGCTCGACGTCAGCGAGGTCGAACTGACCGCGACCCTCGAGGCCGCCGAGTCCGCGGTGGCACAGGCCGAGGCCGTCGTCGACGACCTCGCCACGCAGATGCGCGAGCTCGACGCCCAGCGATCGTCGCAGGCGGCACGTGCCGAGGCGCTGCGTGCCGCCCTCGCCGAGACCGGCGGCGGTAGCGCGGCACTGCTCGCGGCCGACCTCGACGGGGTACTCGGCCAGGTCGCCGACCACGTCCGCGTCGAGGGCGGGAACGACGCCGCCTTGGCCGCGGCGCTCGGGCCACTCGGGGAGGCCGTGGTCGTCCGGTCCGTCGACGTTGCCCGCCACGCCGTCGCCTGGCTGCGCGACGCGACGCCGGGCCCGGCCACCGTCCTCGCCGCACGGGGGGGCGCCGTCGCGGGGACGACCGATCCCGACCTTCGCGCCCGGCTGGACGCGGCCGGTGCCGTCGCCGTCGCCGAGCTGCTGACCCCGGCGTCCGGCGTCGAGGAGGCACCCGCGGTCGTCGCCTCGCTCCAGAAGGTGCTGGCCGGGACGTGGGTGGTCCCGGACTGGGAACGTGCCGTCGCCCTGCACGCCGACGCACCCGATCTCACCTTCGTGACCCCCGACGGCGACGTCGCGGGACCGTTCGGTTTCCGTGGCGGCGCGTCCCCCGAGCGCTCCGCCGTGCTGACCGCCACGGCCGCTGACGACGCCGAGCGCGAGGCCGCCCGACTCGGCGCCCGTCTGGATGCGTTGCGCGAGGAGCGGACGTCGGCCGACGCCGCCCTTCGTGACGCGCGCGGGCAGCTGGCCGCCGCAACCGACCGCATCAACGAGTCCGACGCGGCGATCACCGGCGCGGCCGAACGACTCGCGCGGCTCAACAAGGAGCTCAACACCCTCTCGAGCCAGCGGGGGATCGTCGCCGGTCAACGCGACGAGCTCGCCGCGGTGCTCGAACGCGACCGGGCGTCACTGTCCGAGCTCAACAGCCGCGGACCCGACGTCCCTGCCGACGACGACGTCGACGAAGGACCCGACGAGACCGCGCTCGAGCTCGACGAACAGGTCGAGCGCGCACGCGAACGGGAGCTCGAGGCGCGGGTGCGACTCGAACGCACCACCGAGCAGGTCCGTCACCTCGAGCTGCAGGCCCACGCGTTGCGCCAGGAGGCCGAGGAGGTCGAGGCCGCCCTCGCCGACGCGGCCCGCCGCCGCGAGGCGCGCCGGCAGGGCATCGTGCGCTGCGGGGAGCTGGCGCTGGTCGCTCGCGACGCCGCCGAGGCCCTGGCGCGCGCCATCGCGGCTGCCGCGACCGACCGCGACGACGTGCAGGCGGAACTGTCGCGCGTCCGAGGCGGGTTGGCAGGGGTCCGGGACGCGGTCGGGCAGGCCACCGGCGCACGCGACGAGCTCAAGGAGCGCCGCCACGCCGCCGAGTTGCGCCGTGCCGACGTCGCCAACCGGTTGCAGCAGGTCGTCGACCGCCTTCGCAGCGAGTTCTCGCTCGCCCCCGACGAGGTTCGCGCCGAGCACCCGGATGCGGGCAACTACGACGAGGCGGCGCTCACCGAGCGCGAGGACGTGCTCGTGCGCAAGCTCGGGCTGCTCGGTCGCGTCAACCCCCTGGCCCTCGAGGAGTTCAAGGCACTGGAGGAACGGCACGCGTTCCTGTCGGACCAGATCGACGACCTGCGCCGGTCGAAACGCGATCTCGAGGAGGTCGTCGTCGCCGTCGACGACCGGATCCGCGAGGTCTTCCGGCAGGCCTACGACGACATCGCGCGCGAGTTCGAGCTCACCTTCGCCACGGTGTTCCCCGGTGGCCATGGTCGCCTCGTCCTGACCGACCCCGACGACCTGCTGCTGACCGGCATCGAGGTGGAGGCGCGGCCGCCGGGCAAGAAGGTGACCCGCCTCTCGCTGCTCTCCGGTGGGGAGCGTTCGCTGACCGTCCTGGCGTTCGTCTTCGCGATCTTCCGCGCCCGTCCCAGCCCGTTCTACGTGCTCGACGAGGTGGACGCCGCCCTCGACGACGTCAACCTCCAGCGACTCCTGCGGGTCGTGCGCAGCTTCCGTGGCCACGCCCAGATCATCATGGTCACCCACCAGAAGCGCTCGATGGAGATCGCCGACGTCCTGTACGGCGTCACGATGGGGCCCGACGCCGTCACGAAGGTGGTCGCCGAGCGGCTGCGGACGCCGGCGGCCGTCGCCGCGCTCGAGGACCGCGCCAGCGATGCCCCGACCGAGGCCGTGGTCGATGCCGAAGCGGTCGAGGAGCCGGTCCGCGGCTGACCGACGTGGCGGAACGGCAGGTAGCGTGGACGGTCACCGCCCCTCGAGCCCGCCAGGAAGTCGTCGATGGAATTCCTCACCGAGTCACCGGAACTGCTGTTCGTCCTCGCCGCGGTCGCGGCGGGGCTCTTCGGTGGCCTCGGTGTGGCGCGCCGTCGCAAGGACGACACCGCCCCGGACACCACCGACGAGCGGCCGGCCCCGACCAAGAAGCGCGACACCCTCGAGCTCCCGGTCGAGGACGACACGGACACGGCCGCGCCAGAGGTCGTCGTTCCCGACACCCCCGCCGAACTCGTCGAGGCGCCGACGCTCACGCCGCGTGAGCGGTTCCGGCAGCGACTCAGCCGCACCCGCAACGTCCTCGGCGCCTCGGTCGCCGACCTGTTCGGCCGCGGGGTCACCGACGAAGCCTGGGAAGGCCTCGAGGAAGCGTTGATCACGGCCGATGTCGGGGTGACCGCGACGATGGAGATCGTCGAGGACCTCAAGCGCCGCAGCCGTGAGGAGGGTGCGACCAGCGCCGAGGCGGTCGTCGAGCTGCTCAAGCAGGAGCTTCGCGACGCGCTCGGCACCGCCGACCGTTCCCTCGGTCGCGCCACCGACGACGGCCCGACCGTCTGGCTGGTTACCGGCGTCAACGGCACCGGCAAGACCACCACCATCGGGAAGCTGGCCGCGATCGAACAGCGCGGGGAGCGTCGCGTCGTGCTGGCCGCCGCCGACACCTTCCGCGCAGCGGCCGCCGACCAGCTCGGCATCTGGGCCGACCGCACCGGCGCCCACCTGGTCCGCAAGGAGGAGGGCGCCGACCCGGCCGCCGTCGCCTTCGAGGGCTACGCCGCAGCGGCCGAGCGCCAGGTCGACCTGTTGATCGTCGACACCGCCGGCCGGTTGCACAACAAGCGCGAACTGATGGACGAGCTCGGCAAGGTCAAGCGGGTGCTGGAGAAGCAGGCCGGCCCGCTCGAGGAGACGCTGCTGGTGCTGGACGCGACCACCGGCCAGAACGGGATCAGCCAGGCGCGGGCGTTCCTCGAGGCGGTGGAGGTCACCGGGATCGCGCTGACCAAGCTCGACGGCTCGTCCAAGGGCGGCATCGTGGTCGCCGTCCAACGCGAGCTCGGTCTCCCGGTCAAGCTGGTCGGGCTCGGGGAGGAGATCGACGATCTCGCCCCCTTCGACCCCGACCTGTTCGTGGACGGCCTCTTCGACCGGCTCTGACTTGTCTGCCGGGCGTTCCTCGGCTCGGGTCGCTGGAGCCCGGGATGGTCTCCGGAGCCGAACCGTCACTCCCGGCGGCCGGGGGTTCCCGAGCTCCGGCGCAACGCAACACAGCTAGGGGCCGGTGGCGTCACGGATCCCGGCGCGGCAGGCCTTCTCGAACGCGACCTGGTCGCGCCACCGCCGCCAGACGCCGAGTGGTTCGAGGTGCTGGGGGCGCTCGGCGAACTCCTCGGTGACCAGCGCGCCGTCGCGGATCTCGCCGCGCCACCGTCGCCACCAGGGCTGGTCGAGTCCAGGAAGGTCGGCGCCGTGCTGGAGGATCACCACCGGCCCGTCCGGCAACGGCGAGCGGATGCCCGCCGCCTCGCCGTCGCCCTCGAGGTCGACGGTGGTGGCCATGCCGGCCCCACCGGGGGCACTCAACGCCAGCGCGTCGCGGAACGGATGCGTCTGGATCTCCTCCAGACGGGTGGCGCGGATCAGCACCCGCGGGAGGTACCACGGGTGCTCACTGCGCAGCAGCATGCTGTCGGCGAACCGTCGTGCCGGGGGATGCTTCGCCAACTCCTGGGGCAGCAGTTGCTCCTGGAACTCCTGCCCGCGCGGGTCCTCGTGGACGCTGACGTGGGCCCACGCGCTGACCGGCGTGTTGCCGCCGCCCAGCACCGGCGAGGTCACCGACAGCAGGACCGCCTGCGCACGCGCCAGGGCCTGGCCCACCTCGACCCGGTCGTAGGTCAGGGCGACGGCCGGATGGTCGCGCTGGGTCAGCGGCACGACGGTCGCCGCATCGAGCCGCCCGTGCTCGTCGATCCACGCGATCTCGGCGAACGGCGCCGCCCGCCATGCAGATACCAGTTGGTGTCTGGACATTTCGTGTCACACCTAGTTGACGGGGTGCCCGACGCTAGGGCAGGGTCCCCCTACATCGCCGCAATGCATCAGCACGGTGGGGGGTCCGGCGCGCGGGAGCGCAGGACTCGGTGCAGCGGCACTAGGTCCGGGAGGCATGTCGTGCCCGCACTCGTGGTGCTCCTCGTCGTCATGGGAATGTTCTACCTGGGATGGCGGTACTACTCGCTGTATCTGTCCGAGAAGGTGTACGCGCTCAACGACGCCAACGTCACGCCGGCGCACACGCTCAACGACGGCGTGGACTACGTCCCGACCAACAAGCACGTCCTGTTCGGCCACCACTTCACCTCGGTCGCGGGAGCCGCACCGATCGTCGGACCGGCCATCGCGGTCTTCTGGGGCTGGTTGCCGGCGCTGATCTGGGTCGTGCTCGGCACCATCTTCGCGGCGGGCGTCCACGACTTCGGCTCGCTGGTGGTGTCGGTGCGCAACCGCGCCCAGAACATCGGCACGCTGACCAAGTCGGTGCTCAACCCGCGGTCGCGCACCCTGTTCCTGGTCATCATCTTCTTCCTGCTCACGCTCGTGAACGCCGTGTTCGCGGTCGTGATCGGCAACCTGTTCGTCGCCAACCCCGGGGCCGTCATCCCGATCGTGGCCGAGATCCCGCTGGCCATCGGCATCGGCGCCTACATCTACCGCACCAAGACCAGCGCCCTGATTCCCTCGATCGTCGGCGTGGTCGCGCTGTACGCGCTGATCCTGGTCGGGCGTCAGTTCCCCATCGAACTCGACGGCGCCGCCGAGATGCTGGGCATGGGCCCGCGGACCCTGTGGATCCTGCTGCTGTTCCTGTACGCGTTCGTCGCCTCCCGCATCCCGGTGTGGATCCTGCTCCAGCCGCGCGACTACATCAACAGCCACCAGCTGTTCATCGCGCTGGGCGTGATCTTCCTGGGCCTGATCATCGGGCTGGACCGGATCGCCGCGCCCGCGATCAACACCGCGGTACCGGACGGCTCGCCGTCGTTCTTCCCGTTCCTGTTCGTGACCGTGGCGTGCGGCGCCATCTCGGGCTTCCACTCCCTCGTGGCGTCCGGCACGACCTCCAAGCAGTTGGACAAGGAGTCCGACGCCCGCCACGTCGGCTACCTCGGCGCGGTCGGCGAGGGCTCGCTGGCGATGGGCGCCATCCTGGCCACCACGGCAGGCATCACGGCGGTCGGGTTGAACTGGGAGGAGCTCTACGTCGACTTCGGGGCGGCCGGTGCCGGCGCGGTCGGCAACTTCGTCGCCGGGATCGCGGGTTTCGCCAGCCACCTCGGGGTGCCCGAGGACCTGGGCCGCATCTTCGCGGCCGTGGTCGTGATCTCGTTCGCCGCCACCACGATGGACACCGGTGTCCGACTGCAGCGCTACATCCTGCAGGAGATCGGGGACATGGTGGGTACGACCGCGGATGGTCGGGAGCGCGGTGGAGCGGGCGGCGCCTTCCGCCGGGTGACGCACAACCTCACCGCCGTCACGGCGCTGGCCGTGATCGTGCCCCTGGGGCTCGCGCTGATGCCCGGCCGCGGGGACGCCGAGGCCCAGGGCTTCGCCTTCGGCCGGCTGTGGACGTTGTTCGGGACCACCAACCAGCTCACCGCCGGACTCGCGCTGGCCGTCATCGCGGTCTACGTCACCAAGCAGGGGCGCAGTGCCGTGGCGCAGTTGGTACCCCTGAGCTTCCTGCTCGTGATGACCGTGTGGGCGCTGATCGTCAACCTGATCGACTTCGTCGAACGTGGCGACTGGCTGCTCGCGCCGCTCGACGCGATCATCCTGGTCCTGGCCGGGTGGCTCATCGTCGAGGCGTTCCTCGGCATGAAGAAGGCCCGCGAGGACCGCGCCACGATCGATGAGACCATCTCCTCGTGACCCCAGCCGTACCCCACCGGGCACCCTCGGCCGCTGCGGCGGTCCGGGCGGTGCCCGGTGGGCGTGGTGGCCGGTTCCGGCGGGCGCTGCGGCGGCTGGCCGACGGCCACGACCAGCTGTTCCTGTCGAAGTGGCGGTCGGGGCTGCAGCGCGAGGCGAGGCGCCAGGAGGACGACTTCCTCGCGTTGCTGCTGCTGTCCAGTTACGGCATCGACGACCCCGCCGCCTTCCACACGCTGCCGTTGACCGCCGAGATGGTCGAGGCGTTCCACCGCTGGCACCAGCGCGAGGGGCACGACCGGTTTCCGACGACCGGTGTCTGCTGTTGAGCGCGGCGCGACCGATCTGCTTCGTCGGTGGCAAGGGTGGCGTGGGCAAGACGACCGTGTCGGCGGCGCTCGCCGCGGCCATGGCGGCCGCCGGGCAGCGCACGCTGCTGGTGTCGACCGATCCGGCGCACTCCACCGGTGATCTGCTCGGTCGTCCGCTCGGCGGCGACCCGGTCGGGGTGGCGGACGACCTCGAGGCGGTCGAGATCGACCCGCAGGCCGCCGCCGATGCCTATGTCGAGGCCGTCCGCCACGACGTGCACCGGGCGGTCAGCCCCGAGGTGCGAGCGACCGTCGACCGCCATCTCGACCTCGCGAGCCGGGCCGCCGGCACGTTGGAGTCTGCACTGCTCGATCGTCTGGCGGACCTGCTCGATGGCGCGGGCACGCGGTGGGACCGCATCGTCGTCGACACCGCGCCGACGGGGCACACCCTGCGCCTGCTCGCGATGCCCGAACTGCTTGCCGGCTGGGTCCAGGGCCTGGTTCGTCAACGGGAGAAAGCCCGCGGCGTCGACCGGATGCTGCGCAATCTCGCGGGGGACGAGACGCCCGCCGACGATCCCGTGCTCGAGCGCCTCCAGGCCCAGCGCCACCGCCTGGTCCGCCTCCGCGAACTGCTGCACGAGCGCGCACGGGTCCACCTCGTCCTCATTCCCGAGCGGCTCCCGATCGAGGAGACCGACCGCACCCTGCTCGCGCTCGACGACGCCGGACTGAGCGTGGGCACCCTGGTCGTCAATCGCGTGTTGCCCGAACACGCCGACGGCGACTTCCTCGCCCAACGGCGGGCACAGCAGCGCGACTACCTCGACGAGATCGACCGTCGCTTCGCCGATCGCGACCGGCTCCAGGTGGCCCAACTGCCACGCGACGTCGCCGATCCCGACAGCCTGGCCGAGGTGCAGCGTCAGGTCGCGGCACTGGTCACCCGCTGACGCCGAGCCGCTTCCGCCGCCAGAGCACCGGGAAGCGTGGGTGGTCCAGGGGTGCGCCGGCCGGCAGCTCGTCGTGCAGTCCCTCGAACTCCGGTGAGGTGCGCCACCGCCGCGGCGCGTGTCGGACGTCGTCGCCGACGTAGCGCACCGAGAAGGCGCGTCGGCGGCTGGGGCCCTCGACGCCGCCGGCCGCGTGCAGCGTGAGCATGCTGAAGAACACCGCGTCGCCGGGCTCGAGCGGCCAGCCCAGGATCCGATGGGCGGCAGGATCGCGTGCGAGGTCGCCGTCGACGTCGGGCAGGTCGGCGAGGCTGCCCTCGGGAAACCACTTGGCCTGTTCGCTCAGGAAGGTCCGGGGCATCAACCACGGTCCACGGTGGGAGCCGGCGACGAACGTGAGCGTCGAGCCACGGTCCACCGGGTCGAGCACCAGCCACATCGAGCAGGTCTGCGTCCCGTCGATGTTGTAGTAGGGCTGGTCCTGGTGCCACGGCGTGCGTTGCCGTGTTCCCGGCTCCTTCACCAGCATGTGGTCGTGGTGGAGCCGGACCTCCTGCGCCCCCATCAGGTGCCCGGCGATGGCGGCGCCACGCGAGTGGCGGACGAAGGCGCCGTACTCGGGGATGCGATCCCAGTTGCAGAAGTCCTCGACGAAGCGGCCGGTGTCGTCATCGGGGCTGGCGACGCCGAACAGCGGACCCGGTTCGGCGAGGTTGCGCTCGATGCCGGCGCGCAGCGACGCCACCTCGTCGGGCGTCGCCACACCGCGGACGGCCACGGCGCCGTCGGCACGGAAGTCCTCGATCGTCGCCTCGTCGAGATGGAGGCCGTCGATGTCAGGCACGCGGTCTGCTTTCGCTCAGGGAGGCCCCGGGAGGGTGGAGCGCGACCGCTACCCTCGGCGCCCGAAGACCCGCCACCAATCCTGCCAGACGAGGCCGCCCGTGTTCGACGCGCTGTCCACCAAGCTCGAAGCCGCCCTCGACCGCGTGCGCGGCCGCGGCCGGCTCGACGAGGCCACGGTCGACGCGACCCTGAAGGAGATCCGGCTCGCGCTGCTCGAGGCGGACGTCAACTTCAAGGTCGTCAAAGGCATCGTCGAACGGCTGCGGGAGCGGCTGGTCGGCGAAGAGGTGTCGAAGGCGCTCAACCCGGCGCAGCAGGTCATCAAGGCGGTCAGCGACGAGCTCGAGCGCGCCCTGGGCGGCGCGTCTGCCGGTCTCGAGCTCAAGGGCAAGCCGGCCGTCATCCTGCTCGCCGGCCTGCAGGGATCGGGAAAGACCACCGCCGCCGGCAAGCTGGCGGCACTGCTGAAGTCGAAGGGCCGCCACCCCATGCTGGTGGCCTGCGACCTGCAGCGTCCCGCCGCGGTGCAACAGCTCAAGATCAACGCCGACCGCGTCGGCGTCCACGTCTACGCCCCCGTCACCTCCGGCGACCCCGTGCCGGTCGCGCGGGACTCCATCGCCAAGGCGCGCGAGACCGGCTGTGACGTCGTCATCGTCGACACCGCCGGTCGTCTGCACGTCGACGAGGAGTTGATGGGCCAGGCCGCCGCGATCCGCGAGGCGGTCCAGCCCGACGAGACGCTGTTCGTCATCGACGCGATGATCGGTCAGGAGGCGGTCAACGTCGCCAAGGCGTTCCTCGACAGTGTCGGGTTCGACGGCGTCATCCTGTCCAAGCTCGACGGCGACGCCCGCGGCGGTGCCGCCCTGTCGGTGCGCGAGGTCACGGGCAAGCCGATCAAGTTCGCCTCCATCGGCGAGAAGATGGAGGACTTCGAGGCCTTCCACCCCGACCGCATGGCGTCGCGCATCCTCGGCATGGGCGACGTGATGACGCTCATCGAGAAGGCGGAGGCCACCTACTCGGAGCACGAGGCGGCACAGGCCGAACAGGCGCTGCTGTCGGGCGAGTTCACCCTCGAGGACTTCCTGCAGCAGATGCAGATGCTCAAGCGCATGGGGCCGCTGCAGGGGCTGCTCGGGATGATGCCGGGGATGGGCAAGCAGCTGAAGGACGTCGACGTCGACGACCGCCAGGTGGCCCGCATCGAGGCGATCATCCAGTCCATGACCCCCAAGGAGCGGCGCGAGCCGAAGCTCCTCAACGGTCGCCGGCGCAAGCGGATCGCGGCCGGCTCCGGCACCTCGGTCCAGGAGGTCAACCGGCTCGTCAAACAGTTCGCCGAGGTGCAGAAGCTCATGAAGTCGGCGTCGAAGATGGCCGGCATGCAGGGGATGAAGCCCAAGGGGGTCAAGGGCGCGAAGGCCCAGGCCGCGGCGCTCAAGCAGCTGCAATCGGGAGGTGGGCTGCCCGGCGGGATGCCCGGGCTCGGTGGTGGCGGCGGCATGGGTGGCTTCGCGGGACTGCAACCGTCCCCCAAGAAGGGCAAGCGCCGCTGACCGGCGTCAGGGGCCGTTGATGCGGTCGCGCGCGCGACCTTCGTCCTCCCGCCGGTGTCGGCGGTTGAGCCACAGGCCGCCCACGAGCATGCCGGCCATGAGCAGGCCGAGCAGCACGACCAGGACGGCCACGATCCCGAGCGCCATGCGTGGCCTCCCATGTCGGGTCGACGGGCCCGTCCGTCGACAGCGCACCGTAGCGGTGGGGTCGCCACCCGGGCCGGTGCTGCGGTAGCCTCTGCACCGTGCGCGCGACTCGAACCCTTGGTTCCTGTCGCGCCCGATCTCGAAGGCGATCTCCGCCCCGCCGCCCGCACGCACACGACGCGTCGGTCCGCGAGGGTCCGGATCGTCCCCCGACCGCCGGAGCGCCGACGCGCGCCCGGCCACACCGACAGGAACCGTTCCATGGCCGTCAAGCTCCGCCTGCGCCGCGAAGGCACCACCAAGCGTCCGTTCTACCGCGTCGTCGCGGCCGACTCGCGCTCGCCGCGCGACGGCCGCTTCATCGAGATCATCGGGCAGTACCGCCCCCTCGAGGACCCCTCGGGCATCGACATCGACAACGAGCGCGCCCTGCACTGGCTGCGCAACGGTGCCCAGCCGACCGAGGCCGTCGAACAGCTGCTGCGGATCTCGGGCGCCTGGGAGGAGTTCAAGCCGGGCGACGAGCGCAAGCGCGACCGGACGGCCGCGGCCAGCGAGCCCAAGCTGTCGAAGAAGGCCCGGGCCAAGGCCGCCGAGGCCGCCGAAGCCGCGGCCGAGGCTGCTGCCTCCTCTGCTGCCGACGCGCCCGAGGAGGCCACGGAGGGCGGCGAGTGAGGGCCGAACGGGTCCTCGAGTTCGTCGCCAAGCAGCTGGTGGACTATCCCGACGACGTGCGGATCGAGGTGGACGAGGACGACCGTGAGGTCGTGCTCGAGCTGCACGTCCACGAGGACGACCTCGGCAAGGTCATCGGCAAGCGTGGTCGCACCGCCAAGGCCCTGCGCAGCCTCGTGAAGGCCGCCGGCTCCCTCGACGACGAGAACGTCACCGTCGAGATCGTCGACTAGGTATGGCCGACCTCGTGGTCGTCGGGCGCGTGATCAAGGCCCACGGCATCCGCGGTGAGGTCGTCGTCGACGTGCTCTCCGACGTGCCGGGTCGCTTCGACGGTGGGCAGACCGTCGTGCTCGCCGGTGAACCGCGCACGATCGCCAGCAGCCGCCCCCACCAGGGGCGGCTGCTCGTGCGTTTCGAGGGGGTCGCCGACCGCACCGCCGCCGAGCTGCTGCGCGGCTCGCAGCTGCAGGCGCCGGCCGCCGACGTCTCCGACGAGGAGACCTACTACGCCCACGAACTCGTCGGCATGGCGGTGGTGAGCGACGACGGCGCGGATCTCGGCACCGTCCAGGCGCTGATCGAACTGCCCGAGGCGGCCGGCTACGACCTGCTCGAGGTGGTCCGCGGCGACGGCACGACCTGGCTGTTGCCCGCGGTCGACGACTACGTGGAGGTCGACGACGGGCCCGACGGCACCGAATGTCTCCGGCTGGTCGATCCGCCCGAAGGCCTGGTCCACGGCGAGGCCGACGTCGCCCGGCCGGACGACGCGTGAACGACCCGGTCCTGCGCATCGACATCCTGTCCATCTTCCCCGAGTGGTTCGCGGGGCCGTTGACCACGTCGCTGCTGGCCAAGGCCGCGGCAAGAGGCACCCTCGACCTGCGGGTGCATGACCTTCGCGAGGCGACGCGCGACCGCCACCGCACCGTGGACGCGACGCCCTACGGCGGTGGCGCCGGCATGGTCATGCGCGCCGACGTGTGGGTCAACGCGGCCGAGGCGGTCTGGAACGATCTGCCGCTGGCGACGACCGCAGGCGCGACCGAACCGCCACCCGACGCCGTGTACGTCGCCGGCGGAGCGCGCCCCCGCACGCTGCTGCTGACACCGCGGGGTCGCCCCCTGACACAGGCGTACGCACGGGAACTGGCCGACGAGTCGCGTCTGGTGCTGTGCTGCGGACGCTACGAGGGCATCGACGAACGCGTGCACGACCTCGTCGCCACCGACGAGGTCTCCATCGGCGACTACGTGCTCTTCGGCGGCGAGGTCGCGGCAGCCGTCGTCATCGAGGCGGTCACCCGGCTGGTGCCCGGCGTGGTCGGCAACGAGGCGTCGCCCCGGGACGAGTCGTTCACCTCGGGGCTGCTCGAGTACCCGCACTACACCCGACCGGCGCAGTTGCGGGGGCGGGGAGTGCCCGACGTGTTGACCTCGGGTGACCACGGCGCCGTGGAGCGCTGGCGCACCGAGCAGGCCCGGGCGCTGACCCGTGCCCGGCGTCCTGACCTGCTCGCCGACGAGGGACCCCCGACCGGCGGGCACGCGGCGGGTTGACCGATCGCGGACAGGGACCGTATCCTCGCGCTTCGCAGCGCATGCTGGCTCGTCCGACCGCGCTCGCGGACGCCCCGACGCATCGTCGACCTCCGTCGCGTCACCGCCGGGAGCGACCTCTCCACCACCGACCGGTGGCTGCCACCGGGTCTCGGATCGGTGCCAACGCCAGCGTGCCGCGCCACCCACCACACCGACGGGAAACAAGCCATGAACAAGGTCGACGTCGTCGAGAAGTCGCGTCTGCGCGACGATGTGCCCGACTTCGCGCCCGGGGACACCGTGAAGGTCCACGTCCGCGTCGTCGAGGGCACCCGCTCCCGGATCCAGGTCTTCGAGGGCGTCGTGATCGCCCGCAAGAACGGCGGCCTGCGCGAGACCTTCTCGGTCCGCAAGATCTCGTTCGGCGTCGGCGTCGAGCGCACCTTCCCGGTCCACAGCCCGGTCATCGAGAAGATCGAGGTGACCCGACGGGGCAAGGTCCGGCGCGCCAAGCTGTACTACCTGCGCGACCGGGTCGGCAAGAAGGCCCGCATCAAGGAGAAGCGCGAGGCCATCTGAGCCCTCCGCGTCCCTGCGCCACGAGCCCGGCTCGTACCACCACTTCGACGAGGGTGCCGCTTCGCGCGGCACCCTCGTCGTGTGTCCTCGTCTCGTAGGTCGTCGTCTGCGGTGCGCGCAGCGGAGGGGTCGGCCCGCCGGGTCGTGCCGCTGCCGGCGGTAGGCTTGCCGCTTCATGGCTGACCGCGACTCCTTTCCCGCCGACGGCGCCCCGGACGACACCTCGGAGAACCTCTTCGGCGGTCGGGGGCCCGACGTGCCCGTGCCCGCCCCCGGTGGCTCGTCGGACGCCGCGCACACGTCTGCGGCGGCCAGCGACGACACCAGGCACGGCACCGGCGGCGGCAGTGGGTCGTTCTTCCGCGAGCTGCCGGTGCTGCTGTTGATCGCCTTCGTGCTCGCCTTCCTCCTGCGCACGTTCGTGCTGCAGGTGTTCTACATCCCCTCCACCTCCATGGCGCCGACCCTGCAGATCGACGACCGCATGGTCGTCGAGAAGCTCACCTATCTCGCCCGTGAGCCCCGACGCGGCGAAATCGTGGTCTTCGAGGGCGTGAACTTCGAGGATCCGGCGCTCGACCGCAGCACCGGCGCCCGGGTCGTGCGCGGCGTCGGACAGTTCCTCGGAGTCGTGCCCGCCAACGCCCGTGACTTCGTGAAGCGTGTCATCGGCGTTCCCGGCGACGAGATCGTGATCGAGGAGGGGCAGGTCTACGTCAACGGGCAGGCGCTCGACGAGCCCTACGTGGTCTATCCCGACCTGTCGGACTACGGCCCGGTCTCGGTTCCCGAGGACCATCTGTTCTTCCTCGGGGACAACCGCCCGAACTCGTCGGACTCCCGCCGGTCGCTGGGCATGGTGCCGGCCGACCACGTGGTGGGCCGTGCCGTGGTGATCATCTGGCCCGCGGACCATGCCGGGCGCCTGACGGGCGTCCACCACGACGTCGCCGCCACCGCTCCGGAGGCCGCCGAGCCCGCGGGTTAGAACAGGCGGAGCTGGTTGCGGCCGGCGATCGGCGCCCAACTGTGGCGGTGGAGGTCGCACGGCCCGTGTCGTCGCAGCGCGGCGACATGGTCGGGCGAGGGGTAGCCCTTGTTGGACGTGAACCCGTACGCCGGATGCCCGGGATCGAGGTCCGCCATCAGCGCGTCGCGGGTGACCTTCGCCACGATCGACGCCGCCGCGATCGACACCGACCGACCGTCGCCGCGGACCAGGCGCTCGTTGCGGGTGCCGTAGCCGGCCAGGAAGTCCCAGTTGCCGTCGAGCAGCAGCACGTCGGGACGGAGCGGGAGCGCGTCGACCGCGCGGCGGGCCGCCCGGCGCCGGGCCTCGCTCAGTCCGAGGCGGTCGATCTCGTCGTTGCCCGCGTGTCCGACGCCGATGCCGAGGGCGAAGCCACGCAGCCGATCCGCGAGCCGCTCACGTTCCGCGGGGGACAGCACCTTGGAGTCACGGAGCTTGTAGATGCGCCGGTCCCTCGGCAGGACGACGGCCGCATAGGTGACCGGACCGGCCCATGCCCCGCAGCCGACCTCGTCGACCCCGGCCACGACGACGCCCGCGTCCCAGTGTGGGCGTTCGAACCGCACGCCCGGTACCGCGACCCGGCGTTTGCGCCGGGCTCGCGACGGCGAGGCGTCGGTGGGCGGAGTGGTGGTGGTCGTGGACACGCCGGGACCGTACCCAAGTGCCTCCCACCGCCCGGCGCGGACGCGTGTCCCCGGGCGCACCGTGGGCGCCCCGGGCCGCACCGGGAGCGGCCGGTACGCTGCCGCCGGGCGACGCCAACCGACGCCGCGGCCACCGGCACCCCTGTTCCTGGGAGTCCCATGAACCCCGACGACCTCGACGCCTACGAGACCGACCTCGAGCTGTCGCTGTACCGCGAGTACCGCGACGTCGTCCGCATGTTCACCTACGTGGTCGAGACCGAGCGCCGGTTCTACCTCTGCAACGAGGTCGACGTCGTGCCGCACGAGGGCCGCGACCTGTGGTTCGAGCTGCGCCTCAGGGACGCCTGGGTGTGGGACATGTACCGCCCCGCCCGGTTCATCAAGGAGGTCCGGGTGCTGACCTTCCGTGACGTCAACGTCGAGGAACTGGTCCACGACGAGGCCGACGTCCCGGCCTTCGACTGACACGCATCGGGCGGACATGGGTTTCAACGCGACGCGTCGGTACCGCGACGGCAAGAACAACGACATCTGGCTGCTCGTGGTGGCCGGGGTCGTCGTCGGCGGCGCCCTGCTGTGGGCCTTCGGGGTGTTCTGATCCGTCCGGGTTTTCCCCAGGTCCTCGCGAACTCCTCGGCGGCTGGTGGCGGCCACGCTCGTAGCGTCTGGCCATGGACACCAACGGACACTGCACGCGCCCCCTGCCACGCACCGAGTTCGACGGCGGAACGCGAACCATCGGCCGGCTCGGTGAGGACCTCGCTGCCCACCACCTGCAGGTCGACGACGGACTCGAGGTGGTGGCGCGCAACTGGCGTCTGACCACCGGCGAACTGCGCGGTGAGCTCGACGTCGTCGCGGTGGACCGGCACTCGGGCACCGTCGTGATCTGCGAGGTGAAGACCCGTCGCGACGCGCAGCGGTTCGGCGGCGCGCTCGAGGCCGTCTCACCACGCAAGCGCGCGAAGCTGCGGGCCCTGGCCGGTGCCTTCCTCAGGCAGAGCGCGCTCGGGCTGCCGCACGCCCGGCTGGACCTGATCGCCATCGACCTCGGGCGTCGCCCCGTGCTCCACCACGTCCGGGACGCGCTGTGAGTGGTCCGCACGGCGTCCTGGCCGTCGCCCACGCGCTCGCGCTGGTCGGATTACGGGCACGAACGGTCCGGGTCGAGTGTGCCCTCGCGCCCGGGATCCCGGGCCTGCGCCTGGTCGGACTGCCCGACGCGGCCGTTCGCGAAGCGGGGGACCGGGTGCGGACCGCGTTCGCCCGCTGCCGGCTCGACTGGCCCAAGGAGCGCATCGTCGTCAACCTGGCCCCGGCCGATCTTCCCAAGGGCGGGAGCGGGTTCGACCTGGCCATCGCGGCGGCGGTACTCGTCGCCACACGCCAGGCGCCCGAGTCGGCGCTCGAGGGGATGTGGGCGTTCGGCGAACTCGGGCTCGACGGCAACGTCCGTGCCGTTCCGGGCGTGCTGGCGGCCGCGGCCGGCGCCCGCGCCGCCGGCGCCGAACGCTTGGTGGTGGGCGACCCCGCCGCACCCGAGGCGGCCCTGGTCGAGGGGCTGCGCGTGGTCGCGGTGCGCGACCTGGCCGAACTCGCCGCCGTCCTGAGGGGCGAGCAGTCGATGCGAGCGGCCGTGGCGGCACCGTGCGACCTCGGCCCGGCGGGGCCGGACCTGCGCGACGTCCGCGGCCAGGCCGTTGCGCGGCGGGCCGTCGAGCTCGCGGCCGCGGGAGGGCACCACCTGCTCCTGGCCGGTCCGCCCGGCTGCGGCAAGACCATGCTCGCCCGCCGCCTGCACGGCCTGCTGCCACCACTGACGCTGCCGCACGCCCTCGAGGTGGCATCGATCGCGTCGCTGGCGGGGGAGCGGGCGGCCGACGATCCCCTCAGCCTGCAGCCGCCGCTTCGCGAACCGCACCACTCCGTGTCGGCAGCCGGGCTGATCGGTGGCGGCAGCGGCATCCCCCGCCCTGGCGAGCTGTCACTCGCGCACCGTGGCCTGCTCCTGCTCGACGAACTGCTCGAGACGCCGCGCTGGGTCCTGGACGCACTGCGGCAGCCGCTCGAGCGCGGGGAGGTGGTGATCACCCGCGCCCGGGCGGCCGTGCGTTATCCGGCCTCCGTGCTGCTGGTGGCCGCCACCAACCCGTGTCCCTGCGGCTACCTCGGCAGCTCGGCCCGAGCCTGCACCTGCCGGCCGGACCGGATCGAGCGGTACCGGTCGCGGCTGTCGGGGCCGCTGCTCGACCGTCTCGACCTGCAGGTCGAGTTGCGCCCGGTCGAACGCGAGCAACTGTCGGGGCCCGCCGACGGCGAGGACACCGCCACCGTCGCGGCCCGGGTGCTGGCCGCCCGGCAGGTGGCCATGCGGCGCTGGGGCGGGATCCGGCTCAATCGTGATGCTCCCGGCGAGGCGCTGCGGGCGACCAGTGACGCCGCCGCCCTGCGGACGCTGGCCCGCACGGTCGAGGAGCTGGGGCTGTCGGCACGCACCTTCGAGCGCGCGCTGCGGGTCGCACGCACCATCGCCGACCTCGACGGGGCCGCGACCGTGACGGTCGAACACGTCGAGGAAGCGGTTGCCTACCGCCTGGTCGAGGCGGTGAGCGTGTGACGGGCGCCCGCAACGATGCGGTCGGCGCCTTCGCGACGGTGGCTGCCGAAGGCACCGACCCGGCGGACGTCCTGGCCGTCGTGTGCTGGGCGCTGCGTCCGCGCCACAGCTTCGACGCACTGCGCCGCCAGGCCCGGGACCGCGAACCGACGGACCCGGACACCTCGCCGTCCCGGGCCGTGGCGGCGGCCGCCGGCGGCCCCGCGACGGACCTGCTCGCGCCTGCCGCCGACGTCGCGGCCGTGTGGCGGCGACTCGGGGTCCGGGTCGCCCTCGTCGGCGACCCCGCCTACCCGCGGCGGCTCGCCGACGGCTGGCCGCACACCGATGCACCGACACTGCTGGCCTGGCGTGGCACGCCGCCCGGTGACGGGCCTGCGGTGGCGATCGTCGGCGCCCGGCGTGCCAGCGGCTACGGCAGCGGGGTCGCCGCCTGGCTCGCCGAAGCCGCGGCGCGGGCCGGGGCCCGCGTCGTCTCGGGCGGGGCGACCGGCGTCGACGCCGCGGCCCACGAGGCGTCCCTCGAGGAACCCGGCGGCACGACGGTCGTGCTCGGCTGCGGGCATGCCGTGGACTACCCCCGCCCACACGCCAGGCCCGGCGGCCTCTTCGACCGCGTGGTCGACCATGGCGGCACGATCGTCGCCGAACTGCTGCCGCACCAGGCGGTGCATCCCGGCACGGTCCGCGCGCGCAACCGCATCGTCGCCGGCCTCGCCGACGTCGTGGTCGTCGTGGAGGGGGGTGAGCACTCCGGTGCGTTGCTGACGGCCAGTGCGGCCGCCGACCTGGGGCGCGGCGTGCTCGCGGTACCGGGAGACGTGCGGGCCGGCGGTTCGGCGGCGCCGCACCGCCTCCTCGGCGAAGGTGCCGCTCCCTGTACGTCCCCGGCCGACCTGCTGCAGTGCCTCGGTGCGGAGCGTCCACACGTCGAGGACCGCGACGCCGCGGCACCCGTCGATCCGGTCAGCATGCTCCCGGCGGCCGTCCACGACGTGCTCGCCCGCAGCTGGCCGCGACCGGTGCGGGTCGACGTCCTCGCCGACCGTTGTGGACTCGCCCCCGGGCGCCTCCTCGCCGCCCTGACCCGGGCGCGGGTCGCCGGCCTGGTCGCGGAGTCCGCCGACGGCGTGCGTCTGCGGCGCCCGCCCGCCGGGGACGTCTGACCGCAGGCGCGAAATGCCCGGTCTTCGCGGCGTCGCCGGCCAGAATGAGCATGCCGCGCATCGATGCTGCAGTTTTCGGGCCACCGGCCGATGACATCGAGGGACCTCCGCCCGCCGTGCCGGGCCGACCGAGGATGATGCATGTCGCGACGTACCCGCCCGCTCGCCGTTGCGCTCGCCCTCGTGGCGGTCTCCTCGTTCGCGACCGCCGCCCACGCTGACACCTCCGATCCGGTGTCCCCGACGCCGGTACCGGCCGAGCCCGTACCCGGCCCGCCCTACGACGCGGTCATCGACCTGACGTTCCCCGTGGACGGGCCGGTCAGCCTCGGCGACTCCTACCACGACCCGCGCGGCGGGGGCACCCGGTGGCACAAGGCGGCCGACCTCGGCGGCGCCAACGCGTACGGGCTGCCCATCCATGCCGCCTACGGGGGCACCGTCACCTGGATCACCGGCCTCGACGGTGCGGCACCCCACGCCACCGCGGGCTACGCCATCACCGTCAGTGGCGACGACGGCCGTCGCTACAGCTACATGCACCTCGGCCGGCAGGACGGCCCGCCCACCGAGGCGTACGCGCACGGCATCGTCCGCGGCACGCGGGTGCAGCGCGGTCAACGGATCGGCTTCCTCGGCTACTCCGGCAACGCGTCGCCGTCCTGGCCGCACCTGCACTTCGAGATCGAGGACCCTCGCGTCACCGATCCCTACGGCACGCACCGCATGAATCCCTACCCCAGCCTCGTGGCCGCACGCGAGCGGGGTGACCTGCCGCTGGACGGCCGGCGGTTCCTCGACGTCCCCGCCACCCTCGCCCACCACGACGCCATCGTCTGGCTCGCGGACTCCGGCATCACCAGCGGCTGCGGCGCCCGCCGGTACTGCCCGGCGGACCAGGTGACCCGCGGGCAGCTGGCACGCTTCCTCGCCTCCGCACTCGCCCTGCCCCCCGCCGCGAACCCGACCCCCTTCGTCGACGTGCCGTCGACCCACACGCACGCCGATGCGATCGCACGTGTGCACGCCGCCGGCATCGCCAGGGGCGCGGCCGACGGCAGCTACGGTCCCAACCGGGCCGTGACCCGCGAACAGATGGCGAGCCTGCTCACGGCCGCCCGCGGGGACGCCCTCACCTCCGCGTCGGCCACGCCCTTCAGCGACGTCGACCCGGCCTCCGTGCACGCGCCGGCGATCTCGGCGCTGCACCATGCCGGGATCGTCCTCGGCTCGAACGGCGCGTTCCGTCCCGCCGAACCGGTCACCCGGGCGCAGATGGCCAGCTTCCTGCAGCGCTCGTTCTCCGTGCCGGCTGCCTGAGGCCGAGCGTCACGGCCGGCGTCCGTCGCAGGAGCTTGACACTGCGTGGCCTGACCACCACGCTTCGCCTCGATGACCAGGTCGCGATCCGACGTCGAGCCCGCGCCACCACCGGCAGAGGGTGAACCCGACGACCTGTCACCCGCCTGGCGCGCCGCGGTCGAGATGTTCGTGGACCACCTCGAGCTCGAGCGCGGCCGGGGCGAGCACACCGTTGATGCCTACCGACGCGACGCGCGCGACCTCGCGCGAACCTGCACGGGGTGGGGCCTCCGGCATCCGGGCGAGGTCGAGCTGCTGACGCTGCGGCGCTACCTCGCGACGTCCAGCGAACGCGGCTACGCCCGCTCGACGATCGCGCGTCGTGCCAGCGTCGTGCGAAGCCTGTTCGCCCTGCTCAAGCGTCGTGACGTGATCGCGGTGGACCCCGCCTCGTTGCTCGCGTCCCCGAAGCAGGGCCGCCACCTGCCCCGCGTGCTCCGCACGGACGAGGTGGATCGCCTCCTCGACGCGCCCGACCCGGGAACGCCGGTCGGGCTGCGTGACCGCGCCCTGCTCGAGCTGCTCTATGCGAGCGGTGCCCGCGTCGGCGAGGCGTGCGGCCTGGACGTCGGCGCGGTCGACCTGCCCCAGGCCCAGGTCCGCCTGTACGGCAAGGGTGACAAGGAACGCATCGCCCCGATCGGCGAACCGGCGGTCGACGCCCTCCGTGCCTATCTCGCCACGGCCCGCCCCGCCCTGGCGGGCGAGCGCGCCGAGGATGCGTTGCTGCTCAACGGTCGCGGTGGCCGGCTCGGAACCCGGGACGCACGCAGCGCTGTCGAACGGGCGGCGACCGCGGCCGGTGTCGGCCACGTCACGCCGCACACGCTGCGACATTCGTTCGCCACGCACCTGCTCGAGAGCGGCGCCGACATCCGCGTGGTGCAGGAGTTGCTCGGCCATGCCTCACTGGCCACGACCCAGCGCTACACCCACCTCTCCCGTGGCCGGTTGCGTGAGGTCCATGCCATGGCCCACCCCCGTGCCCGAACGGGCCGATCTTCACGCGACGGTCAGTAGGATGGGCGGCCAGCCGGGGAAGGCTCGCACGATGGGGACGGGGCGTGGGGTCGACGGCGACGTGCAGGCGCTGTGGGAGCGCTATCGCGAAGCGCCGGATCCAGGCATCCGCGAACGGCTGATCCTGCACTACTCGCCGTTGGTGAAGTACGTCGCCGGGCGTGTCGCGGTCGGTATGCCGGCCAGCGTCGACCATGCCGACCTCGTCTCGTACGGCATCTTCGGGTTGCTCGATGCGATCGAGAAGTTCGACGTCACGAAGGGCTTCAAGTTCGAGACCTACGCGATCACGCGTATCCGCGGCGCCATCATCGACGAGTTGCGTTCGGTGGACTGGGTGCCGCGGTCGGTGCGGTCGAAGGCGCGTCGCATCGAGACGGCCATGCAGGCGCTGGAGTCGGAGCTGCACCGCAGCCCCTCGGAGGAGGAGTTGGCCGCACACCTCGAGATCAGTGTCGAGGAGCTGCAGCAGACCCTGCTGCGCATCTCGATGACCTCGGTCGCGGCGCTCGACGAGGCGCTCGACGTCGGGGAGGGCGATCGCATCTCGCTGGTCGACACCCTGCAGGACCTCTCGGCGGCCCAGCCGGAGGATTCCTACGAGGACGTCGAGACCAAGCAACTGCTTCGCCAGGCGATCACCCGGCTGAGCAACCGCGAGCAGACCGTGCTCGGCCTGTACTACTTCGAGGGCATGACGCTCGCGCAGGTCGGTGACGTGCTCGGCGTGACCGAGTCGCGGGTGTGCCAGATCCACACCAAGGCGGTGCTCTCGCTGCGCACGAAGCTGTTGGACCGCAGCGGCCACAACTGAGCATCCACAGCGCCGGCGGCGATGCGGGCGTGGGCGGGGGCTGAGGGGCGTAGGGTGCGGACGTTGCTGACCGGCGGGGGCGGGAAAGCGCATACGACATGCCGCGTCGTGCCGGGCGTGCTGCGCTCGCCGCCCTGTTGCTCATCGCCTCCGCCCTCGTGCCTGCCGAGGGAGCGGCCGCCGAACCGGTGCACTACCGCCCACCGGTCGACCTCGAGGTGGTGCGTGGCTTCGCGGCACCGGTGCACGAGTTCGGTGCCGGGCACCGCGGTGTGGACCTGGCGGCCGCACCAGGCGACGTGGTCGTCAGTGCCGGCGACGGCGTGGTCGCCCACGCCGGCGACGTCGCTGGCACCACCTGGGTCACGGTGGCCCACCCGGACGGCGTGACGACCTCCTACGGACCGCTGACCGCCATCGCGGTCAGGTCGGGCCAGGAGGTGACCGGCGGTCAGCGGCTCGGCGTGGTGGCTGCTGGCGGGCACGGCCCCGCAGGCGACGATCACGGCCTGCACTGGGGCGCCCGTCGCGGCGGCGTCTACGTCGATCCCCTGACCCTGCTCGGGCCGGCCAAGCTGCCGTCACTGGTCGGACCCGGCGGGTGGGAGTTCCGCGACTTCGACGTCACCCCCTACGAGCCCTGGGCGGGCAGCCGCTTCGGCGGTCTGGAACCGCGTGGCAGTCCGGTCGCCGATCGCCCCGGCTTCGCGGTGCCGCCCAACGCCAACCATCTCGTCTCGGTGGGTGGCCTCAACTCGGCGACCGGCACGCGACTGATCGACCCGGACCACCTCGGCTACGGCGACGACAGCGCCACCCGATTCTCCTACGCCGGGCTCGACGAGCGCGGCCGACCGAAGCCCTACGGCCCGGCCGACACCTGGGGCGGCGTCGATCTCGCCGCCCGTCGCCTGGCTGAGCACCTGCGGGCACAGCAGCGCCGCCAGCCACACCGGCCCGTCGACCTGGTCGGACATTCCCAGGGCGGCGTCGTCATCCTGCACTACCTGGCCAACTACCACGATCCCCACGATCCGACGCTGCCGGGGATCGGCAGCGTCGTCACGATCGCGTCCCCACACCGCGGCTCGGACCTCGCCAGCCTCGGCCGTGCCGCGCGTGAGCACACCGTCCTCGGTACCGCCCTCGCCGGCGGCCTCCACCTCGCCGACCGCCAGGGGCGCCGCGTCGCCGGCATGGTGGGGACGCCACTGGACGAGTTGCGGGTCGGTTCCGACCTGCTCGGCGGACTTGCGCAGGACTGGCAGGCGACCGTCGACGCCGGTGTCGCCGGGCCCTTGTCCACCGGAACCCGTGTGCTCACGGTCGGCGGGACGGTCGATCCCGTTGTCGGGGCGCATCGGGCACGATCGCCGAGCGACGGAGAAGCCGAAGTCGTCCAGCCACACCGGGTGCTGCCCGGCCACCACTCCGGCGTGCTCGACACGCAGGCCGTCCGCGAGGTGACCTACCGCTTCCTGGCGGGCGACGAGGTTCCGGAGAGCCCGGGGCACCTGCCGATCCTCAACGGGTGGGCAACGGGCACACTCCTGCAGGTCGCGGGCCACGGTCTGCAGCTGCACGATGCCGTCGGCCTGGCGCGACGCGTGCTTGGCAATCGCGCGACGCCACCGACCGTGCCGGGTCGCTGAGCTGCGCCGGTGGACGCCTCCGGTCCGCAGCGGGTACGCTCTGCGCGTGCGGGTCCACCTCGCGGTGGATCCGCCGTTTCGTTTGTTCCCGAGAATCCACACGCTCGCCGACGGGCGACCCCGGTGCCCCTGCTTCGACAGGGGTGGGTCGAGATCCGTTCGCCGCCGTGGCGCCCACGCGCCGACGTCGGTCCCGGACGACGCGAGCGGAGGCCGAACCGAATCCGAGAGAGGACTCTTCGTGGCCGTCGTCACCATGCGCCAGCTGCTCGAGGCCGGTGTCCACTTCGGACACCAGACCCGGCGCTGGAACCCCAAGATGCGTCGCTTCATCTACGGCGAGCGCAGCGGCATCTACGTCATCGACCTGCGCCAGACCGTTGGCTACATCGAGCGGGCCTACACCTTCACGCGCGACCTCGTCGCCAAGGGTGGGACCGTGATGTTCGTGGGCACCAAGAAGCAGGCCCAGGAAACCATCGAGTGGCAGGCCAACCGCGTCGGCATGCCCTACGTCACGGAACGCTGGATGGGCGGCATGCTCACCAACTTCCAGACCATCAAGGGCCGTGTCGCCCGGCTCAAGGAACTCGAGGCCATGGAGTCCTCGGGCACCTTCGAACTGCTGCCCAAGAAGGAGGTCCTGCAGCTCAACCGTGAGCACGAGAAGCTGCAGACCAACCTCGGCGGCATCCGCGAGATGGGCAAGCTGCCCGACGCCATCTGGGTCGTGGACACCGTCATCGAAGAGATCGCGGTCAAGGAGGCCAACCGCCTCAAGATCCCGGTCATCGGCATCCTCGACACCAACTGCGACCCCGACATGGTCCAGTACCCGATCCCGGGCAACGACGACGCGATCCGCAGCTCGGCGCTGCTGACCCGCATCATCGCCGACGCCTGCGCCGACGGGCTGCTGCTCCGCGCATCACGCTCGCCCGACGAGGAACTGCGCGTGCAGGCCATGCAGGCGGCCGCGTCCGCCGGTGGTGGACTCGACGTCTCCGAGCCCAAGGCCGAGTGGGAGATCGAGCTCGAGCGTCAGCAGGCACAGGAGCAGGCGACCAAGGCCAGCGGCGGCGATGCCCCGGCCGAAGCGCCTGCCGAGGCGGCCCCCGCCGATGCCGCCCCGTCGGAGGCTGCCGCCGCCGACGCGCCGTCCGAGGCCTGAGCCGAACCTGCCGGTGACCGCATCCGTTTCGGGTGCGGACACCGGCGCGTCGAAGACCCGTTCCCATTCCGGTCCGCCCCGCCCGGCGCGACCGACGCTCCACGAGGAGGATCACCGTGGCCGTGACCGCTGCTGACGTCAAGAAGCTGCGTGAACTGACCAACGCGCCGATGATGGCCTGCAAGAAGGCGCTCGACGACGCCGACGGCGACTTCGACAAGGCCGCCGAACTGGTGCGCGAGCGCACCGGTGCGAAGATGGACGCCCGCGCCGCCGAGCGCACCGCGTCCGAGGGCTTCGTCCACGCCTACCTGCACACCCCGACCCCCGGCATGCCGCCGAAGGTCGGCGTGATGCTGCAGTTGTCGTGCGAGACCGACTTCGTGGCCAAGAACGAGCAGTTCCAGAAGCTGGCGAAGGACCTCGCGATGCACATCGCGGCGGTCAAGCCGATGGTGGTCCGCGAGGACCAGGTGGACCCGGCCCTCCTCGAGAAGGAGAAGGAGTTCGCCCGTAAGGAAGCCATCGAGCAGGGCAAGCCCGAGAACATCATCGACCGCATCGTCGAGGGCAAGGTCAAGAAGGTCTACGAGGACTGGGTCCTGCTCAACCAGCCCTTCGTGCTCGACCCCGACAAGACCGTCGCGCAGAAGATCATCGACGTCCAGGGCATCCTGGGCGAGAAGATCGAGGTCGCCCGCTTCGCCCGCTACGAAGTCGGCGCCTGACCGCTCGCACCACCTGGGCGCGCGTGCCCGCCTCGTCGCGCGCCACGGCACGACCACGACGCCCCCGGCCCCGGCCGGGGGCGTCGCCGTCCTCGACCGACGCATCTTTCGTCTCGGGACACGAAAGTGAACCGGAGCGGCCAGCCGGCGGGGCGCGGGCGGGTCCACGTTCGTGCCGGGAACCGAAAGTGAACCGGGGCGGCCAAGCGGAGGAGAGCGGGCGGGTCCACGTTCGTGCCGGGAACCGAAAGGTGAACCGGGGCGGTCAGCCGGCGGGGCGCGGGCGGGTCCACGTTCGTGCCGGTGCACGAATGTGGGGGATGCGGGTGGGGGCGCGCGGGGGTGAGGGGGCATCGGCGGGGGTCGCTAGGCTCTCGCCCCGGCCGAGTACCGCCCCACCGGGAGCCCTTCGTGACCAGCCGCACCCCCTTCCGCCGCGTGCTCCTGAAGCTGTCCGGTGAGGCGTTCTCCGACCCCGAGGTCAAGGGCGGTATCGACCCGACGATCGTGCGGCAGGTCGCGCGCGAGATCGCCGAACTGCAGGCGTCGGACGGCACCGAGATCGGCATCGTCGTCGGCGGTGGGAACATCTTCCGCGGCAACTCGCCCTCGGCGACCGGCATGGACCGCTCGCAGGCCGACCACATGGGCATGCTCGCCACGGTGATCAACGCCCTCGCGTTGCAGGACGCCCTGGAAAAGGAAGGCGTCGACACCCGCGTGCAGACCGCGATCGCCATGCAGGAGGTCGCCGAGCCCTACATCCGTCGCCGCGCGGTCCGCCACCTCGAGAAGGGGCTGGTCGTGATCTTCGCCGCGGGCCTCGGTGCGCCGTATTTCACGACCGACACCACCGCCGCTCAGCGCGCACTCGAGATCGATGCCGAGGCGATCCTGAAGGGCACCGGGGTCGACGGCGTCTACGACAGCGACCCGAAGCGCAACCCCGACGCCACCCGCTACGAGGAGATCGACTTCCTGTCGGTGCTCAACCAGGGTCTCGGGGTCATGGACGCCACGGCCATCTCGCTGTGCATGGACAACGGCCTGCCCATCGTGGTGTTCGAACTGCTGCGTGAGGGCAACATCCGCCGCGTCGTGCGGGGCGAGGCCGTCGGCACGTTGGTCACCGCCGACAAGAACCTCGCGGACTGACCGGTCGCCGCCGCCGGCGTCGCCGACGCACCCGCCTACGCTACCCAGGGCACCACGCCCGGATTCGACATGAGGGGAACAGCCATGAGCCTCGACGACGTCGCCATCGACGCCGAGCACCGGATGGACCAGGCGGTCGAGAAGGTGAGCCAGGACTTCGGGTCGATCCGCACCGGCCGTGCGAATCCGCAGCTGCTGAACAAGATCGTGGTCGACTACTACGGGGCGCCGACCCCGCTGCAGCAGCTGGCCAACTTCGCCGTCCCCGAACCCCGGATCCTGCTGGTCAACCCGTTCGACAAGGGCTCGGTCAACCAGATCGAGAAGGCCATTCGCGAGTCCGACCTCGGACTGAACCCGTCGACCGACGGTGGCACCATCCGCTGCGTCTTCCCCGAGCTCACCGAGGAGCGGCGCAAGGACTTCATCAAGATGGCCAAGGCGGCGGCCGAGGATGGCAAGGTCGCCATCCGCAACGTCCGGCGCAGTGCCCGCGACCAGATGCAGAAGCTCGAGGACGACGGCGAGGTCGGCAAGGACGAGCACGACCGCTACGCCAAGCAGCTCGAGGACCTGACGGCGAAGCACGTCGCCAAGATCGACAAGTTGCTGGAACAGAAGGAAAAGGACCTGCTCGAGGTCTGAGGACGTGTCCGACGCCGGCGATCCGGCCCGCGACCAGGCTCCGGTCACCGACGGTGGCGTGGTCGGCGGTGCCTCCGGAAGCCGGCGCATGGTCGGCGGCCGCAACCTGCCGCTGGCCATCGCGGTCGGGGTGGTGCTCGCCGGCGTCTTCATCGGTTCGGTGGTCTGGCACCCGATGGCGTTCGCCGTCCTCATCGCGCTGCTGACGGTGATCGCCTACGTCGAGGCAGGTCGCGTCCTGCGGACCATCGGGCTGCGTCTCGAGGTCGCGGTGGCGGTCGTCGCCACCCTCGTCATGCTCTTTGGCGCCTACCAGGCCCGTCACGCCGGGCAGGCCGTCGGTGTGGCGGTCCTGGTGCTCGGCGGCATCCTGTCGCAGCTCAGCGACGGGCACCGCAGCGACGTGGTGCGCACGCTGGCCATCACGACGCTGTTCGGCCTGTGGGTCGGGTTCCTGGCCTCCTTCGGGGTCCTGCTGATCAACCGCCCGTCCGCCGGCCCGCTCGCGGTGTTCGCCGTGATCCTGGCGGCCGTCCTGACCGACGTCGGCGGCTACGGGTTCGGGGTCGCCTTCGGCCGGCACAAGATCGCCCCCTCCGTGAGCCCCAACAAGACCTGGGAGGGTTTCACCGGCGGACTCCTGCTGGCCGTCGTGGCACTGGCGCTCCTCCTGCCCCGCTTCGGCGACACGTTCAGCCCGGCCACCGCGGCGGCCCTGGCCCTCGCCTGCGGTGTCGCCTCCTTCGTGGGCGACCTCACCGAGTCGATGTTCAAGCGCGATCTCGGGATCAAGGACCTCGGTGACGTGCTGCCCGGCCACGGCGGCGTCCTCGACCGCGTCGACGGGATCCTGCTCGCGCTGCCGGTCGGCTACTACGTGGTCGAACTCCTCGTCTGACTTCTGGCCGCCGGTTCCTGCTGCCGGTCGCGCGCCTCGGCGCTTGGCGCATCGGAACGGTCACCGGCGGCCAGCGGTCACCGGCGTCCGGCGCCTGGCGTGGTCACCGGCGTCCGGCGCCTGGCGTGGTCACCAGCGGCGCGCCGGCCACGACGGGCTGTCGTACCCTTGCCGGTCGGCACACACGTCGCCGCCCCGCGACGCCAGCCGCTCGTGCCACCCGTGAGGTGTTCCCGCTTGTCTTCCCAGCCCGCCGCGGTCGTCGACCCGTACGCGCTCTCGCGCGACGAGTTGACCGCCCTGATGGCCGAACTGGACCAGCCCAGGTACCGGGCCGACCAGTTGCACGCGTGGCTGGTCCGCGGGGTCGACGATCCCGCGGAGATGACCGACCTGCCGGCCGCCCTGCGTGCTGCCCTCGCCGAACGCTTCGCGCCGGCCCGTCCCGAACTCGTCGCCCACCGGGTCGCCGACGACGGGCACACCCACAAGCTGCTGCTGCGCTACCCGGACGGCGAGGCGATCGAGACCGTCCTGATGCTGTACCCGAAGCGGGCAACGGTCTGCATCTCGACCCAGGCCGGTTGCGCGATGGGGTGCCCGTTCTGTGCGACGGGTCAGGCCGGATTCCGCCGCCAGCTGACGGCCGGCGAGGTGGTCCGCCAGGTGGTGGTCGCCGACGCGGCCCTCCGAAGCGGCGACATCGGCAGCGCGCACCTTCCCGACGGTGCCCCCGACCACATCACCAACGTCGTGTTCATGGGTATGGGCGAGCCGCTGGCGAACCTGCCGGCCACGCTCGCCACGGTGCGCTGGCTGCACGACCCGGAGGGCTTCAACCTCTCGGCCAGGGGCATCACCGTCTCCACGGTGGGGCTGGTCCCAGGGATCCGCAAGCTCGCCGATCTCGGGCTGCCGCTGACGCTCGCCGTCAGCCTCCACGCGGCGACGGACACGCTGCGCGATGAACTCGTCCCGATCAACGTCAGCCACCCTCTGGCCGAGCTCGAGGCCGTCGTCCGCGAGTACCGCGAGCGCACCAATCGTCGCGTCAGCATCGAGTGGTGCCTCATCGGCGACGTCAACGACGACGACGAACAGGCCGACGAGCTCGCCAAGATCGCACGGCGGCTGCGCGCGCACGTCAACGTCATCCCGATGAACCCCACGCCGGGGGTGCGTTGGAAGGAACCGTCGAAGCGCCGGACCCGCGCCTTCGTCGAACGGGTCCAGCGGGGCGGGGTCGAGATCACGCTGCGGGACACGCGTGGCCGCGACGCCGACGCCGCGTGCGGGCAGCTGCTGGCCAGCTACACGCTCGGTGCCGGGACCCGGCTGCCGGCCGCCATCGGTGCGGCCGAGCGGGTCGAGTTGCTCCAGGTCGATCCCGGGGTGCAGCGATGAGGCGCCGCCGGCTGGTGCTGCTCGGCGCGACGGGTTCCATCGGGACCCAGGCGCTCGAGGTGGTACGCGCCCACCCGGACCGATTCGAGGTGGTCGGGCTCGCCGCGGGACGGGACGGCGGCGCCCTCGCGGCACAGGCGGCGCAATTCGGGGTGGCCACGGTCGCGCTGGGCGATCGCGCCGCGGCCGCCGAGCTGCGCTCGCAGCGCCCAGACCTCGAGGTGCTCGACGGCACCGACGGCGTCGTCGAGCTGGCACGGATGGACGCCGACCTGGTCCTCAACGGCATCACGGGGGCGGTCGGGCTCGAACCGACGCTCGCGGCCCTGCAGCGCGGTACGCCCGTCGCCCTGGCCAACAAGGAGAGCCTGATCGTCGGTGGGGACCTCGTGGTTGCCGCCGCCGAGGCCGCCGGAGGCCGCGAGTCCCACCTGATCCCGGTCGACTCGGAGCACTCGGCCCTGGCGCAGTGCCTGCGCGGCGGGCGACGCGACGAGGTGGGCCGGCTGGTGCTGACCGCCAGCGGGGGCCCCTTCCGTGGCCGCTCGGCGGCCGAGCTGGTCGAGGTCGGCGTCGACGAGGCGTTGGCGCACCCGACGTGGGCGATGGGACCGGTCGTCACCTGCAACTCGGCAACGCTGATGAACAAGGGCCTCGAGCTGATCGAGGCCCACGAGCTGTTCGACGTGCCGTGGGACCGGCTGGACGTCGTCGTGCACCCGCAGTCCGTCGTGCACTCCATGGTCGAGTTCGTCGACGGCTCGACGATCGCCCAGCTCTCGCCGCCCGACATGCGCCTGCCGATCCAGCTCGCCATGGCCTGGCCGCGACGTCTGCCGCACGCGTTCGTGGCCTGCGACTGGACCCAGATGTCGCAGCTGACGTTCGAGCCGGTGGACCGCGCGACGTTTCGGGCGCTGGACCTCGCCGAATTCGCCGGGCGCCGACGCGGCACCTGGCCGGCCGTGCTCAACGCGGCCAACGAGGTCGCGGTCGCCCAGTTCTTCGACGGGCGACTGGGCTTCCTCGACATCGCCGAGGTGGTCGAGCGCACCCTCGCGGCGTGGGAGTCCGAACATCCTGGCAACCCGCGCGACCTCTCGGACGTCCTAGCTGCCGACGCCTGGGCGCGACGCCATGCCGCCGAGGCACTGACGGGGGCGCCCGGCGCCGGCGCCGTCACCACCGCGCGCGTCAACGGAGGGGTCGAATGAGCGGGACCACCGCCATCGTGGTGTTCGTCGTCAGCATCGTCGTGGCGATCATGATCCACGAGCTGGGCCATTTCCTCACGGCCCGCTGGTTCGGCATGCGGGCCGACCGCTATTTCCTCGGCTTCGGCCCGACGCTGTGGTCGACGCACCGCGGCGAGACCGAGTACGGGGTCAAGGCGTTCCCGCTCGGCGGTTTCGTGCGTATCAAGGGCATGTCGCCGCTCGACGAGCGGCTGCCGCCGGTCGGCGACCAGGTCTTCGAGGCCCACGCCGTCGCGCAGGACCGCGCCCGCGAGCAGGAGCTCGTGCCCGCGGGTGGCTCCAGCGTCGGCGAGGCGATCCCGTCCGCGACGTGGCACCGGCTCGAGGAGGAACTGCGGCTTCGCGGGGCCAACCGCGAACTCACCGAACGCATCGTGCAGCGCACCCGCCTCAACGTCGGGCGCAGCGACGAACTGCGGCACGCACGCACGGTCTTCAACGAGGTCGTCGCCGGTGAGGTGCCCGACACCGGCCGGGTCGGCGACCTGCACCACCGCATCACCCGGGGCGACCGGGGGCGCTTCTTCGCCGACCGGCCGGCCTGGCAGCGGGCCATCGTGCTGGTCGCCGGCTCGGTGATGCACTTCGTCATCGCCATCACCGTCCTGCTCGGCATGTTCCTGTTCCTGCCGATGCCGACCGGCGAGATCGGAACGACGGTCGAGGTCGTGTTCGAGGACGGGCCGGCGGCCGAAGCCGGCCTCCAGCCCGGGGACCGGGTCCTGGCCGTCGCCGGCGTGCGCTCGGACGACTTCACGCAACTGCGCGAGGTCATCCGCGAACGTCCGGAACAGCCGACGGAGTTCGTGGTCGAGCGCGACGGTGAGCAGCGGACCCTCACCGTCACCCCGGTGACCGCCACCGACGAGGAGACCGGCGAGCGCATCGGACAGGTCGGCTTCTACCCGGGCGAGATCTACGAGCGCTACACCGTCAGTCGTGCCATCGAGGAGACCTTCGTCGGCCCGGTCGGCTTCGTCACCATCTTCGTGGGCTCGTTCGTCGCCCTCGGACGGGTCTTCTCGCCGAGCGGCCTGGCGGACATGCTGGCCCAGGCGTCGGGAACCGAGGAGCGGGCCGTCGACGGCGCCGTCTCGCTGGTGGGGGCCGCGTCACTGGCCGGCCAGACCAGCGGCACCGCCTCGGGTCTGCTGACCCTGCTGCTGCTGATCGTCTCGATCAACATCTTCATCGGCATCTTCAACCTCGCCCCGCTGCCTCCGCTCGACGGCGGCCATCTCGCGGTGCTCGCCATCGAGCGCTCCGTCAACGCCGTACGCGGCCTGCGGGGCAGGGCGCAAGACTTCACCGTCGATCCCCGCGCGGTCGCGGCGGTCGCGATCCCGGTGCTGGCGATCCTCGGCACGGTGTTCATCGCCCTGCTCTGGCTCGACATCACCAACCCGATCCGCCTGCCGGGCTGAGCCGGAACGCCATCTGGGCCGATCCGCCGGTCCGAACCCGTGGCGACGGCCGCCGGTACCGTGGCGGGCCCGAGTCCGATGCGACACGAAAGACGCTCGTGACGACCCAGTTGCCCCTCGTTCCAAGCGGACCGACGCCCGCGGCCACCCGCGCTTCTGGCCCCTCGGGACCGAAGCGGCGTGCCAGCCGCAAGATCCCGCTCGGCCCGATCGAGGTCGGGGGCGACGCGCCGGTCAGCGTGCAGACCATGACGGTGACGCCGACGCACGAGGCCGATCTGACGCTGCAGGCGATCGCGGCGGCACAGGCCGCCGGCGCGGACGTCGTCCGGGTCGCCGTGCCTCGCAAGGAGGACGCCGAGGCGCTGGCCCGCATCGCCGAACACGCCCGCATCCCCGTGATCGCCGACATCCACTTCCAGTGGAAGTACGCCGTCATGGCGATCGAGGCCGGATGCGCCGGCGTGCGCATCAACCCGGGCAACATCAAAAAGCACGACAAGGTGGCGCTGCTCGGACGGCTCGCCAACGAGGCCGGCGTGGCGATCCGCATCGGCGTGAACGGCGGATCGCTCGAGGACGCCATCCTCGAGGAGTTCGGCGGTCCCACGCCCGAGGCGATGGTCGCGTCCGCGCTCCGCGAGGTCCGCCTGCTCGAGGACGTCGACTTCTACAACACCAAGATCTCGGTCAAGCACTCCGACCCGTGGACGATGATCCAGACCTACCGCCTCCTCGCCGAGCGATGCGACTACCCGCTCCACCTCGGCGTCACCGAGGCCGGCCCGCTCAAGTCGGGGTCGATCAAGTCCGCCGTCGGCATCGGTGCGCTGCTCGCCGAGGGCATCGGCGACACGATCCGGGTGTCGCTGTCGGCCGACCCGGTCGAGGAGGTCAAGGCCGGCATCGCGATCCTCGAGTCCCTGCACCTGCGCGAGCGCGGCCTCGACGTAGTGTCGTGCCCGTCGTGTGGTCGTGCCCAGGTGGACGTGTGGACCCTGGCCGAGAACGTCCAGAAGGGCCTCGAGGGCATCGTCGACGTGCCGCTGCGCGTGGCGGTCATGGGCTGCGTCGTCAACGGCCCGGGCGAGGCGCGCGAAGCCGACCTCGGCGTGGCGGCCGGCAACGGCAAGGGCGAGATCATCCAGAAGGGCGAGCGCATCGCGACGGTCCGCGAGGAGGACATCGTCGAGGCGCTGGTCCATTACGCCACCGAGATGGCCGAGGAGATCCGCGCCGAACGCGGCTCGGGGGCGCCTACCGTGACCGCCTGAGTCCCGGGCCAGCCGTGGCAGTGGCATGCCCGAAGTGGTACGTTCGACGACCAACCAGAAGCGTCACACGCGCGGTCGGCCCCTACGGGCCGGCCGTCTTCGTGAGGCGCCCCCGTTGGACGCCGACGGTGTCCGCCCGGGGCCGGGACGAGTGCATGGAAAGGTGGTGACATGGCCGGGACCGACGACGCGCACGTACCGCGACGCATCCAGGAACTGGCCTCGCCACTGGCCGACGAGCTCGAGGTCGAGCTCGTCGACGTCGAGGTCAAGGGCCAGGGCGCTCGCCGTCTCGTTCGTCTGATCGCCGACGCCGAGGGCGGTCTCGACGTGGACGTCATCGCCACGCTCTCGCGGCGGGTCGGCGCGGCGCTCGACGAAGCGGACGTGATCCCCTCGAGCTACACCCTCGAGGTCACCTCGCCGGGTGTCGACCGGCCGCTGCGCCAGCCCCGTGACTTCGCGCGCAACGTCGGACGAGAGGTCCGCGTGATCCGTCGCGAGGACATCGAGGGGGCACGCGAGGCCACCGGCACCGTCGTCACGGTGGACGCGTCCGGCGTGACGCTCGACGCCGATGGTGCCGAGGTCGTCGTCGCGTTCGACGACATCGACCATGGCAAGGTGGTACTTCCGTGGTGACGACGGGGACGAGCTGTGAGGAGGTAGGTCAATGAAGATCGACATCGACGCCC
The DNA here is from genome assembly GCF_041821025.1 of Egicoccus sp. AB-alg6-2. Classification (NCBI taxonomy): domain Bacteria; kingdom Bacillati; phylum Actinomycetota; class Nitriliruptoria; order Egicoccales; family Egicoccaceae; genus Egicoccus; species Egicoccus sp. AB-alg6-2. The sequence goes on along the minus strand of NZ_JBGUAY010000003.1, from coordinate 58,928 downwards.
TGCGCCAGATCGAGCGCGAGAAGGGCATCGACTTCCTCACGGTGGTCGAGGCGTTCGAGACCGCCATGGCCTCGGCCTACAAGCGGTCCAACAACTCGACCGCGGACGAGGCGCGCGTGACCGTCGACCGGACCACCGGCGACGTCACGCTGTTCGCCCAGGAACTCGACGACGAGGGCAACATCGTCTCCGAGTGGCGCGAGGAGCCCAAGGACTTCGGCCGTATCGTGGCCCAGACCGCCAAGCAGGTCCTGCTGCAGCGTCTGCGCGAGGCGGAGCGCGAGGTCACCTACGGCGAGTTCGTCGGCCGCGAGGGCGACATCGTGTCGGGTCAGATCAGCCAGCAGGGCAACGTGACGCTGATCGAGCTCGGTCGCACCGAGGCGCTGCTGCCCTACGCCGAGCAGATCCCAAACGAGCGACTCGACCACGGCGCGCACACCCGCGCGGTCGTGATCGAGGTGCGCAAGCAGGCCCGTGGTGCGCAGATCGTTGCGTCACGCACCCACCCGGCCCTGGTGGTCGGCCTGTTCGCCCTCGAGGTGCCCGAGATCGAGGAAGGCATCGTCGAGATCAAGGGCATCGCCCGCGAGGCGGGACACCGCACCAAGGTCGCGGTGATGAGCAACGACCCCAACGTCGACGCGGTGGGTGCGTGCGTCGGCCCCGGCGGTCAACGGGCGCGTGCGGTCCAGAAGGAGCTGCACGCCGACGAACTCGAGCGCATCGACATCGTGCGGTGGGCCGACGAGCCCGAGGACGTGGTCGCCAACGCGCTCTCGCCGGCCAAGGTGAGCAACGTCTACCTGTATCCCGACGACGGCACGGCGATGGTCATCGTGCCCGACTACCAGCTGTCACTGGCCATCGGCCGCGAGGGGCAGAACGCCCGCCTCGCCGCCCGCTTGACCGGCTGGCGGATCGACATCAAGTCCGAGACCCAGTTCGCCGAGGAGCAGCGCGCCTTCCAGGAGGCGTTCGAGCAGGGGCTCATCGACGAATACGGCAACCCGCTCTCCGCCGAGGGCGAGGCGGCCATCGAAGCGGCGGTCCAGACCGCCGAGGCCGCCCGTCAGACGGCGCTCGAGGAGGGCGACGAGTCCGGTGCCGCGGGCGACGCCGCACCGGCAGACACCGAAGAGACCGGCGCCTAGTTCCCGGGCCCGCGCGCGGTGCCGCCTGCGGCGGATCCGCGACCCCGGGCGACACGCCGCGGTGGCTCGAACGAGTGACCGGGCACGCCGAACCAACCAGGAGCCCGTGAAGGAAGTACCCTTGGTGCGCGAAGCGCCCCGTCACCCCGTCCGGACCTGTGTCGCCTGCCGTGCAGCGCGACCCCAGCCACAACTGCTGCGGTTGGCCCGGACACCCGACGGGATCCGCTTCGACACGAGTGGACGCCTGCCCGGCCGGGGCGCCTATCTCTGCCCCGAACCCCCCTGCCTCGACGCCGCCGCACGCCGCGGCGCCACCGGACTCCGGCGCGCGCTCCGTGGCGGCACCGAGGCAGAGGCGCTCGCGGCACTCGCGGCGATACGCGCCCGAAGCAACGCCCCCGATCGGGGCCCCGACGAAGATGTGCAGCACCAGGTGCCGGATGGCACCGTGAGGAGCGACAACGCGTGAGCAACAAGGTCCGCGTCTACGAACTGGCGAAGGAAACCGGCCTCCACAACAAGGAGGTCCTCCGTCGCCTGACCGACCTCGGCGTCGATGCCAAGAGCCACTCCTCGTCCATTGCGGACGCGGATGCCGCGAAGTTCCGCGACTCGCTCGGCAAGACCGAGGCAGAGCGCCGAGCCGAGGAAGAGGCCAAGCGCAAGCGGGAGCAGGCCGAACTCGAGCGTTACCGCTCGATCCAGGCCGCCGCGCCGCCCGAGGGCAAGAAGGCCGCCAAGGTCCTGCCGCCCCATCTGCGCAAGCAGCAGGAGGAGCAGGAGGCGGCCAAGCGGGCCCAGGCGGCTGCCGCCGCCGAGGCGCCGGCCCCCGAGGCACCGACGGCGCCGGCTACCCCCGTCGCCCCGGCCGCGGAGCAGCCGACGTCGGCGCCCGCCGAGCCGCAGGCGCCGAAGCCCGCTGCCGAGTCGCCTGCGGCCGAGGCCGCACGTCCCGCCCCGACGGGCGGGGACGCCGGCGCTGACGCACGGCGCATGCCGGGCGCCCCCCCGCCGCGGCTGAAGCCGGGGGAGGCACCGTTGCGGCCGCCGTCGCAGCGTGGGCCCGTCCCGCCTCCGACGGTGACCGGCGGTGGCGTCCCACCGACCCGACGCTCCGAGGGCACCCTGCCGCAGGAGGGCTCCGGCCGGCGTTCCATCCCGCCGCCGTTGCGCAAGGCGCCCGCGCGTCCGCAGCCCCAGCCCGGCGCTCCCGCCGGCCGTGGTGCCGGCGGTCCCGGTGGGCCCGGCGGTGCGCGTGGCGGCCCGGGCGCTCCGGGTGGTCCCAACCGTGGCGCGCCCGGTGGCGCCAACCGTGGTGCGCCCGGTGGCGCCAACCGCGGTGGTCCCCCGGGATCCCCCTACCGCCAACCGGTCGGCCGCAGTGGTCCCGGTGGCGGGCCGGGCGGTCCGGGTGGTGGCCCGGGTGGTCGTGGCGCACCGGGCGGGACGGGTGGCCCGGGTTCGGGCAAGACCCGCCGCAAGAAGAAGGAGAAGCAGAGTCCCGCCGAGCAGGAGCTCGCGCGCGGGCCGCGCCGCCGGGACGTCCCGATCGAGGACCTGATCCAGGTCGATCGCGTCGAGGTGCTCTCGGGGGTCACGGTCGGCGAGCTCGCCGACAAGCTCGGCGTACCGGGCGCAGCGCTCGTCAAGAAGCTGTTCGAGATGGGCGAGATGGCGACGGTGCAGCAGACGCTGCCCGACGACACCGTCGAGATCATCGGTGACGACCTCGGGGTCGAGATCTACTTCCTCTCCGAGGAGGAGCTCGAGTTCGGTGTCGAGGCCGCCGACGCCCCCGAGACGCTGCAGCCACGGCCGCCGGTCATCACCGTCATGGGTCACGTCGACCACGGCAAGACCCTGCTGCTCGACGCCATCCGGCAGACCGACGTCGTGTCGGGCGAGGCCGGTGGCATCACCCAGCACATCGGTGCGTACCAGATCAACCACGACGGCCGCCTGATCACCTTCATCGACACCCCCGGTCACGAGGCGTTCACCGCCATGCGCGCCCGTGGTGCCCAGGTGACCGACGTCACGATCCTCGTGGTCGCCGCCAACGACGGCGTCATGCCCCAGACCCGCGAAGCCATCGCCCACGCGAAGGCGGCCGAGGTCCCGATGGTGGTCGCGATCAACAAGATCGACCTCGAGGGCGCCGATCCCAACCGCGTCAAGACCCAGCTGACCGAGCACGACGTGGTCGCCGAGGACTTCGGTGGCGACGTGCCGATGGTCGAGGTGTCGGCCAAGCAGAAGCTCAACCTCGAGGAGCTGCTCGAGGTCGTGCTGCTGCAGGCCGACCTGCTCGAACTGCAGGCCAACCCGGACAAGGACGCCCGCGGCCGCGTGGTCGAGGCGCACCTGGACAAGGGCCGTGGTCCGGTCGCGACGGTGCTGGTGCAGAACGGCACGCTGCGGCGCGGTGACATCCTCGTCGCCGGTACCGCCGACGGCAAGATCCGCGCCATGTTCGACGAGAACGGCAACAACGTCGACGAGGCGCCGCCGGCCCGGCCCGTGCAGATCATCGGTCTGAACGACGTGCCCGAGGCGGGTGACGAGTTCCGCGTCGTCGACGCCGAGCGGTTCGCCCGTGACGTCGCCGAGCGCCGCTCGGCGCGTGAGCGTCGCAAGGAGCTCGCCGAGCGGCGGCCGACGACCCTCGAGGAGTTCACCTCGGCGGTCCAGGCGGGCGACAAGGCCGTGCTCAACGTCATCATCAAGGCCGACGTGTCCGGTTCCGCCGAGGCACTCGAGGACGCGCTGCTCAAGCTCGAACTCGACGAGGTCCAGGTCCGGGTGATCCAGAAGGGCGTCGGTGCCATCACGCAGGGCGACGTCCGGCTCGCCGAGGCGTCCGACGCGATCATCGTGGCGTTCAACGTCCGTCCGGGTCCCAACGCCCGCGACGAGATCGACCGCTCCGGGGTCGACGTCCGCACCTACCGCATCATCTACGAGGCGATCGAGGACATCGAACGCGCCGTCAAGGGCCTGCTCGCACCGGAGTTCCGCGAGCAGATCATCGGTGAGGCCGAGGTCCGCGAGATCTTCAAGGTGCCGCGCGCCGGCTTCGTCTTCGGCTGCATGGTCACCCGCGGCGAGATCCAGCGCGACGCCGGTGTCCGTGTCATCCGCGAGGGCGTCGTCATCGCCGAGGACACCATGACCTCGCTGCGCCGCTTCAAGGACGACGTCCGCGAGGTCCGCGAGGGCTTCGAGTGCGGTATCGGGCTCGAGAAGTTCCAGGACGTCAAGGAAGGCGACGTCTTCGAGGCGTACGTGACCGTCGAGGTCGCACGCGACTGACCGCAACCGGCGCCCGGCCCATGCACGTTGACGGGCCGGGCGCCGGGAGAACCGCTGCAGCAGGAGGCCGCGCGTGAGCTCCGGGCACGGCCGCGTCCACTACGGCGTCGCGCGCATCGAGGTGCATCTGCCCGGTGTCGACAACCTCAAGGGCAAGCGGGCCCTGCTCAACCGCGCCAAGGCGGCGCTGAGCAACGAACTCGGGGTCTCGGTCGCCGAGGTGGGCGAGCAGGAGCGCTGGCAGCGGGCCGTCCTCGGGGTCGCCGTCGCCGCTTCGACGCACACCGGGGTCGATCGCGTCCTCGACCGTGTGACCGCGGTGCTCGAGCGCGATCCCCGTATCGTCGTGCTCGGCAGTGAGGACCTCGCCGACACGCTCGACGCCGACGGTCCCGGCCTGCCGTCGCTGCCCTGAACACGGCGCCCTGTCCGGGGGCGCTCCCCGCCGATCCGCCGGTCCGGCCGGCCCGAAGGAGTTTCCGATGGTCAAGAAGCGCAACCCACGCGTCGACCAGGCCGTGCGCGCCGCCGTGGCGGACCTCCTCGAGACCGAGATCGCCGATCCGCGCCTGCAGCTGATCACCATCACGGAGGCCGAGGTCACCCAGGACCACGAGGTCGCGACCATCTACTACTCGACCCTCGACCCCTCGCTGGTGACCGGCGATCCGCGTCGCACGGGCGGCGACCGCCTCCCCGAGGCCCACGAGGTCGAGGCCGGCTTCGCGGCGGCGGCACCGCGCCTGCGTGGGATGGTCGGGCGTCGCGCCAGGCTGCGCACCTCGCCCGAGCTTCGGTTTCGTCCCGACCCGGTGGTCGAGCAGGCCAATCGCGTCGAGCAACTGCTCCGCAAGCTCGAGCAGGACGAGTCCCGGTCGTCCGGTGAGGGCGCCGTGACGTCCAGCGATGACGGCGTGACGTCCGGGAACGACGGCGTGACGTCCGGGGACGAGCAGGCGTGAGCATGCCCGTCGCGCCAGCCTGGCTCGCCGACGTCGACGAGGACGTGTTCACCGCGGCGGTGCACCGCCTCGCCGCGTGCGCGCACGCCGGGGGTCGCATCGTGCTGGCGGCCCACGTCGGCCCCGACGGGGATGCGCTCGGCGCGGCGCTGGCACTGCACGTCGCACTGTCCGGCCTGGGCGCCCGGACCGTGCCGACGGTCGGGGAGGAGCCGCTGAAAGTGCCGGCGCCCCTCGCCGACCTCCCGGGCGTACGCGACCTCGTGCCCCCCTCTGCGTTGCCCGAACCGGCCGACGTGGACCTGCTGGTGACCCTCGACGCTGCCAGCCCGGCCCGCCTCGGCAGCATCGGGCACCTGCTCGACGCGGGCGTGCCCACGATCGTGGTCGACCACCACGCTTCGAGCACCGCCTTCGGCGACGTGCGCCTGGTCGCGCCACGGGCGGCCGCCACGGTGCTGATCGTCGACGAACTCCTGCATCGGCTCGAGGTGCCGCTGACGGTCGAGTTGGCGACCTGCCTGTACGTCGGGTTGGTCACCGACACGGGCCGTTTCGGACACTCGTCGACCGACCGTGCGGCGATGGAGTTCGGGGGTCGGCTGATCGACGTCGGCGTCGAGCACGCCGAGCTGACCCGCCGCCTGTACGGCACCGCGTCGTTGGGGGAGCTGCGCCTGCTCGGGCGCGCGCTGGAGCGGCTGACGTTCGTGCCCGACGTCGCGCTCGTGCACACCCACCTCACGGCGGACGAGCTCGCGCTGACGGGGGCGGGGCTGGAGGCGACCGAGGCGTTGATCGACGTGGTCCGCACGGCGGACGTCGCCGAGGTGGCGTTGGTGTGCAAGCCGGCGCCCGACGGGACCTGGCGCGCGTCCATGCGCTCGCACGGCCGCGTCGACGTGGGCACGATCGCCGAGGGGTTCGGCGGCGGCGGGCACGCGTTCGCCGCCGGCTTCTCCGCGGCGGGACCGGTCGAGGACGTCGTCGCCGGCGTCGTCGCCGCGCTGCGGAGCGCCTGATGGGTCGCAAGCGCCGCAGTCCGGACGACGTCGACGGTGTCCTGGTCGTGGACAAGCCGGCCGGGCCGACGTCGCACGACGTGGTCCAGCGGGTCCGGCGCGCCGTCGGTCAGAACCGGGTCGGGCACACCGGCACCCTCGACCCGGCCGCGACGGGTGTGCTCGTGGTGTGTCTCGGGCGGGCCGCACGGCTCGTGCGGTTCCTGCAGGCGGGCCGCAAGACGTACGCGGCCCAGATGGTGCTGGGCGTGGTGACCTCGACCCAGGACGCTGACGGCGAGGTGCTGGCGACCACGTCCGCCGCCGACCTCGACGAGCAGCGCGTGTGCGAGGTGCTCACCCGCTTCCAGGGCGATCTCGAGCAGGTGCCACCGATGGTGTCGGCCGTCAAGGTCGGCGGGGAACGCCTGCACGAGATCGCGCGACGCGGCGAGGAGGTCGAGCGCGAGCCGCGGCCGGTCACCGTCCACGACCTGATGCTGGACGCCTACGACACGACCGACCCGGACCATCCCCGGGTGTCGTTCCTGGTGACCTGCTCGCCCGGTACCTACGTCCGCACGCTGGCGCACGACATCGGTGCCGCACTCGGGGTGGGGGCCAGCCTGACGTCGTTGCGGCGGGTGGCCAACGGCGCCTTCGGGGCCGACGAGGCCGTCGACCTCGACGTCGTGCAGGACGCAGTCGCGGCGGGCGCGTTGGACCGCGTGCTGTTGCGACCCGAGGACGCCGTCGCACGCACGCTGCCGACGGTCGAGGTGGAGGATGCCGCGGTCGCCTTCGGGCTGACGCAGGGAAAGCCGCTGCTGCCATCGCAGGGCATCGAGGGTGCGTACGCGGTCCGCTTCGGCGACCGACTCGTCGGCGTGTTCGCCGATCGTGGTGAGCTGGCCCGCTCGGAGCTGGTGTGGACCCGACCGGAGGAACTCGTGGACGTCGAAGGGACCGGCACGTGAGCGAGGTGTTCCACGGCGGTGTCCGCGACCTCGGGCAGCTGACGCCGGTCGACTCGGTGGTGACGATCGGCAACTTCGACGGGGTCCACAAGGGGCACCAGGTGTTGCTGCGGCGCGCGGTCGACGCGGCCCGCGGCCGCGGTGCACGTGCGGTGGCGATCACGTTCGACCCGCATCCCGCCGCTGTGCTGCGGCCCGGGAGCGAACCGCTGGCGTTGCAGCCCCTCGAGGAGCGGGTGGCCGCCCTCCTCGAGCTCGAGGTCGACCTCGTGGTGGTGCTGGCGTTCACGCCGGAGCTGTCGCAGTTGACGCCCGAGGCGTTCGTGACCGAGGTCCTGGCACGGCCGTTGGCGACGCGACGGCTCATCGTCGGGACGAACTTCCGCTTCGGCCATCGTGCCGCCGGTGACGTCGTCAGCCTGGTCGAGGGCGGCGAGGAACACGACTTCGAGGTCGAAGCGGTCACGCTGCTCGAACTCGAGGGCCGGCCCATCTCCTCCTCGGCGGTCCGTGAGGCGTTGACGAACGGGCGATTGTCGTGGGCGAACCGTGCCCTCGGCCGTCCGTACTGCCTGCACGGCGAGGTCGTCGAGGGCGAGGGACGCGGACGCACCATCGGCGTGCCGACCGCCAACGTCGCGGTGCCGCCGGGGCGGTTGGTCCCTGGCAACGGCGTCTATGCCGGCACCGCCGGCGTCGGAGGGCGGCGGTGGCCCGCCGTCACCAACGTCGGGCTGCGGCCGACGTTCGACGGGCGCAGCCGCACCGTCGAGGTCCACCTGCTCGATGCCGACCGGAACGTCGATCTCTACGGGCGCGACCTCGAGGTCGGCTTCGAGCACCGCCTCCGGGACGAACAGCGGTTCGACGGGGTGGATGCGCTCGTCGCCCAGATCCAGGCCGACATCGCGCGTGCACGCGTGTTGCTGGGCTGAGGCGGACCTGCCGGGCAGCGGCGGTGACCCCGGACCGTCCGAACGGTGGCAACCGTTTGGTCACACGACCAGACAAGTCGTCGCGGCCATGACCGTTTCGACCCTCCCGCCCGTGGAACCCGGGCCGCCGTGGCCGACACTCACCGGACACGACGAGGGGGAGCACGGATGAGCAACGCTGCACGCGCGAACGGTGCCGGAAAACACCCGGCGCAGTACCTGGCCCTGGCCATCGGCATCATCTACGTCCTGGTTGGACTCGCGGGCTTCCTGGTGACCGGGTTCGACGGGTTCGCCGAGCCCGAGGGCGACCTCCTGCTCGGCTTCGAGGTCAACCCGCTGCACAACATCGTGCACCTGCTGATCGGCGCCGCCGGCCTGGCGCTGTGGAGCACGCTGGACCGGGCACGCACCTATGGCTGGCTGTTGGCCGTGGGCTACGGCGCGACGTTCGTCTACGGACTGTTCGTGGCCAACTCCGACGACCAGGCCAACTTCCTGGCCCTCAACCAGGCCGACAACATCCTGCACCTCGTCAGCGCCCTGGCCGGTCTGGCCATCGCGTTGTGGCCCGCGCGTGACCGTTCGACGGCGAACACCCGCCGGTGAGGGACGCGTACGCCGCCGATCCCAGCCGGAGCACGCCGAGCGCGGCTCCCGGGTCCATCGCCCCGGGAGCGCGCGCCGTCGCGCCGAGGAGCACGACGATGAGGATCAGGAGCGCACAACCGCGCGATGCCCAGGCCCTCGGCGAGGTCCACGTCGCCGCGTGGCAGGCCGCCTACCGGGACCTGATGCCCGACGCCTATCTCGACGGCCTGTCCGTCGACGAACGGGTCGGCGTGTGGGAGCAGGTGCTCGCCCGCACACCGGTCGAAGGCGTGACCCGACTGGTCTGCGTCGACCAGCACGATCGTCCGCTCGGCTTCGCCGTCTCCGGCCCCACCGCCGTCGCCGAGGAGGCCGTCGGGGTCGGCGAGATCTACGTCCTCAACGTCCTGCCGACGGCCTGGGGACGTGGCCACGGTCGCCAGTTGCTGCTCGCCTCGCAGGACGCCCTGCGCGAGGGCGGCCACAAGCAGGCGGTGTTGTGGGTGGTGGACCGTAACCAGCGCGCCCGCGCCTTCTACGAGCGGGAGGGCTGGCACTACGACGAGGGCGGCGAACGGTTCGAGGAGGTCTACGGCATGCGGGTGTGCGAGGTCCGCTACCGCCGCGACTTGTAGGCTTCGGCCTCCTCACACGGTCGTCGACCGTGCCCCGTCGTCCGGAGCTGCTCGATGTCGCCAACGATCGGGGTCGTGGGTGGCGGGCAGCTCGCGCGCATGTTGCTGCCGCCGGCGGCCCGCCTCGGGTTACGTCTGGTCTTCCTCGCCCGTCCCGGTGACGCCGTCGCCGCGGTGTGGCCCGACGTGATCGAGGGGGACCCCGACGCGCAGGGCCTGCGCCGCCTCGCCGAACAGGTCGACGTGCTGACGGTCGAGCACGAACTGGTCGACCTGGCCACGATGCGGGCGCTGCAGGACGAGGGCACGGCCGTGCGTCCGTCGGCCGACACCCTCGACATCGCCACCGACAAGGTCCGACAGCGCGAGGTCCTGGGCGCGGCCGGCGTGCCGGTGGCCCCCTGGACGCTCGCGCACGAACTGGCGGGCATCACGGCCTTCGCGGGCGATCACGGCTGGCCGCTCGTGCTCAAGCGGCCCCGGGGTGGCTACGACGGCCGCGGCGTGTGGGTGGTCGAGGGCCCGGACGCCGCCGAGGCGGTCCTGGCCGAGGTCGACGGGGACCCGCTGCTGGTCGAACCCCGGATCGCGCTCACCGCCGAGCTGGCCGTACTGGTCGCGCGTCGCCCCGGCGGCGAACGCGCGGTGTACGACCCGGTGGAGACGGTGCAGGTCGACGCCATGTGCCGTGAGGTGCTGCAGCCACCGCGCGTCGCCGCGTCGACGGTCGCCGAGGCCCGCCGCATCGGCGGGCTCGTCGCCGAGGTGATCGGGTCCGTCGGCATGCTCTCGGTGGAGCTGTTCGTCGCCGGGGACCGGGTGCTGCTCAACGAACTGGCCGCCCGCCCCCACAACGCCGGACACGTCACGATCGAGGGCGCGGTCACCTCGCAGTTCGAGAACCATCTGCGCGCCGTCGCGGACCTGCCGCTCGGTGATCCGAGCCCGCGGGGTGCCGCGGCGATGGTCAACGTCGTCGGCGGTGAGGTGGATCCCGCCGACCGGCTCGCCGACACGCTGGGTGCGGCGCCCGGCGCGGCCGTCCACCTCTACGGCAAGGCCTATCGCCGGGGTCGCAAGCTCGGGCACGTCACCGCCACCGACGACGACCTCGAGCGTGCCCGGACGCTGGCGGTCCACGCCGCCGACGTCCTCACGCGGCCCGCCGCCGCCATTGCGCAACCGACCGGACAGGAGGCCACCTCGTGAGCGTCGCCGTCGTCATGGGATCCGCGTCCGACCACCCGGTGATGCGCGAGGCGTCCGAGATCGTCCGCCGGTTCGGAGTCGACTGCCACGAGCAGGTCGTGTCCGCCCACCGGATGCCCGACGAGATGCTCGCCTTCGGACACGTCGCCGCCGAGCGGGGTTTCGAGGTCATCATCGCCGGCGCCGGGGGAGCGGCCCACCTGCCCGGCATGCTGGCCAGCGTCACCGAACTGCCCGTCATCGGGGTCCCGGTCGCCCTCAAGACCCTCGACGGACTCGACTCGCTGCTCTCGATCGTGCAGATGCCCCGCGGGGTTCCCGTCGCCACGGTGGCCATCGGCGGCGCCGCCAATGCGGGGCTGCTCGCCCTGCGCATCCTGGCCGTCGGCAACGCCGAACTCGCGGGAAAGCTCCGCGACCACCGCGCCGAGCTCGCGGCCGAGGCAAAGCAGCGCGGACACGACCTGTTCGGCACGCCCTGACCGGCGCCCCCTCCCCGGAGGTCGCGCCGGCGCACGGCCGCACGCACGCGTGTGGCGGGCCGAAGGCAGCGGTAGCGTCGCGCGTCACCTTCGCAGGCCAGGACGAACGGGGAACCTCGTGCGACCGGTACCCGTCACCGACGCCATCTTCCTGTTGGGCGAGGGGCGTGGCCGGCCGCTCCACGTCGGTGGCCTGCAGCTGTTCCAGCCGCCGCGGGACGGGGGTCCGGACTTCGTGCGCGAGCAGCACCGGATCGCCCTCGCACACGAGCCCGCGCCGCTGTTCCGTCAGCGTGCGACCCGGACGCTCAAGGGTCTGGGTCCGTGGGCATGGACCGAGGACGACGACCTCGACCTCGAATACCACGTCCGCCACTCCGCGCTGCCCCATCCCGGCTCGGTGCGGGAGCTGCTGACCCTGGTGTCGCGGCTGCACGGCACCATGCTCGACCGCAACCGGCCGCTGTGGGAGAGCCACGTCATCGAGGGACTCGCCGACGGGCGACTGGCGGTCTACACGAAGGTCCACCACGCCCTGCTCGACGGGACCACGGCGATGAAGTGGCTGCTGCGCAGCCTGAGCGAGGACGAGGCCGAGCGCGACATGCCCCCGCCGTGGTCGCAGCCGGCCCGCAGCGGAGGAACGCGGCACGCTGCCGTTCCGGCCGCGGACGGGGCGGGCGGGCTGCTCTCTTCGCTGACCGGGGGCATGGTGGACGACCTGCTGGTGGCCGGCCGTGCCCTGGGCGAGGCGGGTGTCGTCGCGATGGAGGCCCTGACCAGTTCGCTCGAGGACCGCACCGCCGCGCTGCCCTACCAGGCCCCGCGGACGATCCTCAACCAGCCGATCACCGCGGCCCGTCGCTTCGCGGCCCAGTCCTGGGATCTCGACCGCGTCAAGGCGGTCGGCGCGGCCACCGGCGGCAAGGTCAACGACGTGGTGCTGGCGATGACCGCTGGAGCGCTGCGCCGCTATCTGGTCGACCAGCAGGCGCTGCCGGACCGCCCGCTGATCGCGGCGGTGCCGGTGTCGCTGCGCGACGCCAGCGACCGGCCGGACACGGGCAACGCGGTGGGCGTGGTGCTGTGCAACCTCGGCACCCACCTCGCCGATCCGATGGAGCGCTTCGCGCTGATCCACCGTTCGATGCGCGACTCGAAGTCCCGGCTCGCCGACCTGCACCCGGCGGCGATCCTGCTGCTGAGCGTGCTCAGCTTCGGGCCGGTCGCCTTCGGGCCGCTGTTCCGGTTCCGGGCGCTGCGCAGGCCGGCCTTCAACCTCGTCGTCTCGAACGTGCCCGGACCCTCCGGACCGCGGTACTGGAACGGGGCCCGCCTCGACGGGTTGTACCCCGCATCGGTCCCCTACGACGGTCAGGCCCTCAACGTGACCGTCACCAGCCACGACGGCGAGCTCGACTTCGGGCTGACCGGTTGTCGGGCCCGGGTGCCCTCGTTGCAACGCCTGCTCGACCACCTCGAAGCGTCCCTGGTCGAACTCGAGGTCGCCAACGGCCTGGCCGGGGGCGCGGGCCGATGACGTGGCGGCCTTGCCGCTGGCGCCACGACGGCTACACTGGCCGGCGTTGACCCAGGAGGGTCACCTTCACCGTGCCCGCTCGGGTGTCGGGGTTCCCTGATCGAGATGCCGGCGCTTCGTGGCGCCGACAACGCGCAGATCCCCCGCGGCGAGAACCACTCGCCACCCGGCGACGCAGGGCCGACCACGACAGGAGCACCCGTTGGCTGCCGTCCTTCCCGACGACAAGTCCGAGATCATCGCCAAGTTCGCCCAGGGCGAAGGCGACACCGGTTCACCCGAGGTCCAGGTCGCGCTGCTGACCAAGCGCATCAGCCACCTGACCGAGCACCTGAAGGTGCACAAGCACGATCACCACTCGCGGCGCGGGCTGCTGATGCTGGTCGGCCAGCGTCGCCGCCTGCTCAACTACCTGCGTGACAAGGACATCGAGCGCTACCGCGCGCTCATCGCGGAGCTCGAACTGCGCCGCTGATCTTCCCGGGCCGGGGTCGACCACGACCCCGGCCCGCGCCGTTTCCCGGCAGGTGGGCATGGGCCCGCCGCCGGGGCACCACCACAACCCAACAGTCGCGACGCGACGGGCACCGGAACCGGTCGAGGTTTCGTCGGTCGTCAGTGGAGACGCCTCGGACACCCTTCCGAGCCGCCCCCACTGATGCACCGGCACCCGACAACCCGGCCCGTCCTCGCGCGAGAATCCACGACGAGGAGGCCCACATGGGCACGCTCGGAACGCACGAACATTCCGTCGAGATCGACGGAAAGACCATCACCTTCGAGGCCGGCACGCTGGCCCAGCAGGCGGGTGGGGCCGTCATCACCTCCATCGGTGACACCAAGGTCCTCACCACCACCACGGCGTCGAAGCAGCCGAAGGACTTCCTGCCGTTCTTCCCCCTCACCATCGAGGTCGAGGAGCGGATGTACGCCAACGGGCGGATCCCCGGCTCGTTCTTCAAGCGCGAGGGCCGGCCGTCGGAGAACGCCATCCTGGTGTGCCGACTGACCGACCGCCCGTTGCGCCCGACCTTCGCCGAGGGCCTGCGCAACGAGGTCCAGGTCGTCAACACCGTGATGCAGACGGTGCAGTTCGACCCCTACGACGTCGTCGCGATGAACGGCTCGTCGCTGTCGACGATGCTGTCCGGCCTGCCCTTCTCCGGCCCGGTCGCCGCGGTCCGTTACGCCATGCTGCGTGACGGTTCCTGGATCGCCTTCCCCTCCTTCGAGGAGCTCGAGGAAGAGGCCGTGTTCAACATGGTCATCTCCGGGCGCGTCGAGGACGACGGCGAGGTCGCGATCCTGATGATCGAGGCCGAGGCCACCAAGGACTCCTGGGTCAAGATCGAGATGGGCGCACCCGCCCCGACCGAGCAGGTCGTCGGTCAGGCCATCGAGGACGTCAAGCCGATCATCAAGCAGCTGTGCGAGGCCCAGCAGGCCTTCGTCGACCAGGTCGGCTCGCGTGACGCCGGCGAGTTCCCGCTCTTCCTCGACTACACCGACGAGGTCTTCGACCAGGTCTTCGGCTTCGCCGCCGACAAGGTCGAGGGCGTCTACCGGCAGTCCGAGCTGTCCAAGGCCGAGCGTGACGACAAGCTCGGCGAGGTTCGCAAGGAGGCCGTCGCGCACGTCGTCGACAATGGCCCGGCCGACCTCGACGAGGACGCTCGCGCCAAGCAGGCGTCCGAGGCGTTCCGCTCGACCGAGAAGAAGGTCGTACGCCGCCTGATCGTCGACGAGGGCTTCCGCGTCGACGGGCGTGGCGTCACCGACCTGCGCGAGATCACGGCCGCGGTCGGCGTGCTGCCCAAGACCCACGGTTCGGCGCTGTTCCAGCGCGGCGAGACCCAGGTCCTGTCGGTGTTGGCGCTCGGCACCACCCGCGAGGGGCAGCGTCTCGACACGCTCGACCCCGAGTCCGAGAAGCTGTTCCTGCACCACTACAACATGCCGCCCTACTCGACCGGTGAGGCCGGTCGTGTCGGCAGCCCCAAGCGCCGCGAGATCGGTCACGGGGCGCTGGCCGAGCGCGCGCTGATCCCGGTCCTGCCCGAGCAGGAGACCTGGCCGTACGCGATGCGCCTGGTGTCGGACGTGCTCAGCTCCAACGGCTCGACCTCGATGGGGTCGGTCTGCGCCGCCTCGATGGCCCTGATGGACGGCGGTGTGCCGACCCAGGCGCAGGTCGCCGGCATCGCCATGGGCCTGGTCTACGAGAACGGCAAGTACACCACCCTGACCGACATCCAGGGCGTCGAGGACTTCTTCGGCGACATGGACTTCAAGGTCGCCGGTCCCGAGGGCTTCATCACGGCCCTGCAGCTCGACACCAAGCTGGCCGGCATCCCGGCGCAGGTGCTGCAGGACGCGCTCCTGCAGGCCCGCGATGCCCGTCTGGCGATCCTCGACGTCATGAACGACGCGATCGCGCAGCCGCGCGACGAGGTCGCCGAGACCGCCCCGCGGGTCGAGATCGTCAACATCCCGCAGGACAAGATCGGCGCCATCATCGGTCCGCGTGGCGCGATCATCAAGGAACTGGTCGAGGTGACCGGCGCCCAGATCGACGTCGACGAGGTCGACGGTCACGGGGTCGTGAAGATCTACGCCAACTCGCGTGAGATGGCGCAGGACGCGCTCGACCGGGTCAACGCGATCGCCAACCCGCAGCTGCCCGAGGTGGGCGAGCGCTACAGCGCCACCGTCGTCAAGACGGTCGACTTCGGCGCGTTCGTCAACCTCACGCCGGGCACCGACGGGCTGCTGCACATCTCCGAGCTGTCCAAGATGGCCGGCAAGCGGCTCAACCACGCCGAGGACGCCGTCGAGGTCGGACAGCAGGTGCTCGTCGAGGTGAAGGACGTCCTCGACGGCGGCCGCAAGTTCAAGCTCGAGTACGTCGGCGAGCGTGCCGGCGGTGACGAGGGCGACGACGACGGTGGCGACGAGCCCCGTGGTGGCGGTCGCGAGCGTGGCGGCGACCGCGAACGCGGTGACCGCGGCAACCGTGGCGGCGACCGCGAGCGTGGCGGTGACCGCGGCAACCGGGGGGGCGACCGCGAGCGTGGCGGGCGCGAGCGTGGCGACCGCGACCGCGACCGTGGCGGTGACCGCGACCGCGGTGGTCGTGACCGCAGCGAGCGCGCCGAGCAGCGCGAGAACGGCGGCGATCGCGACCGCGGTGGCGACCGTGACCGCGGTGGCGACCGTGACCGCGGTGGCGACCGGGACGGCGGGGGCGACCGCACCCGTACCCGGACGCGTAGCCGCAGCCGCGAGCGCGACTGACCAGGCGACATGAGCAGCGGCCCCTCGGGACACACCGGGGGGCCGCCTGCGTGAAGGGCCCCGTGTGCACCAGCAGACGCAACTGCAGTCCGGTATCACCGTCGTGACCGAGCACATGCCGGCAGTGCGTTCGGCGACCCTGGGTCTCTGGGTCGGTGTGGGCTCGCGCGACGAGACCACCGAACAGGCCGGCTGTTCGCACTTCCTCGAACACCTGCTGTTCAAGGGCACCTCGCGGCGCAGCGCACGCGACATCGCCGAGGCGTTGGACGCCGTCGGCGGGGAGATGAACGCGTTCACCTCCAAGGAGCTGACCTGCTTCTACGCGCGCGTGCTCGACGACGACCTGCCGTTGGCCTTCGACGTGCTCGCCGACATGGTCGTCGACGCCAGAAACACCGAGGCGGACGTCGAGGCCGAGCGTCAGGTGGTGCTCAGCGAGATCGACATCCACTTCGACACGCCCGACGACCTCGTGCACTCCGACTTCTCCGAGGTGGTGCTCGACACCCACCCTCTGGCCCTCGAGACGCTCGGCACCGCCGACTCGATCACGCGGATGACCCGCGACACGGTCGACGGCTACTACCGCCAGACCTACCGCCCCGGCAACCTCACGGTGGCCGCCGCCGGCAACGTCGACCACGACCGGGTCGTCGCGCTCGCCGAGGACCTGCTCGGTGACCTGCACCGGCCCGGCGGGAGCCGCCCGCAGCGTCGTCGCCCCGAACGGTTCGGCGAAGGGCGTGTGCACGTGCGTTCGCGTCCCACCGAACAGGCGCACGTCGTGCTCGGCGTCCCTGGGATCGCGCACCGTGACGCCGACCGCTGGGCGCTGCGGGTGCTCAACACCCTGCTCGGTGGCGGCATGTCCTCGCGGTTGTTCCAGGAGATCCGCGAGGTCCGCGGGCTCGCCTACTCGACCTACAGCTACGCCTCGTCGTACACCGACGGCGGGCTGTTCGGCGCCTACGTCGGGACGGCACCCGGCAAGGTCGACGAGGCGCTGCAGGTGTTGCGCGAGCAGCTCGACACCGTCGCCGACGACGTGACCGCCGACGAGGTGGACCGGGCCAAGGGGGCACTGACCGGTGGCACGGTCCTCTCGCTCGAGGACAGTGGTTCCCGGATGTCGCGCCTGGGCAAGCAGATCGCCACCGGTGCCGACTTCGTGACGGTGGACGAGGCGCTCGCGCGCATCGGCGACGTCACCGTGGACGACGTCCGACGGGTGGCCGCCCGGGTCCTGCGCCAGCCGCGTGACCTCGCCGTCGTCGGACCTTTCGGTGCGGACGAGCAGGACCGCTTCGCGGACGTCGTGGCCTGACCCGTAGGCTGGGCCGCGTCGTCGACGATCGGGTGGCAGGTGGGTGCGGTGCGAGTGGGCGTGGTCGGTGCCGCTGGCCGCATGGGCTCCGAGGTGTGCCGGGCGGTCGACGCGGCCGAGGACCTGACGCTCGTCGCCGCCGTCGACCCGCACCGGGCGGGCGAGGCGCTGCGGGGGATCGCCGGCATCGACAGCGACCTCGTGATCGCGGCCGACCTGGACGCCCTGGTCGCGGCCGACTGTGACGTGGTCGTGGAGTTCACCGGGCCGGCGGCGGTCGGTGCCAACCTGCGTTGGCTGCTCGAGCACGGCCTGCACGCGGTCGTCGGCGCGACGGGCATCGACGAGGACGACCTCGCGTCGGCACGCGAGCTGGCGAGCCGCGGGCAGGCCAACGCGCTGATCGCGCCCAACTTCGCCATCGGTGCCGTGCTGCTGATGCAGTTCGCCGCCGAGGCGGCAAGGCACCTGCCCCACGTCGAGATCATCGAGTTGCACCACGACCGAAAGGTCGACGCGCCGTCCGGGACGGCACTGCGCACGGCGGAGTTGATCGCCCAGAGCCGCAGCGAGGTGCCCGACGCGCCGCTGGGCGACGAACGCCACCCGGGTGCTCGTGGCGCTGCGCATGCCGACGTCCGCGTCCACAGCGTCCGGCTGCCCGGCATCGTCGCCAACCAGGAGGTCATCTTCGGCGGCACCGGCCAGACCCTGACGATCCGCCACGACTCGATCGACCGGACCTCGTTCATGCCGGGCGTGCTGCTCGCCTGTCGCCGGGTGCGCGACCTCGACGGCCTCGTCGTCGGCCTCGAGCACCTGCTCTGACCATGGCTCAGCGCCGCGGGGGGACGGGGATGCGGTCGAGGTCGGTGGCGACCACGACGTCGAGCTCGGGGGCCGCTGTGCGCGCCTCGTCGAGGTGGCCACGCAGGTCGGGGTAGCGCTGGGAGAAATGGGTGAGGACGACCCGCCGCGCGCCGCACTCCGCGCCGATGCGGGCCGCCTGGGCGGCCGTCAGATGCCCCACCTGCTCGGCCAGTGCCCGCTGGTCCTCGAGGAAGGTGGCCTCGATGACCAACAGGTCGACCTCGTGTGCCAGCGACCGGGCGCCGTCGCAGTCCCGGGTGTCCATCACGAACGCCATCGACTGGCCCGGTCGCGGCTCGGCGACGTCCTCGCGGCGTACCGCCCGCCCGTCGAGCTTGATCTCGCCGTCGCGCATCAGGTCGCCGCGCAGCGCTCGGGGCAGACCGAGCTCCTCGAGCCGTTCGGGCAGCATGCGCCACCCGTCGGGCTCGTCGACGCGCCAACCGACCGCCGGCTCGCCGTGTTCGAGCGCCGCCGACCGCAGGACCAGGCCGCCGAGGTCGACCGTGGTCGGCACGAGGTCGTCCACCGCCCGCAGCTTCACCGGTGCGGTGTCCTCGAAAGGTGTCGCATGACGCAATCGCACGATCGTGTCGGTCGCCGCCTGCGGGAAGTGGACGGTCAGGGGCGTCTGCAGCTCGTCGAGCGCCCGCCGTTGCAGGACGCCGGGAAGTCCGAGACAGTGGTCGCCGTGCGCATGCGTGACGCAGACGTGGTCGATCCGCGACACCGCCAGGCCGGCGTGTGAGAACTGGCGCTGGGTGCCCTCGCCGGGGTCGAAGAGCAGGCCGAGGCCGTCCCACAACAGGACGTAGCCGTTGTGGTTGCGCGACCGCGTCGGCACCTGGCTCGCGGTCCCGAGCACGACCAGTTCCCGGCCCGACACGGCGGCTCCCGTCGTCGTCGATCACCGCGGGCTCACGGCTCGGGAGCCGACCGTAGCCCGCACCTTCGTGACGACGCCGGCGACGACGCGCTACCGTCCACGGTCCGGCCGATGGTCGGTTGGCCACAGCGCACGTGGGTGGGTGCGCGGCCCTGAACGGGTGCACGCGAGTCGTGCGGGTTCCGCCGCGCGATCCCGCGTCCCGGGTGGGGCGCGAGGGAGGTCGTGCCATGACGTCCGAGCAGCAGGACAAGTACCTCGACGCGATGCGCCGGTTCACCGGCGACCTGCGGATGATGCGCCAGGTCTTCGCCTCGATGCAGCAGCGCGACGTGGCCCCGGGCGAGGAGCACTACCGGCTCCTGCTCAAGACCCACCTCGACGCCCGCGACCTCGCCGGTGCCCGCGAGATTCTCGCGCAGATGCAGGCGGCGGGGATCGACGCCGCGGGCGCCACCCGGTGGGACGTCGCCATCGCGACGGGACGCGCCGGACGCACCGACGACGCCCTCAAGATGCTCGACGAGCTCCACCAGGAGGGCCTCGAGCCGGACGCCGGCCACGCCCCCTCGGTGCTGCAGATCTACCTGAGCGCGGGGCGCCTGCCCGCCGCCCGTGCCGTCGTGCGGCAGATGACACAGCGGGGCCAGGCCGCGGCGGAAGCCGACTACGAGCGGTTGCTGCGGGACTGCCTCGACCGGCGGGCGATCAAGGACACGCGCACCCTCGTCGACCAGATGCTGCAGGTCGGACGTGCACCCTCGCCCCGGTTGGCGACCGAGCTCGTGGCCATGATCGCGCGCGCCGGCCACACCGACCGGGCCATCGAACTGCTCGAGCGGCTGCGTTCGTCCGGCGTCGAACTGCGCGGGGACGTGCACGACGAGCTTCTGCTCGCACACGCCAAGGCCGGCGACGCCGAGGCAGCGGATCGGGCCCTGCGTGCGATGGAGGACTCCGGGACCCGTCCGTCGAGCTTCCACCGCAATGCCGTCCTGCGGGCCCGTATCGCCGCAGGAGACGCCGACGGCGCCTGGGACGTCGCCCTCGGCCTCGCCGCCGACGGGCGCATCCCCTCCGGCGAGAACCTCGAGGGGTTGATCGACGTCAGCCTGGCCGCCAACCGTGTCGCCGCCGCCAGCGGCGTCCTCGACTGGATGATGATCCTCGGGGTGCCGATCCCGCCGCAGAAGGCGTCCGACATCATCACCCGGCACCTGCAGGCCGGTGAGCTCGACACCGCCATCGGCCTGTTCGAGTTGGTGACCGCCCGCGGCGTCCCAGCGGACCGGCGCACCGCTCGCGACCTGGTCGAGCGGCTGGTCCGGGCCAAGCGGCTCGACGAGGCCCGCGACCTCCTCGAGCGGCTGCGCGCCTCGGGAACCCTCACGCACGGACGGCACTACGGCTCGCTGCTCAACGCGCTGGTCGCCGCCAAGCGGGGCGAGGAGGCGATCGCCCTGCTGCAGCACATGCTGGCCAAGAAGGTCGCGCCGGCCGCCGCGGATGCGTCCAAGTTACTGGGCAACCTGGTCCGCGCCGGCGACCTGGCCCAGGCCGACGAGCTTCTCGCCGCACTCGGCGACGCGGGCGTGCAGGTGGACGAGCCGACCTACCGCGAGCTGATGTGGGCCCACGCCCGCAAGGGGCAGGCCGAGCCCGCCCGCGAGGTGTACGCCCGGATGGTGGCGGCTGGCATCACGCCCGACGACCGCCACCAGAAGGCGCTCGAGTGGGCGTCCGGTGAGACCCGTCGGCGCCTGCCGGACGGGTCCGCGGACGAAGGCACCGCGCCGGGCGGTGAGGTGCTGGTGGTCGCCAACCCGGCCGACCAGCGCGAGCAGCCCGAGCCGGCACCGCACGCGGTCGCCGCCGCCGAGCAGTCGCAGGCGCCCGCCGACACGCCGCCCGCCGACACGACGCCCGCCGAGCAGTCGCAGGCGTCCGCCGACACGCCGCCCGGCACGACGCCCGCCGAGCAGCCGCAGGCGGCGGGCGCGTCGTCCGACCGCGACGAGGGCACGTCGGGGTCGACGGCCGACGGCGAGCAGGTGCGGACCGGGGGCGAGTAGCGCCGGCGCGGACGCGAATCGCCGACCTTGCCGACGCGACGGCGCGACGGCGCCGCTCGTCAGCCGCGGCGGACCTCGAAGCGCGGGTGCCCGGCCGGCTCGACGTCTTCGGCCGCCACCTCCTCGACCACCGCTCGGGGCGGGCCGCCGGCGCGGATCCACTGCTCGACGGCTTCGACCCCGTCCGCAGGGCCCTCGAGCCAGGCGACGACCGTCCCGTCGGAGCGATTGGTCACCCATCCGGCGAGGTCGTGGCGCTGGGCCTGCTGACGCGTGGCGGCCCGGAAGAACACGCCCTGTACCCGGCCGTGGACGGTCAACCGTCGTGCCCGCTGGTTCGCCATCACGCCTCCTCGACCGCGTCGCCACCGTACGTCGCCTCCCACTGCGCCCGTGCCGTCCGGTCGGTCGCAACCACCTGGCTGCCCGGGCCGTCCCACCCTCACACGGACGAGGGGAGCGGACATGCGAAGCACGGGCCGATGGGCGACGATCACCACGACGACCGCGCTGGGGGTGCTGGTCGCCGCGCCGGCACTGGCCTGCGGGGGCCTGGTCGGTGCCAACGGCACCATCGAGCTGGTACGGACCACGACCCTGTCGGCCTACACCGACGGCGTGCAGCGTTACGTGACCGCCTTCGAGTTCTCGGGCGCGGGTGAGGAGGTCGGCGCGATCATCCCGTTGCCCGACATCCCGACCGACGTCGTCCGTGCCGGCGACTGGACGTTGCAACGCCTGGTTCGCGAGGTCGCGCCCGAACTCGAACAGTTCGCCCTCGCCGGTGGCGACGACGCCGCAACCGACGAGAGCGCCGAGGTGCTGCTCGAGACCGAGGTCGACGCGCTCGATCTCACGGTGCTGCGCGGCGGCGGCGACGAGGTCGGTCGCTGGGCGGTCGACAACGGCTTCTTCCTCACGCCGGACGCGCCGGAGATCCTCGACTTCTACGCCGCCCGCAGTGAGATCTTCCTGGCGGCGAAGTTCGACGCCTCGCGTGCGGCTGATCTCGGTCAGAACGCCGGCGACAGCACACCGATCATGCTCACCATCCCCACCGATCAGCCGTGGGTGCCGTTGCGCATCCTGTCGATGGGGCTCGAGGGCGGCAAGCAGGTCGAGGCCGACGTGTTCCTGCTCACCGAGCAGCGACCGCAGCTGCTGGCCGGCGGCCGGGGACTGGCGCTGAACCGCAGCGAAGCCGCCTCGTCCACGCTGCTCGCGGACCTGCGGTCCGACGTCGGCATGGAATGGGTGCCGGAGCAGATGTGGCTGACCCACCTCGAGCTCTCGACGCCTGCCGACGCGCTGACCTACGACCTCGCCGTCTCCACCGACCCGCAGGTGCACCCGAGCCTCGACGACGTGGGTGTCGAGCTGGCGTCGGCCGCGGTTCCGGTCGAGCCGGCGCGGACGCCGGCTGACTGGTGGCCGGTCGCGGTCGCTGTGGCGGTCGGGTACGTGGCCTGGTTGTGGACCCGCGCGATCCGGCGCCAGTCGCTGGGACCGTCGTGAGCCCGCGACTGCTCCGCCGGCTGCCACTGCTGGTCGCCGTGGTCGCGACGACCGTGACCTACGCGGTCGCCGCGTCCGTGCAGGCCTCGGCGGTCGAGCGCGAGAGCGCGACGCTCGGTCCCGGGCACGTCACCGTGACGATCGACCTCGAGCACAGCCGGTTCGTCCCCGACCGCCTCCGGGTGCGTGAGGGCACCCTGGTCACCTTCGAGGTGGTCAACCACGACCCGATCCATCACGAGTTCGTGCTCGGCGACGCCGACGTGCACCTCGCCCACGAACGCGGAACCGACCTGGTGCACCCGCCGGTTCCCGGCGAGGTCTCGACGCCCCCCAACACGTCCGGGATGACCTTCTACGCGTTCGACGAGCCGCGAACGACGGCGTTCGCGTGCCACCTGCCGGGCCACGTCGCCTACGGCATGATCGGCGAGGTCGAGGTCGTACCGGCTACGACGCCTCGGTCGTGACCAACTGCGTCCGGGCGAGGTCGGCGTAGAGTCCACCGAGCCGCAGCAGCTCGTCGTGGGTGCCGCGCTCGACGATGCGGCCCTCCTCGAGCACGACGATCTCGTCGGCGTCGACGACGGTCGACAACCGGTGCGCGATCACCAGCGCGGTCCGGCCGACGAGGGTCTCGCGCAGCGCCGCCTGGACCAGGCGTTCCGACTCGGTGTCGAGGTGGGCGGTCGCCTCGTCGAGGACGACGATGGCGGGGTCCTTCAGCAGCACCCGTGCCAGTGACACGCGCTGCTTCTCACCGCCGGAGAGGCGGTAGCCGCGCTCACCGACCACCGTCTCGTAGCCGTCGGGCAACCGCTCGATGACGTGGTGGATGCGCGCCGCTCGGCATGCCGCCTCGAGCTGTGCCTGCGTCGCGTCCGCACGCGCGTAGCGCAGGTTCGACGCGATCGAGTCGTGGAACAGGTGCGCGTCCTGGCTGACGACACCCACCGCACCGGCCAGCGATTCCAGCGTCAGGTCCCGCACGTCGTGACCGTCGACGGTGACCCGTCCGTCGGTCACGTCGTACAGGCGCGGCACCAGCGAGGACAGCGTCGACTTGCCGGCGCCCGAGGGGCCGACCAGCGCCGTGACGGTGCCCGGGCGCAGGTCGAGGTCGATGTCGCGCAGGATCCAGTCGGAGGCGTCCTCGCCGTGCTCCGACCGGGGACCCTCGAGCGACTCGAGCGACGAACCGCCGGCGGCGGGATAGCGGAAGTCGACCCGCTCGAATCGGACGTGACCGCGCGGATCGGTCAGCTCGACCGCGTCGTCCTTCTCGTCGATGTCGCGCGGCAGGTCCATCACCTCGAAGACCCGTTCGAAACTCACCAGCGCGGTCATCAGGTCGACCGGCGCGTTCGACAGCTGCGCCAGCGGGCCGTACAGCTGGGTGACGTACATCCCGAGTGCGACCACGACGCCGATCTGCAGGCCCGACTCGGGCGACATCACCAGCAGCCCGCCGACGAGGTAGACGAGCGCCGTGGCGACGGCGCCGACGAGCCCGAGTGCGGCGAACAGGGCGCGACCGTGGACGGCGGTGCGGACGCCGATCTCGGACACCCGCTCGGCCTTGTCGGCGAACGCGTCCGTCTCGCGGTCGACACGGCCGAACAGCTTGACCAGCAGCGCCCCGGCGACGTGGAAGCGCTCGGTCATGGTGGTGTTCATCTCGGCGTTGAGTTCCATCGCACGCCGTGCCAGCCCCTGCAGGCGCCGCCCGACGATCCGGGCGGGGAAGATGAACAGCGGCAGCAGCGTCAGCGCGAGCAGCGTCACCTGCCAGCTCAGCGAGAACATGGCGGCCAACGTGACCGTCACGCCGATGAAGTTCGCGACCACCGTCCCCATCGTGCCGGTCAGCGCCCGCTGGGCGCCGATGACGTCGTTGTTGAGGCGGGTGATCAGCGCCCCGGTCTGGGTCCGGGTGAAGAACGCCAGCGGCATCGACTGGACGTGGCGGTACAGCATCCTGCGCAGGTCGAGGATGAATCCCTCACCGACGCTCGACGACAGCCACCGTTCGACCATCGACAGGGCCGCCTCGAGGATCGCGACGGCGACCATCGCCGCGAACAGCCAGAACAGCAGGCCGCGGTCGCGCTCGGGGATCGCGTCGTCGAGGGCGAGCCGGACCAGCTGCGCCGGGATGACCGCCATGATCGACGTCACGATCAGCAGCACCAGGTAGGCGAGGAGTCGGCGCCGGTAGGGACGGGCGAGCCCCCAGGCGCGCTTGACCACGGCCATGTCGACGCCACGTCCCTTCACCGCGTCGGCGTCGCCGACGGGTCTCAGGCGCATGCGGCCGTAGCTGGAGGGTCCCACGTGGCATTCCTGGCATGAAGTGGTGCGAGATCGGACGAACCGCGAGGGACAACGTCGCAGACGATGCGGCCCTTCCCGGTCCGGGTCGACCGGACGTCGGTGCGCCGACCGCGCACGGACGAGGGCACGGTGCGGCGGTGCGAGCGCCCCCGGCAGCCGAACGTCATTCGGTGCCGACGACCCGGCGGCTCGGACTGCCGATGGACACGGTCAGGTGCGTCGTCACGTGCTGGACGCGTTCACCGAGCGTGGCCCACACGGTCGCGACGGCGCCCAGCACCGCGGCGAGGTCACCGTCGAGGCGGGTGACGAAATGCTCGCGACCGACCTCGACGTCGAAGTCGGCGATGCGATCGATCGCGGTCTCGATCGCAGCCAGGTGTTCATCGCCGCCCAGCGGGTACAGCGCCCAGTGCGCGCCGACGGGCACGCCGGCCGCGGGCAGGTCGAAGGTCGCCGCCGGCGGCAACGAGACGTCGGTCCCGATGTCGCAGGTCACCGACCCGGGACAGCCGCGCGAGAGCAGGACCGAGCCGACGACGTGACCGGTCGGGGTCCGGCGCGCGGCGAGCCGGAGGACCTCGACGACGTAGGCCACCACCTCGCGGTCGTCGCCGGCGACCCACGTCGTGACGTCGTCGGTCTGCACGGTCAGTCCGCCCGGGTCGGCGTCGTCGAGGGCACCGAGGATCACCGAGACGAAGTCGTCGGTCATCGGGTGGACCGAGAACCGGGCGCCGACGCCGAGTTCGGTCGGGCTCGCCTGCCGGAGCGCGGCTGGCTGGGGACTCATGGGCTGCTCTCCTCCGCCGGGATGGCTCGACAGCCTCAGCGGGTGGCGGTTCGGTCCACCTCGATGAGGTGGCGCAGCTGCCGCCACCCGCGCAGGTTGCCGGCCGGCTGCGCGCCCGCGGCGGGGGTCGCCACGTGTTCGAGCGGCGACCAGTGTGGCGGCTCGGCGGTGACGAGGCGGTCGTAGAGCTCCTCGTCCGCGGACAGGTCACGTCGACCGTCGTGGGTCAGGTAGCTGACCCGGGCGCAGCGTGCCGCGGCGATGCGCTTGCGTGTCTCGACGTCGAGGTCGCGTTCGTCATCGCGGATGTAGGGGGTGTGCCAGTCGTCTTCCGCCACCTCGACGGGGGTGCTGGCGTCGAAGGCGGCGCGCATGGCGTCGGCGGCGGCGCGGATCTCGGGCTGGGCCAGCGGGCTGCACCGCTGCTGCCAGAACCCGTCCCAGTCGGTCGCGGTCACGATGACGGTGTGCCAGATGAACGGCTCGAGGATGCGGTTGGCCACCTGCTTGTGGACCCCGAGTTCGAGCAGCCGTTCGGCGGCCGCGACCGCGCCGTCGCGGGCATCGAGCCACGCGGCGAGCGCCCGCTCGTGGTCCTCGCCCTGCAGCGGCGGTCCGGCCTGCATGCCGCGCTGGTTGGCGCCGAACTCCAGGGGCACGGCCGGATCCTGCAGCACCGCCTCGAGTTGACGTTTCACCGGGATGGCGCGGGAACTGGCCGAGTTGCGCGAGAACGCCCGATGGGTGTTCAGCTCCGCGAGCACGAACCGGTGCAGCGTGACCTCGATGGTGGTCAGGCGGCTGCCGGCGGGCGAGATGCTGTCGCAGACGACCTCGGCGCGCGGGCCGCCGCCCGTCGACGGGGCGGTCACCGCGGGCGCGGGGGAGGAGGCGGACACCATGGCGGACCCTTCGCGTCGCGGCCCGCTCCGGCTGGTCGCGGGCGGCACCGATCCTACCGAGGGACCCGAGCGGCCCCGGCTAGTCTCGGCGCGCCGCAGCCACCGACGTCGAGGACGCGACCACATGAACGACCGCGCGCGTTCGGTGGCGATCGGCGCCTTCGCAGGCGTCGCGCCCCTCCTGCTGCTCGACCTCGCCCGTGTGCTGCACGAGGCGATCCGGACCGACCCGGGCAGCACCAGCGTGTGGTGGCCGGTCGCCTGCTACCTCGGGGTCGGCGCCGTCGCCGCGTTCGGCGTCTCGGCGTCGCGCGGTGATCGACTGGTGCCCGCCGTGGCGATCGTCGCCCTGCTGCTGGCCGCCCTGCCCACCGTCGCCACCCGGCCGGCGAGCTGGCTGCCGGGCGTGCCGCTGGTGACCACCAGCCTCGCCGCGCAGGCGGTCGCCTTCACCCTCGTCGGGGTCTACACCTACGCGTTGCTTCGCGGGCCACGCGGCTGACGCACCGCCGTCGGCGCGACCGGGGTTCGCAATCGGGTCGCGCCGCACCGGTCAGGACGCCTCGAACCGGACGCGGTCGGTGACCTGCGGTGCGAGGGGGATGCCGTCCCCGCGCGTGAACTCGACGTGCAGGTCGTGCTCGCCGGCCTCGAGTTCGACCGGGAAGGTGACCGTCTCGCACGGATCGGCGATGGTGCACGACTCGAGGTAGTCGACCACGATGCGTTCCCCGTTGAGCATCACGGTCAGACCACCGGCCTCCTCGGGGTCGGCGGGGAGTTCCTCCAGCGTGGCCGCGCCCGGCCCGATGCTGCCGCCGGTCACCGCGACGGCGACCTCCAGCGTGCCGGCCTCGATGACGTCGCCGTCCTCGGGCACCACGAACGCGACGCTGGCGTCGTCGGCCAACGGCAGGTAGTCCGGCGGGGGGTGCCAGGCGCGGGTGAGCGGGGCGTACAGCGTCACGGCGGCGACGACCGCGAGTGCGGCGATGCCCCAGGCGAACGGGAAGCGCCAGTGCAGCTCCAGGGGGGTGAGCGCGGCGGTGAGCACCCCGACGAGCAGCACGACACCCATGGGGAACGCCCACCCGATCCAGTCGGACAGCCAGTAGTCGGCCAGCGGCGCCAGCGAGGACAGCACGGCCACCGCGGCCAGTGGCACGACGAGGTCGTCGAGCGACGCGATGCGCACCCGTCCGGCGACGGCCAGCACGGCGATCACGAGCAGTCCGAGGCAGACCGCGGTCAGCAACGCCTGCCAGGTCGAGCCAGGCCCGGCGTGGGCGACGAACGGTGTCATCGGAGCCTCCTTGCACGCGCACCGCAGCGAGACGGCGGCCCGTGTCCGGCTACGACGAGGCGGGGAAACCCGCGCGAGACCCCTCCAGCGGACCGGGCCCGCCCCCGGCGGCCGCGGGTGCGGGGACGGTTAGGATAGGGCGTCGGCCGACCGTGACCCCTGGCGGGGCGGTGGCGCGCAACCCGACGACACACGAGGCCCATCCATGAGCACCCGATCCGGGGGCACGCCCGCCATCGGCGCCGTCGTGACGGCGATGGTGACGCCGTTCACCGCCGACGGCGCGATGGACCTCGACGGTGCCCAGCGCCTGGCGCGCCACCTCGTCGAATCCGGAACCGACACCGTGCTGGTCAACGGCACGACCGGCGAGTCGCCCACGCTGCACGGCCAGGCGCCGTGGGAGTTGCTGGCCGCGGTCAAGGAGGCCGTCGGCAGCGACGGCACGGTGATGATCGGCACCGGTTCCAACGACACCGCGAAGACGGTCGCCACGACGATGCAGGCCACCGACGCCGGCGCCGACGCGGTCCTGGTCGTGACCCCGTACTACAACAAGCCCCAGCAGAACGGCCTGGTCGCGCACTTCCGCGCCGCCGCCGAGGCGACCGACCTGCCCGTCCTGCTCTACGACGTCCCGGGTCGCACCGCCCTGTCGCTGTCCGTGGCGACCGTGACCGAGTTGTCCGGCCTTCCCAACGTCGTGGGCGTCAAGGACGCGACGGGGGACATCGGCAAGGCCGCCGACGTGCGGCTGGCCACCCTCGACGCGCCCGGCGGCTTCGACCTGTGGTCGGGATCCGACGAGGTCAACCTGCCGATCCTCGCCGTCGGTGGCATCGGGGTCGTCTCGGTCAGCGCCCACCTCGCCGGCCCCGAGATCGCCGAGATGGTGCGCGTCTTCCCGACCGACCCGGCGCGCGCGCTCGAACTGCACCTGCGCTGCCAGCCGCTGCACCGGGCACTGTTCATCGAGTCCAGCCCTGCGCCCCTCAAGGGAGCGCTCAACCAGCTCGGCCTGCCCGCCGGTCCCGTTCGTGGGCCGCTGGCCGACGCGTCCGCGGAGACCGTCAAGGCGGTCCTGGGCGCCTACGAAGCGATCGAGGCCAAACGATGACCGATTCCTCCCCCGTGACCGTCAGCTTCCTCGGCGGCCTCGGCGAGATCGGCCGCAACATGGCCACCATCGAGGTGGACGGTCGAATCGCCGTCGTCGACGTCGGGGTGCTGTTCCCCGACGCCGAACACCTCGGGGTCGACCTGATCCTGCCCGACTGGAGCTCGGTGCGTGAGCGCGCCGACGACGTCGAGGCGGTGTTCCTCACGCACGGCCACCTCGACCACATCGGCGCGTTGCCCTACCTGCTGCGCGACCTGGACCGCGACGGGGTTCCCGTCTACGGCACGCAGCTCACCATCGCCTTCGCGCAGGCCGTCCTCGAGGAGTGGCCCGACCTGCCCGAACCGCGCTTCGAGGTGATCGAACCCGCCGAGACCATCGAGGAGGGGCCGTTCACCGTCGAGGCGATCCAGGTCAGCCACTCGATCCCGGACGGGGTCGCCTACGCGTTCCGGACCCCGCACGGGATCATCGTGCACACGGGGGACTTCAAGCTCGACCAGACCCCCATCGACAACCGGCCCACCGACATCGCCCACTTCGCCCGTCTGGGCGACGAGGGGGTGGACCTGCTGCTGGCCGACTCCACCGGCGCCGACATGCCGGGGCACGTCCCGACCGAACGCACCGTCGGCCGCAACGTCCGTGAGCACATCGCCGCCCAGAAGGACGGCCTGATCGTGGTCGCCTCGTTCGCCTCGCACGTGCACCGCATCCAGCAGGTCCTCGACGCCGCCGCCGAGGTGGGCCGCCGTCCGGTGTTCGTCGGACGGTCGATGGTGCGCAACATGGGCATCGCGAAGGAGCTGGCGTACCTCGACTTCGACGCCGACTCGGTGGTCGAGCTGGCCGAGGTTGACCGCTACGACCGCAGCGAGCTGATCGTCATCTCCACCGGGTCGCAGGGCGAGCCGTTCAGCGCGCTGTCGCTGATGGGCGCCGGCGACCACAAGCACCTGCGGGTGGGCGAGGGCGACCTGGTGATCCTCGCCAGCAGCCTGATCCCGGGCAACGAGCAGGCGGTCTACCGCTCGATCAACAACCTGTCACGACGCGGCTGCAAGGTGGTCCACAAGGGCCTCGCACCGGTGCACGTCTCCGGCCACGCCAGCCGCGAGGAACTCGTCCTGTTCCACAACGTCATCGAACCCGAGTACTTCGTGCCCGTCCACGGCGAACACCGCCACCTGCGCGCCCACGGCGAGATCGCGGAGTTGACGGGGGCACTGCCCGAGCACGTCCTGATCTGCGAGGACGGCGACACCGTCGTGCTCGAGGACGGCGTGGTCACCCGGGGAGAGCCCGTGCAGACCAGCCACGTCTACATCGACGGGCTGCTCGACGACGTCGGCCCGGCGCTGCTGCGTGACCGTCGGCGCATCGGCGAGGACGGCATCTGCGTCTGCGTCGTCACCGTCGACAGCCACGAGGGCGGACCCGTGGGGGACGTCGTCGTGACCCAGAAGGGCGTCGTCTTCCATGGCACCGAGGAGGACATCCTCGAGCAGGCGAAGAAGGCCGTCGACCGTGAGCTCGACAACATGACCGCGGTCAAGTTCGAGGATCCGCAGGTCGTCCAGCGCCACGTCGTCCAGGCGCTCGGCACGTTCTGGCGGGCCGAGACCGGACGCCGCCCCTTCATCCTGCCGGTGGTTCGCGAGGCGTGACCCCTGCCATCGCGGTCGATCAGGACTAGCGTGGCTCCTGGTCGACGGGGGTGACCGGAGGTCGGTCGCGGACATCGGGCGGGTCGTGGAGGCAGTTCGCCGTGCTGCGTGGCTGTTCGCCGCGGCACTGCTGCTGGGCGTCGCCGGTGCGTCCGCACCCGCCTTCCTGTCGGTCACCGGCACCTCGCTGCTGCACGACGAGCTCGACAAGCACGGCGACCGGGTCTCGGCGCTGTGGGTCGGTGTGAGCTCGACCAACCATCCCGACGCGGTGCGTTCCGCCGAGGGTGCGCTGCGCCGGGAGATCGGCCGTCACGGGCGCTCCGACATCCGCCGCACGGCCGTCGGCAACGGCGCCACGGTGGTCGTGGACGGTCGCCCCCGGCACGCCAACCTGGTCGCCACGGAGGGCGGCATGGAGGCGCTGGGCGCGTCGGTGGCAGCGCCGGGTGCGACCCGCGTGGCCATCACCGAGATGACCGCCGGCCAACTCGGCCTGGACGCGCCGCAGACGCTGACCCTGGTCGGGAGCCGCGCAGCGATCGAGGTGACCGTCGACGCCGTCGTGCCCGACTTCGACTACTTCGCGATGCCCGATGCGTGGCAACCGGTGGCCGGCCGCGTCGCGGACGACGAGAACATTCTCACGTCGGCACCGGCTCCGGCGGTGCTGACCGACCCCGAGACGCTGCTGGGCATGATCGCGGCGGTCGACCACGGCGCGCCTCCGCCACCGGTCGCGACGCGCGTGCCGATCCCGCCGACACCGCTCGACCCCGACGCCACCGCCGACGACGCGCAGGAGTCGCTGGCCGTCGCGGCGACCACCCTGTCGATGGTCTGGGACGTCGACGCAGGGGCGGTCGAGACGCTGGCGGACGCCCGCGCGACGCTGCCGCCGGTCGTCGAGCTCCACTCCCAGCTCGTCGACTGGAACACCGAGGTCGGCGCGGCGATGTTCGCCGCGACCTCCCGCGGCTGGGGTTCGTCCGGACCATCGGTCGGCGGGCAGCTCGTCCCCGCCGTCGAGCGGACCGAGACCTCGCTCGCGGTCCTCGCCCGACCCGTCCGGGGCCTCGGTCTCGCCGGTCAGCTCCTCGTCCTCGGGGTGGTCGGGGCCGCCGCCGCCCGTGCCTACCGGGGGCGACTCTCCCGCGCCAGCCTGCTCGCCGTCCGCGGCGTGTCACCACCGGCGGTCGCGGCCCGCGCGACGATCGGCGCGGCGCCGCCGTTCGTGGCCGGGATCACCGCGGGCTGGGCCCTCGGTCGCTCCATGCCCGTCCTGCTGGGGCTCGGCGCCGGCGTCGGGCACGACGTCGGCGAGGCGTTCCGACGGGACGCGCCGCTGGCCCTCGCCTTCGCGCTGTTCGTGGTCGCCGTCGTGGTGGGCGTGACCGCGGCCGTGCGCGCCCAGCCGACGACCGGCGAGCGTCGTGTGCCGCCCGTCGTCGAGGTCGCGTCGCTCGCCCTGGTGGCGGCGGCGTGGTGGGGACGAGGCTCCGGCCGGCCGGTCCTGGAGCGCGGCGACGGGACCGCCGATGTCGACGTGGTCGCCCTCGCACTGCCGTTGCTGCTGGTCGTCGCTGCGGCCGCGATCGGGGCGCGGCTGCTGCGCTGGGCGCTGGCGGGCGTCACGGGCGTGGCCGACCGCGCCGAGTCGGCCTGGCGGTGGCGCGGCGGCGTGTACCTGGCGTTCCGTCGCCTGCGACAGCTGTCACCGGTGACCACCCTGCTCGTCTTCGTCACGGCCTCGGGCGTCGGGCTGCTGGTGGCGGGCGGCGTCCTGGCCGCGTCCTCCGAGGCGACGATCCGCGAGAAGGCGGGCATCACCGTCGGCGGCGACGCCCGGCTGACCGTGCCGCGCGGCGTGCTCAACAGCGCCGACGCCATGACCTCGTACGGCAGCCTGCCGGTGCCGACCACCCAGGTGCGCCGCATCGGTGACGGTCTGCTCGACGACCGCCGGGAGGTCGACGTGCTCACCGTCGATCCCCAGGGGTTCGCGGCCGTGGCCCACCAGCCCGCCAGCCTGGGTGAGGACCTCGACGACCTGCTCGCCGACCTCGCCCCTGCGGCCGGCGACGGACAGGCCGTCGAGGTGATCGCGGTCGGCACCGGGATCCGCAATGGGATGGTGCTGCACCTGCCGGGGCTCGAGTTGCCGGTGCGGGTCGTCCGCCGCGTCGCCGCGTTCCCCGGGATCACCGGGCAGCGACCGGCGGTCGTGCTCGCCCATGGTGGCGTCCTGGATCCCGACGACGTCGTCATGCGTGCCCGACTCCTGCCGATCACCCGGACGGAGCTGTGGCTGGGCGCGGGGGACGGCGGCGTCCCTGCGTTGCGCGACGAGCTGGAGCGGGCCGGTTTTCGTGACGAGTTGCTCTGGGCGGAGGACTTCCTGACCGCGCCGACGGTCGCGCCCGTGCGTGCCACGTTCACGTTCGTCCGTGGGCAGGCCGCCGTGCTCGCGGCACTCGGCCTCACCGCTCTGCTCGCCCACCACCTCGCACTGGCACGCGAGCGGGCCCTCTCGGCCGCGCTGGTCGGGCGCATGGGCCTGCCGCGCCGGTCGCTGTCCGCCGCGGACGCGGTCGAGTCGGCGGTCCTGGTGGCCGCGAGTGCCCTGATCGGGACGGGTGCCGGCCTGCTGGCGGCCAGGCTGGTCGTCGCCGACTACGACCCGATGCCGGACCTGCCGCTGCCGATGGTCGTGCGCGTGCCGTTGGGTTCCCTGTGGCCGCTGCTGGTGCTCGCCGCGATCGCGGTCGCCGCGACCGTGCTGCTCGCCCACCGTGCGACCCGTGCCGCCGACGTCGCCGCGATGCTCCGGGAGGCCGCCTGATGGCCGGCCGCAGCGGCTCCCCGGTGGGACTCGCCACGGCCGCGGCCGCTGCGGTGCTGGCCCTCGCCGCCGCCGTCGTCGAGCCCTACCTCGCAGCTGCCGGTGACGCGGCCACGGCGAACGAGCTGGCGAGGCTCACCCCCGGGCAGGCCGGCCTCACGGTGACCGCGACCGGCCGCTTCTCCGCCGAGGCCGCCGCCGAGGTGGGCGAGCAGATCGCCGGCACGACCGGCATCGATCCCGTCGGCACGACCGTCCGCGCCGACCCCGCCACGCTGATCCACGACGGTGCCGAGCAGCGCATGCGACTGGTCGGTCAGGCGGGTGCCGACCTCCTCCTCGACGTCCTCGAGGGCGACCCGGCGGTCGGCCTCGCCGTGCCGGAACCGCTGGCGGACGACCTCGCGCTGCGCCCCGGTGACCGCGTCACCCTGCAGCGCGGTTCCGCGACCGTCGATCACCGCATCGGTGCGATCTACCGTGCGCTCGACCCCGAGACGGCGCCACCGGGCCTGGGCGACCTCGCCATGGCCACGGTCGCGACAGGCCGGTCGACGCGTCCCCTCGACCTGGTGTTCGCCGCACCCGACGTGGTCCTCGACAGCATGGTCGACCTGCGGGGCGGCGCCGCCGTGTCGTGGCGGGTGCCCGTGCCGCCGGACCTGACCGGCCGGTCGCACGCCGCCGAGGTCCGCTCGGGCCTTCAGGACGTCGCGGCGGCCGTCACCGACCCACGCACGCGCATCGGGCAGACCATCGAGAACACGGCGGGTCGCCACGTCGAGGCGGCGATCGGGCTCACCACCGTCCTGGACGAGGCGGACCGGGCCGTGTCGGCCGTCGCCGCGCCGGCCCGGATCGCCGGCTTCGCCGGCCAGGCGGTCGCCCTGGTCGTCGTCGGGATGACCGCCCTGTTCGCCGCCCGCCAGCGGGCCACCGAACTGCGGCTCGAGAACGTACGTGGCCGGTCGCTGCCCCTGCAGGGCCTGCGCGCCGCCACGCGAGCACTGCCGGCGCTCCTGGCCGGGACGGTCGTCGGCTGGGCCGCCGCGGTCGGCACGATCGCGTTGGCCAACGCGCCACGCGGCGTCCCGCCGCCGGTCGCCACCGGGGCCGTCGGCGCGGCACTGGCGACGGTGCCGGCCGCGCTGCTGGTCGTCGGGGTGACGACGGCCGTGGTCGCCGGTCTCACCGTCCGGGTCGGCCGGGTCGTCCGGGTCCGTCGCCTGCGCCGGTTCCCCTGGGAGCTGGCGGCGCTCGGCCTCGCCGGCGTCGCGTTCCTGCAGCTGCGTTCGGCCGGGGGGCTGCGGTCGGTCGGCGGCGTCGACGGCCTCAGCCCGCTCGTGCTCGCCTTCCCGTTGCTCCTGCTGGTCGGGACCGTGGGGCTCGCGATCCGGGTACTCGGGCGGATGCTGCCGCGCCTGCGACGGATCGGCGGCGAGGCGGGCGCCGCATCCTTCCTCGCCATCCGTCGGCTGGCGGCCGCCCGTGGCGCCGGACTGCTGCTCACGGGCGCGGCGGCAACGGCGCTCGGGCTGGTCGTCTACACCGCGGCCCTCTCGAGTTCCCTGCGGGTGGCCGTCGAGGAGAAGGCGATCGTGCAGCTCGGCGCCGCCGCCGTGGCGCCGCTCGGCGAGAACGGCGTGGTCGAGGGCACCACCACCGTGCTGCGCAACCGGGGGCGGCTCGGACCGGCGGGCCAGGCCGTCGACGTGCTCCTCGTCGACGCCGACACCTTCGCCGACGTCGCCTTCTGGCGTACCGAACTCGTGGGTGCGCCGCTCTCGGGGTTGATGGCCGGGCTCGACCGGACGACCGGCGACCGGCTGCCGGTCCTGCTCGCCGGTGGGATCGAGGGTGCCCCGAGCGTGCTGGACGTCCCCGGTTTCCTGGCACCGCTCGAGGTCGTCGCCCGACCGGCCACGCTGCCGGGCCAGTCGTCGGGCCGCCCCCTCGTCGTCGCCGACCTCGGGGCGGCCGATGCGATCGCTGCCGATGCCGGTCGGGGGGCCGACTGGCGCGACCGCTGGCGCGGCGAGCGCTGGGCCGCTGGCGCCGACGCGACGACGATCCTCGTCGCGGCCGGCGCGGACCCCGACGAGGTCGCCAGCGCCGCCGACGTCGCCGGTCGCGCGCGGTTGGTCGCGGTGGCGTGGGCACTCGGGGCACTGCAGGCGCTGGCGATCCTCGCGACGGTGCTCGCGCTGCTCGGAGTGCTGCTCTTCGTGGCCGTCCGGCAGCGTGACCTGCAGGTCTCCTACGCGCTGTCGCGACGCATGGGCCTGCGGCCCTCGACACACGCGGTGGCGCTGCTCTACGAGGTGCTGGCCCTGCTCGCGCTCGCCCTGGCGCTCGCGACCGCGCTCGGCATGCTGGCCGCGGCGGCCGTCACGGGCGGGATCGACCCGCTTCCCGACCTGTTGCCCGCGCCCCGTGTGGTCGTGCCACTCGGGGCGTTGGGCGGCGTGCTGGTCGCGCTCGTGGTGGCCGGCGGGCTCGGAGCCGTCACACTGCAGCGTGCCGCGGATCGCGCCGACGTCGCGGAGGTGTTGCGTGGTGCATGAGACGATGGCCGCCGAGTGTGCGGGGGTGGTACGGATCTACTCGATCGCGAGTGGTGAGGTCCATGCCCTGCGGGGCGTCGACGCGCACTTCCCGCGCCGCGCCATCTCGGCCGTCGTCGGGCCGTCGGGCAGCGGCAAGTCGTCGCTGCTGCGCATCCTCGCGGCACTGGACCGGCCCAGCGCGGGCACCGTGCGTCTGGGAGGCGAGCCGATCGACCAGCTCTCCGGCCGGGCGCTGCGCCGACTGCGCCGCCGCAGGGTCGGCTACATGTTCCAGCGCCCCTCGGACAACCTGCTGCCCGGCGTCGCCGCGGTGGAGCAGGTCGCCGAGGCCGGCCGGTTGCGGGGCCTGTCGAGGACGGACGCCCGCTCGCAGGCCGGCATGCTGCTCGGCGACCTCGGTCTCGCCGAGCGGCGCGACCACCGCCCGGCCGAGCTCTCGGGTGGCCAGCAGCAGCGTGTCGCCCTCGCGCAGGCCGTGATCGGCGAACCGGCCCTGGTCATCGCCGACGAGCCGACCGCCGAACTCGACTCCGGTTCGGCCGCCCTGCTACTCGACCAGATGCGGCTGCTGGCCGACCGGGGCGTCGCGATCGTGCTGTCCACCCACGACCCACGCGTCGTCGCGGCCGCCGAACGGACCCTGTCGCTGCACCGAGGCGCGGTCGCGTCCGAGACGACCGATGCGGGCGTGCTGGCCGTCATCGACGAGTCGGGTCGCGTGCAGATTCCTCCCGGCGAACTGGTCCACTTCCCGGATCGCCGCGCCGTGCTGACCGTCGAACCCGACGGCATCCGCATCCGCCCGCCCGGGAGGAATCCATGAGCGGCAGGTCGCTGCTCGTCGCGACGGGTCTCGGCAGGACCTACCGCCGTGGTGCCGAGGACGTCACCGCCCTCGCCGACGTGTCGTTCACGATCGAGGCGGGGGAATTGGTCGTGATCACCGGCCCCTCCGGATCGGGGAAGACGACGCTGCTCAACGTCCTCGCCGGCTGGGAGACCCCGGACACGGGCACGCTCGAGTGGGCCGACCACGGCAGCGCCGGCGCGCCCGGCTGGGACCGGCTGGCCATCGCGCCACAGCGGCTCGGGCTACTGCCGGAGCTGACCATCGGCGAGAACGTCGAGTTGCCGCTGCGGCTGGGTGGCGACCACGACCGTGCGGGGCGACGGCAGCGCCTCGAGACGGCACTCGAAGCGTTCGGCATCGACCACCTGGTGCACCGGATGCCACCGGAGGTCTCACTCGGCGAACAGCAGCGGACCGCGCTGGCGAGGGCGCTGGTCGGGGTGCCTCGACTGCTGCTCGCCGACGAGCCGACCGGTCACCAGGACGCGGCGTGGGCGTCGGGGGTGATGGATGGACTGCGCAAGGCGGCCGCGGCCGGCAGTGCGGTGTTGATCGCCACCCACGACGAGGAGATCATCTCGCAGGCGCCGCGGCGGCTGCAGCTACGCGACGGGCGTCTGGTCTGAGGAGCCCGACGCCTCGTCCGCCCGGTCGAGGAGCCGTTCGACGGCCTGTCGCAGGGCCAGCGAGCGTTCGGCGTCGGCGTCCGACGGCGGCTGGCGGGCGAAGCGGGCACGGGAGGTCAGCGCGGCCAACTCGGCGTGCGCCTCACCGAGGGTGACCCGCCGAGCGTGTTCGAGCGGGGTCTCCCACCGCTCGCGTGCGCGGACGTGACCCTCGCCCTCGCGCGCCAGCGCCCGCTCGACCCGCAGGTAGTCGTAGATCACCGCCTGGCGCGGATCACGCGGACGGGGGAGGAACCGCTGCAGTGCCTGACGCCAGCCTCGCTGCCGGCCACGCTCGACGTCCTCGCCGCTCCAGGCCGAGACGTCGTCGTCCTCGGTCGCCAGGCCGAAAACGCCCCGTACCAGTTGCCGCAGGCGTGCCAGGAGGGTGCGCCAGTGCCCCGGTCGGAACACCATCCAGGCGATCAGCCCGAGGACGACCACCACCACCCACCACGGTGGGTTCGGAACGTCGGCGAACACGTTGCGGACCGGTCCGCGGGAACCGGTGCCGTCGGCGTCGTCGTCCGACTCGACGTGGCGGCCGGCACCGACCACGCCGTCACGCGCACCGGTGCGCTGGCGGAAGTCCCAGTCGAACGCCTCGCCGACCCATTCACTGGGCCGGCCGCGACCCTCCATGGCCGCCGGCGGCAGGGCGACGACCGCGACCGTGCCGAGCACGACGACGGCGCCCAACGCCGCGGCTGCCGTGCCAGGTACGAGCCGGCGGGGTCCGCCTCGCAGCACGGCGCGTTCGCTGTCGGGGCCGCGCAGCATGGTGCGCAGTTCGGCCAGGACGAACAGGGCGGCGAGCGGTCCCGCCACGATGCAGGCGAGTACCCAGGGCACGCGACCGGCGGGGGACGCCGCCAGCAGCAGCAACAGGGTCGTGCTGGCGAACCACACCTGCAGCGCCGTGACTTCGCGTGCCCGGTCGGCGTTGGCCGTCCGCGAACCGACGATCGCGGCCGCCACGCGCGTGCTGATGACCTGCGTGGCGCCGAGGGCGAACACCAGCAGCACCAGCGGAACCAGCAGACGTGCGGAGGCCAGCGCCTCGTCGCCGTCCCGGTAGGCGGTCCAGGCGGCGGTCGGGCTCGGGTGGGCGAACCGCAGGGCGAACGCGATCAGCAGCAGCCCGGCGAATCTGGCCCCGAGGCGCCGCAGGTCCAACCGACGCGCGTCGGGCACGAGCACGATCCCGACGACCACCGTGAGTGCGGTGGCGACGAAGGTCACCACGCGGGGAAACCCGGCCACCCGGCTGGCCGCGGTCTCGACGACCACGGCAGCCAGTGGCAGCACCAGCGCCAGCGTCAGGCCGAGCGCGTGCCGCTGGCCATCGGCAGCCTCGAGGGCGCGGTCCTCGGAGGTGGTGGCGGTCACAGCGTCAACCTCGCCAGCGGGACGTCGCTCGGCACGGTCAGCCGGGGGGCGCCCCCGGTGGGCGGGACGCGGGACTGCAGGACGTCCGTGCGCCCGACCTGGATGACGACCGGCGCCAGGCCCCGTCGGCGGAGCAGTCGCAGCGCCGCGGCGAGTTCGGTGCCCGGTCGTCCGGTGACGACGGCGACCGTCGTGCCGGGCTGGTGACGACGGACGTCACGGCCCACGAGATCGGCCAGCAGCAGTCCGGGGTGCAGTCGTGCGACGGCCAGGTGGGTCAACATGGCGTCGAGGTGGGGGCGTGCGCCGCCGACCCGGAACCGCGCCGCGTGCGGGTCGTGGCCGGGCGCGCCCGGCCAGGAGGTCAGCAGGCCGGCCGGTTGACGCAGCCGCAGGATCGCGTCCGCCAGCAGCGACGCGGCCACGACCATGCCGACCTCGGGGGCGTGCTCGTGGCGCTCCCACCCGTCGTGGTCGAGGTCGACGACCACCAGCAGGTCCCGCGCCCACGCCCGCTCCGTCTCCCGGCGGACCAGCGTCCCGGTAGCGGCGGTCGCCGGCCAGTGGATGGCGCGCAGCGGGTCGCCCGGTTCGTAGGGGCGGATGCCGACGATGGCGGTCGGGTCCGTCAACAGCGACCGCTGGTCGGGCACCTCGGCCAGCGGGGACGCCGCGGGCAGTTGCAGACGCCGGACCGGGAGGACGACGGGGAGCACGATGACCGGCTCCGCGGCAGGCGGCACGCGGGTGTCGACCTCGTGGATCCCGAACGGGTCGCTGACGCGTACGGGCAGTGGAGCGGGCTGCCACCGGCCGCGGTTGAACGCGGTGACCGGGCTGCTCCTGCGCACCGTGCTGCGAGCCGGCACGGCCAGCTCGAACGACAACTCCGACGGCGACAACCCGCCAGGTGGCAGCTGCACGTCGACGCGCACCCGCGTCGCGGGCAGGCGGCTGCGGTTGGTGGCGACCAGCACGAGGTCGGCGTCCTCGCCGCGGACCAGCCGCGCCGGCAGCACGATCTCGACCCGCACCGCACGACGCAGCACCGCGGCCCAGCCGGTACTTCCCACCGACAGCAGCGCCGCGCCGATCGCCAGTCCCCACCCGGCGGGGGAGGGCAGGACGAGGGCGAACAGCAGGGCGGCCAGGCTCGCGGGCCAGATCCAGCGCGCCACGCTCAGCGGTCCAGTTGCACCGGCACACGCGTCCCCGCCAGCACCTCGGCGACCAGCGTGTCCGGGTCGCGCCCGTGCACGCCCGCGTCCTCGTGCAGGACCAGCCGGTGGGCGAGCAGCGGCACGGCGAGGCGCTTGACGTCGTCGGGAAGGACGTGGTCACGGCCGGCGACGGCGGCGGTCGCCCGGGCGGCCTGCTCGAGCATCAGCACCGCGCGCACCGAGGGGCCGACGGCGATCTCCTCGTGGCCGCGCAGGCCATCGACGAGGTCCAGCACATAGTCCTCGACACTGGGATCGACGTGGACGCGCCCGACCTCGTCCCAGAGTCCGGGCAGCGCGTCCATCGCGGCGACGACGGGCGACAGGTGCTCCAGGGGTTCGGCGCCCCGCCGGCCGCGCAGGATGTCACGGTGGGCGTCGCGGGTCGGGTAGCCGAAGGAGACCCGCAGGAGGAACCGGTCCATCTGCGCTTCCGGCAGCGGGAACGTGCCGGCCTGCTCGACGGGGTTCTGGGTCGCGATGACGGTGAACTCGCGACCGAGCGGGTGGGATTCGCCATCGACGGTGACCTGGCGCTCCGCCATGGCCTCGAGCAGGGCGGCCTGGGTGCGCGGCGTGGCGCGGTTGATCTCGTCGACCAGCAGCAGCGACCGGAACACCGGCCCCCTGCGGAACCGGAACTCGCCCGTCGCCTGGTCGTAGACGTTGACCCCGGTCACCTCGGTGGGCAACAGGTCCGGGGTGCACTGCAGGCGCCCGAACGGCAGTCCGGTCACCGCGGCGAGCGCGCGGACGGCCGAGGTCTTGCCGGTACCGGGGACGTCCTCGACCAGCACGTGCCCGCCGGCGAGCATGCCGATCACGACCAGTTCGAGTTGGTCGTCGAGGCCGACGACGGCCGTGCCGGCCGCGTCGAGGACGGAGCGGGCGAACGCAGAGGCGGAGAGCGTGTCCATGGCCGCGGAGCGTACGGGGTTCGCGTCGCCGTCGGCGCCATCGCCGTCACACGTCGGTGCGCTCGGCGTACACGATGACGTTGTCGCGGTAGCTGCGGGCGTCGCGGTCGAAGTCGCCCCCGCAGGTGATCAGGCGCAGCTCCGGACCCGGCGTCCCGGCATAGACCCGTTCGGTGGGGAAGTCGTCCTTGGGGTGCCGCTCGAGTTCGCGGACCGTGAACGTGACGATCTCGCCCTGCTCGCCGTGCACCTGGATCTCGTCTCCGGCGGTCAGCTCGCGCAACCGATGGAAGACGGCGGGGCCGTTGCGGTCGTCGACGTGGCCGGCGATGACGGCCGGTCCGACCCGTCCCGGGCGCGGTCCATGGCGGAACCAGCCCGTCTGCGCGAAGTCGGTCGGTACCTCCATCTCGCCGTTGGCCTCGAGGCCGAGCTCGACGACGTCGGCGTCGACGCCGATGGCCGGGATGACGACGCGGACGGGGTCGATGCCGTTGGGATGGGTGGCCGCGCGCTCCGGGTCGGTGTCGTCGGCGTGGCCGGCGTGGTCGGTGTGGGCGTCGTGCCCGCCATGGTCGTGCAGGGAGGCGAGCCGCTGCGGGTCCATGGCGCGCAGCTGCGCGATGGTCCGTTCGGTGACCGAGCCCGCGACCTCGACGGCGTCGGCGTCGCTCCCGGACAACCCGTCGAGGAACGCCTCGTGCTCCTCCATGGTGTGATGGTCGTGGGCATCGCCCGTCGCGACGGTGTCACCCGCGAGGGCCCCATCGGGTGCGGCGGTACCGGGTTCGCCCGTGCCGCACGCCGTCAGCAGCAGCGCGGCGGGAAGGGAGGCGGCGAGCCGCCGTGGGAACCGGAACACGGGGAGTCCTTCCTCGATGGTGGGACGGTGGCCGGGTGCCCGGCCGGCTCCCTGGTGCGCGATGGAGCCGACCGGACACCGGAGTGGGTCAGCTCGTCTCGCCACGACGGCGACGGAGCGCGACGACGCCCAGCGCACCGAGGCCGGCGGCCCCCGCCAGGGCGGACGAGGCCGCGTTGTCGTTGGTCGCGGCGCCACCGGCACCGGTCGCGACCCCACCGGCGGCCATGGCGGTGATCTGACCACAGGCGGCCGGCGCGGTTGCCTCGATGTCGAGTTCGGGGTCCAGCGAGCTCGGGATCCCGCGGTCACCGATCTCGCCGGAGCCGTTGAGGTCGGTCGCGTGCACCACGACGTGCAGGGTGCTGAGGTTGTCCGCGACCTCCTGCGGCAGCTCGATGGTGCGGTGGTAGTCGAGGGTCCCCGAGGTCGGGAAGCGGTCGACGGCGAGCGCGCTCTCGGGGCTGGTGTCACCCTCGGTGGTCAGCGACACGGTCACGCCACCGTAGGACGGGACGCCCTCGACGACGCTGAGGATGCCGTCGCCGTCCTCGTCGGCCTCGTCGAAGCCGGCGTCACCCGGGTTCAGCGGGCCACAGACGTTGTCGCCGCCCGGCTCACCGTGGAAGTGGATCGCGTGCGGGAAGCCGTCGAAGAAGTTCCGACCCTGGATGCTGACGTCGGCGGTGGTGCCGTCGAGTTCGATCGTGACGGTGCCGCTGGCGCCGGAGTCGTTGGCCTGCGTCAGATTGGCGGAGTAGGTGTGAGGGGTCTGGGCGAACGCAGCAGTCGCGGGCAACGCGAGTACTGCGCCGGATACGGCGATCGTGGTCAACATGCGGCGCACCATGAGCTCCTTGGGTCGGGTTGTCGGCTCGTGCAGCAGTGGTTCGCCGGGCCCGCGTCCGGGGTTGTGTCGTGGTCGCCCGACGACGACGGACGGGGTGCAGCCGCGCGGCCAGCAATCCGGTCGGGTGTCCGCAGCGGACGCGAGTCCGTGCGCCCGCCGTCGAACGTGTAGTTCCAGGCGTGTCTTTGCCCGTTATCCTGGGATCGCCGAGCCGACCAGGCGCTCGGGCGCGTGCACGCGCGCGACGAGTCCGACGTGCCAGGGGAACGAGTCGCCGTGGCGTCCACCACCAAGAACCCGCCGAAGAAGAGCCGGGGAAAGCCCGCCCCACGCCGCCCCGCGGCGCGGGGCAGCACGGCTCGCGGCGGCGCCAAGGGCGCGAGCCGGACGACCACCCGCAAGCAGGGGACCGTGTCGAAGGCGGGCAGCGCCTTCGGGGAGCACCTGTCCGCGCAGAAGCAGGACGCGCTCGGGATCCTGTTGATCCTGCTCGGCGTCCTGACGGCGCTCGGCACCTACGCCGACGCCGCCGGGCCGGTCGGCAGCTTCCTCGAGGCGGTCTCCCTCGGTCTCCTCGGGCTGCTCGGCTACGCCGTGCCGGTCCTGCTGGCCTGGTTCGGCGTGCTGGTCGTCATCGGCCGGCCGAGTCCGGAGCTGGGGCGCATCGGCGTGGGCGCGTTCCTGTTGGGTGTCGGGCTGCTGGGACTGCTGCACCTGATGGCCGGTGGGCCCGAACCCGCGGACGGCGTCCGTGGCCTGTGGCTGGCCGGCGGACTGCTCGGCTGGGCGATCGGCACACCGTTGACGGCCGCCCTGTCGGTGTGGGGCGCGGGTGCAGTCGTCGTCGCGTTCATCTCCCTCGGCCTGCTGGTCGTCACCAAGACCCCGTTCTCCGCCGTGATCGCCGCCATCAAGGGCGTGTTCACCCGGGCCCCGCGGGTGGCTGACGAGGCCGCGGAGACGGACGACGACCCCGACGTCACCCAGCGGATCGCGGCGAAGGACCGCCGGAGGAAGTCCACGCCGGCAGCTGACGACGTCGCCTCGGCCGCACCGGACACGGTCGCGGCGACCCGCGTCCGGGCGACGCTGGCGAACAAGGCGTTCGAGCAACCCGAACTCCACGACAGCGAGGGACCGGCCCGCAGGTCCGACCCGGACGGGGACGACGGCACCGCCGCCGACCGCCTCGCCGGGCGCGTCCCCGACCCGCCGGTCGGTGCGGCGCGCGGCGGCGTGACGGATCCCGCGACGAAGAAGGCGACCAAGGTGTCGCCGATCACGTCGTGGGACGACTACCAACTGCCGACGATGCAGTTGCTCGCCGCCGGCAAGAAGATGGGCAAGGAGTCCACCCGCACCATCGAGGCACAGACCGCCGCCCTGCAGGAGACCTTCGACCAGTTCGGCATCGACGCCACGGTGGCCCGCTGGTCCAGGGGGCCGACGGTCACCCGGTTCGAGATCGAGCTCGGGCCCGGCGTGCAGGTCAAGAAGGTCGCCAACATGGGCGACGACATCGCCTACGCGCTCGCGGCGCCCGACG
The DNA here is from genome assembly GCF_041821025.1 of Egicoccus sp. AB-alg6-2. Classification (NCBI taxonomy): domain Bacteria; kingdom Bacillati; phylum Actinomycetota; class Nitriliruptoria; order Egicoccales; family Egicoccaceae; genus Egicoccus; species Egicoccus sp. AB-alg6-2. The sequence goes on along the minus strand of NZ_JBGUAY010000003.1, from coordinate 14,336 downwards.
TGCGCATCGTGGCGCCGATCCCGGGCAAGTCCGCCATCGGCGTCGAGGTCCCCAACCGGCAGCGCGACCTGATCACCCTCGGCGACATCCTGCGCTCGCCCGAAGCGCAACGCGACCCGCACCCGCTGACGGTGGCGCTCGGCGTCGACATCGCCGGCAACCCCGCGCTGGTCAACCTCGCCACCATGCCGCACCTGCTGGTCTCGGGCGCGACCGGGTCGGGCAAGTCGGTGACGCTCAACGGGATGATCACCTCGATCATCATGCGCGCGAAGCCCGACCAGGTCCGCATGATCCTCATCGACCCCAAGCGGGTCGAGCTCAACGGCTACGAGGGCACCCCGCACCTGCTGTCCCCGGTCGTCACGGATCCGCGCCGAGCCGCCGACGCGGTGCAGTGGTGCGTCAAGGAGATGGAGCAGCGCTACGAACTGCTGGCCCACCTCGGGTTCCGCAACATCGACGGCTACAACGACGCCGTCCGCGCCGGCGACGTCGCGCCGCGGCCGGGTCCCGACGGGCAGGACCTCGAGCCCCGCGAGCTGCCCTACATCCTGCTCGTGATCGACGAGCTCGCGGACCTGATGCTGGTCGCCCCCCGGGACGTCGAGGACGCGATCTGCCGCATCGCGCAGATGGCGCGTGCGGTCGGCATCCACATGGTCATCGCGACGCAGCGGCCGTCCGTCGACGTCATCACCGGATTGATCAAGGCCAACATCCCGTCGCGTCTCGCCCTGGCGGTCGCGTCGCAGACGGACTCCCGCACCATCATCGACATGAACGGTGCCGAGAAGCTGGTCGGCAAGGGCGACATGCTGTTCCTGCCCGCCAGCCAGGGCAAGCCGTCGCGCCTGCAGGGCTGCTGGGTCACCGAGCGCGAGGTCACCTCGGCGGTGGCGTACTGCAAGCAGCAGCGCGAGGCCGAGTACGAGCAGGCCGTGGTCAAGACCGGCGAGGCGGCCGAGCGTGCCGACTCGACCCGGTCCGGCGACGACGACTCCGACGAGGCGCTGCTGCGCCGCGCGGCCGAGCAGGTCGTGGTCTCGGGACTGGGCTCCACCTCGATGCTGCAGCGGAAGCTGCGCATCGGGTTCGCGCGCGCCGGTCGGCTCATGGACGAACTCGAGGAGCTCGGCGTGGTGGGACCGAACGAGGGGTCGAAGGCCCGCGACGTGCTGTGGACACCCGAGGAGCTCGACGAGGCACGGGCCGCCAACGTGCTCTGAACCGTCACCCTGCGCGCGGAGGCCCGGTCGGCCTCCTGGACGCGTCGCGGGGGGTCACCGCCAGCGGAACTCGCCGGTCGCCTGGGGGCGTTCTCCCTTGAGCTGACGCCGTGCATTGCCGGCCGCGAGCCAGGTACCGACGCCGAGCGCGCCGAGCAGCAGCAGGCCGACCTGCTGGCGGGGCGTCTCGGCGATCTGGTAGCGGTCGGAGGTGCCCTCGCCGTGGTCGCCGACGACCTCTTCCGAGCCCTCGCCGGCCTCGGGCGCGGCAGGGTCCTCGGCAGCGGCGACGGGGCCGGCGACGAGGATGAGGGCCGCCAGTGCGGCAGCCGACGAGCGCAGGAGCTTGGAGGTGGCATTCATGGCGCGCATCGTAGCCACAACGGTGCGCGATCCCGTCATCGGGAAGTGGCGCGGTCGCGACCGGTCGCGCGGGGCGCGCGTCCTGCGGGGGCGGCCCGACCGGCCTAGTCTGTCGGCGTGTGAGCCGGGGCGCTGCTCGTGTTCCGGTCGGTGTTTGGCGTCGGGAAGGCCGGTCAGGCGTGAGCACGGGCATCGGCGAGTCGCTGCGAACGGCACGCGAGGACCGGGGCCGTTCCGTCGAGGACGTGGCCCAGGTCCTGCGCATGCGCAGTGACTACGTACGGGCCCTGGAAGACGAACGGTTCGAGGTCTTCGGCGGCGAGATCTACGCCAAGGGCTTCCTGCGCAACTACGCCGCCGAACTCGGTCTGGATCCGCAACCACTGCTCGAGCAGTACCGGCGCGAGCACGGCGATCAGCTGGCCACGGTCGGCCTCGTCGGCTCCAGCGCGACCTCCCGCCCCTCGCCGCGCAGTGCCCCGCCGCCGTGGATCGCGTGGGTGCTGGTGGCGGTCGTGGTGATCGCGGGGCTCGCCTTCATCGGTTCCCTCGGATCAGGTCGCACCCCGCCCCAGGCCGGCCAGGACCCCACCACGGCACCGCCCGCCCCGGTCCAGGAGGAACCGACCGAGGAGCCCGAGGACGGCACGGATGCAGGCGAGGAGGAGCCCGAGCCCGAACCCGAGCCGGAGCCCGAACCGACCTTCGACGGGGTCGAGGTGCTCCTCGCGCTCGAGGAGAGTTCGTGGATGCGGGTGACCATCGACGGCTCCATCGCCTTCGAACAGACCGTGCCGGCGGGCGAGACGCTGCCGTTCGAGGGCCAGGACGAGGTCCGCGTGCGGCTCGGCAACGCCGGCGGCGTCCGCGCCCAGGTCAACGGCGAGGAGGTCGAGTCGCTCGGTGCGCGCGGCCAGGTCGTCGAAGTGGTGTTCACTGCCGACGGCGTCGAAACCGCCTGACGTCCACCGAGCGACGCGCGTTCCGTCCGTCGTTCCGCCCCCGGCACCCGAGGTTCCCGTCGTGTCCGCATCCGCACCCCCCGACGCCTACCGCGTCGCCGTCGTCACCCTCGGCTGCGGGCGCAACGAGGTGGACTCCGAGCAGCTGGCGGGCCTGTTCCACCGCGAGGGAACCGCCGTCGTGGACGACCCGGCCGACGCCGACGTGGTGCTCGTCAACACCTGCACCTTCATCGCGCCGGCGAAGCAGGAGTCGATCGACACGGTCCTCGAGGCCTGCCAGCTCAAGGAGGACGGGCGCGCCCGGGCCGTGCTCGTGGTCGGGTGCATGGCCCAGCGCTACCCGAACGAGCTGGCCGAGGCGATCCCCGAGGCGGATGCCATCGTCGGTTTCGACGGGTACGCGGACCTGCCCGCCGTGGTCGGTGACGTGCTCGCCGGGCGTCAGCGTGAGCGCGTGGTCGGCGTGGGCGAGGCGCATCCCGGCGCCCGTCCCTCCCGCCGCGACCTGCCCCTTCTGGTCGCACCCGTCGGCGCTCCCGCGGACCAGAGCAGCCACACGCCCTCCACCGCCGCGGACCTCGACACGTTGCTGCTCGGCCTCAGCGTCCCCGAGCTGCCGCCCGAGGCACCCCGCGTCGCCACGCCGGCCGGGACGTCACAGGACCTGCTCGACCGGGTCCCCGACACCGGCCCGCGCTTCCCGGTCCGGCTGCCCCAGACCGGCGGCGTCGCCCGACCGTGGGCGTACCTCAAGATCGCGTCGGGCTGCGACCGTGTCTGCACGTTCTGCGCCATCCCCTCGTTCCGTGGCCGCTTCCGCAGCCGACCACTCGAGGAGTTGCTGGCCGAGGCCGCCTGGCTGGTCGACGGCGGCGCCCGCGAGCTGGTGCTGGTCAGTGAGAACACGACCTCGTGGGGCAAGGACCTCGACGGCGGCCGGGCGCTGCAGCCGACCCTGCTGCGCGAGCTGTCGCAGCTCGACGGCCTCGATCGCATCCGGCTCATGTACCTGCAACCGGCCGAGCTGACGTTGCCGCTGCTCCAGGCGATGGCCGAGCTGCCCAAGGTGGCGTCCTATTTCGACCTCTCGCTGCAGCACGTCTCCGGCCCGGTGGTGAAGGCGATGGCGCGCTCGGGTGACCCGGAGCGGTTCGGCACGATGATCGAACGCATCCGCGACCTGGACCCCGACGCGGTGTTCCGCTCGAACTTCATCCTCGGCTTCCCGGGCGAGACCGACGCCGACGTCGCGGCGCTCGAGGACTTCCTCGAGACCCACCTGCTCGACTGGGTCGGGCTGTTCCCGTTCAGCGTCGAGGACGGCACCCCGTCGGCCGACTTCGCCGACCAGGTCCCCGAGGAGGTGGCGCAGGAGCGCCTCCTGCGCGTCGGCGAGCTGCAGGAACGTCTCGCCGACGAGGCGGCTCGCCGCTTCGTCGGTCGCCGGTTGGACGTGATCGTCCAGGAGCGCGCGGCCGCGGACGACGACGAGGGACCGACGCTCGCCCGTTCCTACCGCGAGGCACCGGACACCGACGGCGAGATCGAGCTGGTCGACCGATCCGGGCGACCTGCCCCGTTGCCGGTCGGTGCGCGAGCGACGGTCGAGGTGGTGGACGCGGTCGGCGTCGACCTCGTCGGCCGGGTCGTCGACGCGGGTGGTGACGCGGTCGCGGCTCGGCGGTGAGCGAGCACCCACAGCCGGACGAAGAACCCGAGGCGGTTCCCCTGGCGGAGCTGCGTGCCGGCGAGCCGCACTGGTTCAACGTCCCCAACCTGCTGACGTTCCTGCGTGCCCTCCTCGTGCCCGTCATCCTCTGGCTGCTGACCGCCGACGGCGAGGCGGCCCGGTGGTGGGCGTTCGGCGTGTTCGTGTTCGCGGCCGCCACCGACTCGATCGATGGCTGGGTCGCCCGGCGTTGGCACGGCGTGACAAGATGGGGCCAGCTCGCCGATCCGATCGCCGACAAGTTGCTCATCATCGGCTCGCTCGCGAGCCTGGCGGTGGTCGGGGAGCTGCCGTGGTGGGCGGTCAACGTCATCGTCGCCCGGGAGGCCGCGGTCACGTTGCTGCGGGTCCGGTTGGTCCGGCGGCTCGACCTCGTCATGCCCGCCAGCTCGTGGGGCAAGGCCAAGACCGTCTCCCAGGTGGTGGCCGTCGCCGCCTATCTGTCCCCGGGCGTCCGCGCGACCGTGGCAGGTCCGTTGCTGGACCTGGCGGTCGTGCTGACCATCTGGTCCGGCATCGAGTACGCCTTCCGGGCGGGCCGCCTCGCCCGGGCGCGACGCGAAGGAACCCCGACGTGAACACCCAGCCAGGCATCCTCGACGGGGTCGAGCTCGTCCCCGCCGACGAGGTCGCCCGCGCGGCCATCGTCTCGGTCGGCAGCGAACTGCTGCTCGGCGACCTCACCGACACCAACGCGACCTGGCTGTCGTCGCGACTCCGCGACATGGGCGTCGAGGTCGTCCACCACGTCGCGGTCCGCGACGACACCGAGGAGTTCGTCCAGACCCTGCGGTGGCTGGCCGGGCGCGTCCACGTCGTCATCTGCGGTGGCGGGCTCGGTCCCACCTCCGACGACCGCACGCGCGAGGCGGTGGCCGCGGCGGCCGGCGTCGAGATCGACCACCACGACGACCTCGAAGAGGCCATCGTGCAGAAGTTCGCGTCCATGGGCCGCGCCATGCCGCCGCAGAACGCGAGGCAAGCCGGCATCCCCCGCGGCGGCCGGCCGTTCCCGCCCGTGGGCACCGCGCCCGGGTTCGCGCTGACCATCACCGACCCCGGGCCGGTGCGCGTCTATGCCCTGCCCGGCGTGCCGTGGGAGCTCAAGGAGCTGTTCCATCGCGAGGTCGCGCCCGAACTGCAGGCGATCGCCGGTGCGCGAGCGACGGTGACGCGCGTCGTCCACGTGATCGGCAAGGGGGAGTCCGACGTCGCCGGGATCGTCGAGCCGATCGTCGAGGGCCACGACGCGGTCGAGTTGTCCTTCCTCGCCCGCTCGCACGAGATCCAGGTGCGCCTGACCGTCAGCGGCAGTGACGCCGACGCCGCCAGGGCCGCGTCGCAGCCGTTGCTCGAGGAGGTGATCGACGCGCTCGGGGGAGCGGTCGCCGGCCTCGACGAGGAACAGCTCGAGGACGTGGTGCTGCGGCTGCTCGGCGATGCTGATCAGACCGTCGCCACGGCGGAGTCGGCGACGGCCGGCGACATCGCCGCGCGCCTCGGACTGGTGCCGGGTGCCTCGCACGGGTTGCTCGGCGGGATGGCCGTGTACGACACCGAGGTCAAGCACGACGTCCTCGGCGTCGACCGCGGCATCCTGGACGAGCACGGCCCCGTGAGCGAGGCGGTGACGCGGGAGCTGGCGCGTCTGGCCCGCGAGCGGTTCGGCGCCGACTGGGGCGTCGGGGTGACCGGCTGCGCCGGACCCGAGCAGCAGAACGGCCAGCCGGTCGGCACCGCGTTCTGGGCGCTCGCGCATCCCGACGGCCACGTCGAGGTGCACACTCGCCTGTTGCCGGGCGACCGTGGCCAGGTCATCAAGCGGCTCGGAAGCGCCGCGCTCGATCTGCTGCGGCGCCGGCTGCTGGAGCGCTGAGCCGGCCGTGCGCCTGTTCGTCGCCCTGCCGGTTCCCGACACACTGCGTACCGCCGTGGTCACGGCCACGCGCGAGCTCCGGGACGGTGACGGCGAGGGACTGCGGTGGGCGTCCGCCGAGCGTTTGCACGTGACCCTCGCCTTCCTCGGCGAGGTGGCCGCCGAGCACCTGGCCGACGCCGTCGCGGTCGTGGACACGGTCGCGACGGCCGCGCCGCCGTTGGCCCTGCGCTCGGGCGAGGCGGGCCGCTTCGGTCGGGGCGTGCTTTGGCTGGGCGTCGTCGACCGACCGCCGGGCGGGGTGGCCGACCTCGGCGAGCGGCTGCAGGCCGCGCTGGCCGACCAGGGACTACCGGTCGAGCGGCGCGCGGTACGGCCGCACGTCACCCTCGGCAGGGGAGGGAAACGCCGCGTCGACGACGCGCTGGTCGCTGCGGTCAGCGTCCCGCCGGTGGCGTGGCGTGCCACCTCGATCCAGCTGTGGTCGTCGGAGCTGGGCAGCGGCCCGGCGCGCTACACCGTCGAACACGAGGCACCGCTGATCGGCTGAGCCTCGGCGCTGACCGACGAAGCGTCGGCGCTGACCGATTGAGCGTCGGCGCCGACCGGTCGAGCCTCGGCGTCAGCGGGGGGTGTGGGCGTCCTGCTCGGCCCGCTGGTCCGGCGCGTCGGGATCGGCCGGCGTGGCCGCCATCTGCTTCGCCACCCCCGGGTCGACCGCTCCGGCGCCGTTGCCGTTCCCGTTGCCGTTGCGGCCGTTGTCGCGGGGGACCGGCGGCGGCAGCGGCGCGCCGGTCGCGCGCAGTTCGGCCAGCAGCTGCCAGATCCGGTCGAACGCGAGACGTGCCTGCCGGGCGTCGTAGAGCGCGCCGTGGGCCTGGTCCTTGTCGTGGGGGATTCCCAGCGCGAGGCAGGTCTTGGCCAGGCTCCTCGGTGCCTCGGGCCCGGGCGCGATCAGCGGCAGGGCCAGCGTCTCGACGTCGAGCAGGTGATGGTCCCAGGTCGGTTCGAGCCCCAGCTTGCGGCACATGCGCTCGAGGTGCTGGGCGTCGAAGTCCGGCACCGCACCGACCAGCACGGCGTCCTGTGCGTCCTCGAGGAAGAGCGTGAGCCACTCCGACGCCGGGGTCTTGTCCTGCGGCGCGATCCGGTCGTCGTAGCGCGTCAGTGTCAGGGCGTCGGCGTCCGCCCCGTCGATGGTGTGCTGGGGGAAGAACTGGCGTTCCTCCTCACGGCCGTCCTCGAAGCGGACGATCCACGACACCTCGGTCAACTCGTGGCGCTCGTGGTCGAGGCCGGTCGCCTCGGTGTCCACGAACACGAACCGGGTCCTTCCGGAGCGGCGTCCCGACGGTGTGGGGGTCGCGGGGTCGGCGGAAGGGTCGGACATGGAGGGCGCCTTCGACGGTCGTGGGGGCTGCCGACACCGTAGCCGCCGGGGGTGTTGCCACCGGCGTGCGGCGGCCCGTCGGTGGGGGACGAGCGCTGGTGGAGCCGGGGTGCTCGCGTCCGAACAAGCGTTCGGATAACGTCGGTGTCCACAGCGATGGGGGGTTCGTCCACGGCCGTGTCGCACCCGCGACATACCGTGCCGACCTCATCGACCGAGACCCACGTCGACCGGTACGCGGTCGGCTCACCCGGGAGGCACCCGTGGACAAGGACAAGTCCCTCGATCTCGCCCTCGCGAACATCGAGAAGCAGTTCGGCAAGGGCTCGCTGATGCGGCTCGGGGACGAGGCCGCGGTGAAGGTGGCGGCGATCCCGACCGGGGCGCTGTCGCTGGACCTTGCCCTCGGCATCGGTGGGCTTCCGCGAGGCCGTGTGGTCGAGATCTACGGTCCGGAAAGTTCCGGCAAGTGCCTCGTGGCCAGGACCTACGTCTGGTCGGACCACGGCCTCGAGACCATCGAGGAGCTGTTCGCACGGGTGGACCAGCCCGCCAGCTGCACGTCGCGCGTCACCGACGTCTCTGACTACGGCGTCCGACTGGTCAACGAGGAGGCCCGCCTCGAACGGATGGCGGGGGTGACCCACAACAACCGCAAGCCGGTGTGGCGGGTCACGCTCGAGTCCGGTCGTCACGTCGAGGCCACCGCCAACCACCCGCTTCGGGTGCTCAACGAGCGGGGGCGCATCGTCTGGCGCACCGTCGGCAACCTGCAGGAGGGCGACGTCCTGGTCTCGGCGCTCTTCGGTGCCGAAACGGCGACCGGCGGCAGCGACCTGAGCGAGGACGAGGCGGTCCTGTTGGGCTACCTGGTCGCGGAGGGCTCGCTCGGGGAGAACGCCAGGAGCGGGGTCCAGTTCACCAACGCGCACGACGCCGACGTCTACGAGGAGTACGTCTCGCTGCTCGAGCACGTGCTCGGCGTCGACCGGAGCCGCGTCGTCACCTACCAGGACAAGGAGCACCGGGTCCATGACACGGCGCTCCGGCAGCGCCTGGCCGACGAGTACGGACTCAGCTTCCGCCTGTCCGCGGGCAAGGACATCCCCCACGCCGTCCGTACCGGCGGGCCGAAGATCCAGCGGGCGTTCCTGTCCGCGCTGTACGAGGGCGACGGCTGGATCGAGCGTGGTCCCGGGGTCGGCCTGACCACGGCGTCCGAGACGCTGGCGGAGCAGGTACAGCTGCTGCTGTACGGGCTCGGAATCCCGGCCACCCGTTCCTCGCGGCACCACGACGAACTCGACCGGAACTACCACACCGTGCTCGTCGGCCCTGGTGGGGTGCACCGGTTCCTGGAGCAGATCGGGTTCCGTTCGAAGCGGCGGGCCGACCAGGTCGAGCGACACCTCGCGACCGCGCCCGGCACGGCCCCGGCATCGCGCCACGAGCATCTGCCGAACGTGCGCGAACTGCTCTTCGACCTGCGTGACGCCCTCGGCGGTGACCGTGAGCTGGACGCCCTCATCGGCGACCTGCGACGGGAAGACCTCACCGGACGGTCGGACGGCAGCATCGACTGCTCGCCCAGTCGGCTGCTCGGTGCGCTCACGTGGATCGAGTCCAAGCACGTGCCCGCCAGCGCGAAGCCCCTCGTGGCGCAGCTGCACGAACTCGCCGCGCGTCCGCTGACCTACGAGCGCATCACCGCGATCGAGTCGGTCGGTTCGGTACCCACCTTCGACGTCGTCGTACCCGAGACGCACAGCTTCCTGGCCAACGGTGTGCTCTCCCACAACACCACGGTTGCTCTCCACGCCGTCGCCGAGGCGCAGAAGCTCGGTGGCATCGCGGCGTTCATCGACGCCGAGCACGCCCTCGACCCCGTCTACGCCCGCGCGCTCGGGGTCGACATCAACGAACTGCTCGTGTCGCAGCCGGACACGGGCGAGCAGGCGCTCGAGATCGCCGACATGCTGGTGCGCTCCAACGCCGTGGACATCATCGTCATCGACTCGGTCGCCGCGCTCACGCCACGTGCGGAGATCGAAGGCGAGATGGGCGACAGCCACGTCGGCCTGCAGGCACGCCTGATGTCGCAGGCGTTGCGCAAGCTCTCCGGCTCGCTGCACCGCTCCAACACCTGCGCCGTCTTCATCAACCAGCTCCGCGAAAAAATCGGCGTCATGTTCGGCTGTTTTTCGTATTCGACGCGGGTGACGCTCGCCGACGGCACGCAGGAGAAGATCGGCAAGATCGTCAACCAGAAGCTGCCGGTCGAGGTGCTCTCCTACGACCCGGAGACGGGCGAGTTCGCGCCGAAGAAGGTCGTCAACTGGTTCGACAACGGACCCACCGACGAATTCCTGCGGTTCACCGTCGCGCGTGGCTCGGGGAACGGACGCTCGCAGTTCTCGGTCACCGAAAACCACCTGATCTCCACCCCGCACGGCTGGGTGCACGCGGGTGAGCTTGCCGTGGGCGACACGGTCCTGCAGGCGGTGGAGCACCACCTGTCGCCGTTGCAGTGGGACGTGCTGCTCGGAGGCCTCATGGGCGACGGCGCCCTTTCGCCCTCGCGCAGCGGCCACGGCGCGCGCTTCCGATTCGGGCACGGAAAGCAGCAACTGGCGTACGCCGAGTGGAAGGCGTCGCTGTTCGCCAACGTCACCGTCTCGCGCAGCACGAACGAGAAGGAGGCGGTGTTCTACGACGTGCAGCCGCTGCCCGAACTCGCCGAACTGCGCCGTGCGGTGTACATCGGCGGCAAGAAGGTCCTCAGCTGGGACTACCTGAAGCGCCTGACACCGCTGTCCCTGGCGGTCTGGTACATGGACGATGGAACGTTCACGTTGCGGTCGAAGGGAGCGCAGGAGCGCACGCGCGGCGGATCCGGTCGCAGCGAGATCTGTGTCGAGGCGTTCGAGGCCACCAGCCGGGAACGACTGCGCGCCCTGCTGGCGGACACCTGGGGGATCGAAGCGAAGCTGGTCGAGCGCGGAGGCAACGCGATCTTGCAGTTCCCTACGGCCGAGACGGCCAAGTTCCACGAACTCGTCGCGCCGTACGTGCACCCGTCCATGCAGTACAAGTTGCTGCCCCGTTTCCAGGGCCAGTTCTCGGTCGAGGCCTCGTTCGAGGCGCCGCGAACGGTCGCCACGCCGATGCCCGTGGTGGAGATCACGCGTGGCGCTCCTAACGGAGCACAGACGCACCGTTTCGACCTCGAGATCGAGGGCACGCACACGTATCTCGCCGACGGCGTCGTGGTGCACAACTCGCCGGAAACGACGCCGGGTGGGCGCGCGCTGAAGTTCTACAGCTCGGTACGGCTCGACGTCCGCCGGATCGAGACGTTGAAGGACGGCACCGACGCGGTCGGCAACCGGGTCCGCGTGAAGGTCGTGAAGAACAAGGTGGCGCCACCGTTCCGCCAGGCCGAGTTCGACATCCTCTACGGCGAGGGCATCTCCAGGGAGGGCTCGCTGATCGACGTCGGGGTCGAGGAGTCGATCATCCGCAAGGCGGGTGCTTGGTACACCTACGACGGCGAGCAGCTGGGGCAGGGCAAGGAGAACGCCCGCAACTTCCTCAAGGAGCACCGCGACGTCGCGCTCGAGATCGAGAAGAAGGTCAAGGACAAGCTGGGCGTGAACCCGCTGGCAGCCGATGACGCCGAGTTCGACGACCTGGAGGACTGACGTGGCGGGGCCCTACAAGGACGCCGAAGCCTGGCTCGCCGACCGGGGGGTCGAGCGCGATCCCATCCGGGTCCCGCTCACCCCGCCACCGGACCCGGCGCCGGCCGATCCAGGTCCCGAGGCAGCGGCGCCGTCCGCCGACGCGGCCACGCCACCGAGCCGCCGTGAGGTGCAGCGCCTGGCCGAAGACGCCGCTGACGCGGCGGTGCGGCGCGCGGACGAACGCGCCGCCACCACCGACGCCGCCACGCCCCGTATGGAGGACGACGTCGCCGAGGCCGTCGCGTTCCTCCGGCGCTCGACCAGCATGACGCCGCAGAGCGAACAACGACTGCGGGACAAGCTCCGCGAGCGCGACGTGGCCGAGCCGGTGATCGAGCAGGCACTCGAGCGCGCCAGGCGTGAGCGGCTCGTCGACGACGAGGCGATGGTCGCCGCGCTCGTCGACGAACGCCGTCGGAAGGGGCACGCACCGGCCAGGATCCGGCGCGACCTGCGTGAGCGGGGGTTTGCGCCCCCGTTGCTCGACGCCGCGTTGGCCGCCGCGGATCGCGAAGATCCCGAAGCCGCGGCCTACGCCCTGGCCCGCGAGAAGGCGCAGCGCACCAGCGGTCTGTCGCCCGAGGCCGCGGTCCGTCGCGTCGCCGCCCATGTCGCCCGCCGCGGCTACAACGACGGACTGGCGCGCAAGGTCGCCCGCGAGGCGGTGTTCACCGCAAGGGACGCCCAGCGGACCGCCGGGCGCTGATGCGCGGCCCCCGACGCACGGTGGCGGTACCTGCCCCCGCCGGAGGGCGGGATCGAGTTGGGTGGTGACACGACCCATCCGAACGGGGGCCACATGCTCGGTAAACAGGACCTCTACCAGCTCATCGGCGCAGCGGCATACGACCACGACGGGCAGGAACTCGGCACCGTGGACACGGTGTTCGTCGACACCCAGACCGACGAGGGCACGTTCGCCGCGATCAGGACCGGCCTCTTCGGCACCCGATCGTCATTCGTCCCACTCGCCGACGCGAACTTCCGCGACGGCGAACTGCACGTCGCCTACTCCCGCGAGCGGGTGAACGACGCGCCGAACGTGGACGCCGACGACCGGCTCGACGCCGACCAGGAACTCGAGCTGTACCGCTACTACGGCATCCCGGCCACGGAAGAAGATGCCGACGACGACCACCTCCGTCCCTCGCATGACGAGCGGACCCGGCCTGATACCGACGTCCGGAGCGGCAGCGGCTCCAGTGCGGCGGACGAAGGCGACGCGATGCGCGACGCCGGTAGCACCGGCGACGACACGGGCATCCCGGGCGACGACCTGCCCAGCGGCGCCGACCTGATCGCGGACCAGGGCTTCGACCCGACCCTCGACGGCCCGCGGGCGTCGCCCGAGGAGCGCCTACGCCTGCGACGCCTCGGAGATCCCGCCTCGCACGCCGACGACGGTCGTAGCCGCCGCGGCGACGCGGACGCGGTCCGTTAGCTCGCGCCACCTTCTTCGGTACGCCCGCGCGTCCCCCGCCCGGCGACGGTGCCACGTCTGGTCGAATTGGACGGGTACCCCGCCGGGTGATCCGTGTCCGGACAGGGGAACGTTGTGCCCCGAGCGGTCGGGGGGATTCGCGGGCGGCGCAACAGGGTCGCGGCCGGTTTCGTAGGGGTACGAATCACCGACGAAAAAGGACAGGCATGATTGGCAAGCAGGAGCTCGACCGCGTCATGGGCGCGACCGCCTATGACAGTTCCGGCGACAAGATCGGCAACGTCGACACGGTCTTCGTCGACGACGTCACCGGTGAGCCGACCTTCGCGCTGGTGAACACCGGCCTGTTTGGGACGCGCTCGTCCTTCGTGCCGATCCAGAACGCCACGATCGACGGCGATGACCTGCGCGTCGGCTACACCAAGGACAAGATCAAGGACGCGCCGAACATCGACGCCGACGGGCACCTCGAGCCCTCCGACGAGGCCGAGCTGTACCGCTACTACGGCATGGACTACGACCAGTCCTACGGCGACACGCTGCGCGACGACCGCGACGACGTCGGGCGGACCGGCGAGCCCGTCACGGGCGGTATGACGACCGACCGTAACGACCACGGCACCGTCGGCCACGATACGTCCGGGCCGACCACCGACGACGCGATGACGCGTTCCGAGGAGGAACTGCACGTCGGCAAGGAGCGTCGCGAGGTCGGACGCGCACGGCTGCGCAAGCACGTCGTGACCGAGCACGTCACCAAGACCGTGCCGGTCCAGCGCGAAGAGGTCCACATCGAGCGTGAGCCGATCACCGACGGCAACGTCGACCGGGCCACCGACGGTCCGGCGATCTCCGAGGAGGAGCACGAGGTCGTGCTCCACGAGGAGCAGCCGGTCGTGGAGAAGCAGGCGGTCCCGAAGGAGCGCGTGCGCCTCGACAAGGACGTCCACACCGACGAGGCGCGGGTCGAGGACGACGTCCGCAAGGAAGAGATCGACGTCGCCGGTCTCGAGGAGTCCCGCGACGACACGCGTCGCTGACGTCGATCGATCGAATCACCGGGGTGTCGGTGGGCGGTTCCACCCGCCGCCGGCACCCCGGTGTCGTTCCGGCAGACGAAGGAGCGAGGCCATGAGTGCCGACCACCACCCCGACGAACACCATCCCGACATCGTCACGGACGACACCGTCGATGACGAGGTCGACCACGACGGCCTGCTCGACGAGACCGCGCCGCTCCCACCGCCCGGCGGCGAGCAGACGACCCCGTCGGAGGGTCCCGACGACCTGCCCGCCGAGGGCGGGACGTCACGCGACCGCGACTAGCGAGGGCCAGCACCGGGGCCGCCGCACCGCTCCGCTAGCTGTAGTTCCTCGCAACGTTGTTCACAGAGTGAGAGCCTCCCGGCTCATCCGGCGAAGAACGAGCTAACGGGAGGCTCTCGTGGAGCATCGTAGGGCGAAGCTTTCGATCGAAGGTCGACGGCTGCTGATCGAGCGGATCCGGTTCGCAGGCTGGCCCGTCGCCCGCGCGGCCGTGGCCCAGGGTGTCTCGCGTGCGACCGCGCACAAGTGGCTACGCCGCTACGACGAGGAAGGC